>JAJDVJ010000193.1 GCA_022826205.1 Silicimonas sp. | reverse complement strand
GCGCGACAGGGGTTTCGGCCGGATTCAGGCTGTCACGCTTATGTAAGCATCGCGATCCGGGTCCATGCCGAGCAGCGCGAACGCCCTCGCCTGCAGTTCGGTCGGCTCCGAAGCCAGCAGGAACCGGCTGTCGGGCCGTCCGGGAATGGAGGCATGGTTCAGCGTCAGCGTGGCCAGGTCGGAAAGAAGCGTCGTGAAGCTGTGGACCGGCAGCCCGTCGGGGGTGCGCTTCGTGTCGGCCTTGGCCCTGGCGCTCTCCGAGACCTCGGCCTTCTCCACCGGCGAGCTGCGTTGCGCACGGGCGCCTTCCCGGTCGTCGTCCTCGAACAGGATCGGCGCCAGGCGCCGGCGCATGTGCCATTCCACGTGGTACGCGAGCATGCAGAGGAACACGTGGGCGCGGACATGGTCCTCCGAATAGACGTGCACGGGCCGGATCCGCAGCCGCGAGGTCTTCATCGCCAAGAACGCGCGCTCCACCTGCGCGAGCGACTTGTACGCCTCCACCGCAGTCTCCGGGCCAAGTGACGCGGCGTCCAGGCTGGTGCGGATCACGTAGATCCCGTCGAGCCGGGCCTCTGCCTCGATCCTGCCCCGGTTGCGCGCCCAGTCCATCCCCGCGTCGTGCACGTCGATGTCGAAATGCTTCTCCATCTTGCGCCGGTTGGCCTCCCGTCCCAAGGCCTTGATGGCCTGGTCGCGGTTCGCCGACCCCGGCTTCCGGCGCGCGGCAGCGGCCGCGATCGCCGCCAGCGTCTCTTCCGTCGCCTCCAGAAGCTCCTCGCGCTTCCGCCGCCGCTCCTCGCGCAGCCGCGGGTTCAGGCAGACCATCAGCCGCTCGCCGGGGAAGTCCGGGCCCGTGATCTCGGCGACCGCGTCGGGAACCAGCGCCTCGGGCGCCAGAGGGGCCGGGGCGCCCGGAACGGCGGATTGCAGCAGCTTGCGGATGTCCCCGGTCCTCAGGGCCGAGATCCAGTCGAGCCCCGCCGGCTCGAGATCCCCGCGGATCCGCGCCGTGGTCAGCATCCCCCTGTCGCCCACCAGCGCCACGCGCGCGATGCCGAAGCGCTTCCGGACCTTGTCCACCTGGCCCGCCACCGTGGACGGGTCCCCGGCGTTGCCGGCGAACACCTCCACCGCCACCGGGCAGCCGTCCGCGGCGCACAGAAGCCCGTAGGTGACCTGCATCTTCCCCTTCTTCCCGTCCCGGTTGTGGCCGAAGGCCGCCAGCGGGCAGCACCGTCCCTCCAGGTAGCTGGACGAGACGTCGTAAAGAATCAGCGTGTTGCCGCCCTTCAGGTGCCTGTTGGCCAGGCTCCTCTCGATCCACGGCTGGCGCTCCAGCAGCCAGTCCAGCATGTCCAGCATCTCGTTGCCGGTGACGGCCCCGAGCCCGAGCACGGCCCCGAGGCTGGTCGACGCGGTCTCGGGATCCAGCGCCCGGGCCGTGGCCAGCTTGGAGGCGGGGTCGATGATCCTTGCGACGACGGCCGCCACGGCGAGATCCCGCCTGCGGCCCGCCTTTCGGCCCAGGACACGGACCAGACCAAGCGACCGGAGCGTTCCCAGAACCGCCGCCACGTGTCCGTGGGGACGGGACCGGCGGATGGCGACGGCCGCGTCGAGCGATGGGAACACCACGCCGCCGTCGAGGGCGGCGCGGACGGCGTCGACGAGGGCGGGGGGCATCTTCGAGAGATTCGCGACGGTTCTCCTGCGTATGCGCTTGCCCTCGCGCCATGCCTCGCGGAGGAGGATTGCGGGCGGCGAGGATCGGTTCGGGATGATGTCGACGCTGAGAGCCACGGGTCCGATCCTTACATGGCAACACGAATCAGGGTCACAATATGCGCATTCTGGCGCATGTCAACACCAAATCTGTCCAATTACATGGCAACATGAATCCACCGGAATCCCCCGCGCTGGCGCGGAAAGGCCGCGCCCTTTCAGGGACCTGCGCGATGCCGGGGGGAGATGTTCAGCTGAAAGTTCCGGTTAAGGGCACGGAGCACAACCATCCGCCGGGCCACTGCAGTTTCCCGGACCTGCGGACAAGCCTGTTCTGCAGCTGGTCCTTGTCGTTGCTGTCCTCGCAACCGAGCGCAAGCTTCATCTCGCGCTAGGCGACGAGGGCGGAAAGGCTGTGCTCGATGCTACACGGATCCCGGTGATCCGTGAAGCACTCCGCCAATTGGCAAGTCAAGTCGCCAATGCGCTCCGCCTCCTTGGGATGAAGTGCGCAGCCGTCCAATAACAGCTGTTTGCCTTCAAAATCCTCTGCGACGCAGCGCCGCTTGCGGGGCCTGCATCCGATCGGGGCGTCGTTACACCGTATCTGCATGCGGTTCGACCGCCGCCCGTATGTAAGTGCTTGTTGCATGAACACATTTGACGGAATCTCGCCCCTCGCAGCATCATATGGTGCAATGTCCTGGCTAGCGAAGGCGCAAGCCGTCTCTATCGAAGTGATATGCATTTTCGGGCTTGAAGCCGAAACGAAGGTTTTGTCCTTCCTCAATGAAATGCTGTCCAAAAAGACGTACCGTAATCTGATGGTCGTCAACCTGGGCGACTACATTCGTGTCGGCCCCAAGCTGCTCTACATGGCTGACCTCTGCATCCAGAACGCCGTCGTCGGTCAGGTACAGGTTCTCGGGCCGCACACCAATTGTACGGTCGTCGCCTGCGTGGACCAGGCCGGCAGGAAAGAAATTCATTGACGGCGAGCCGAGGAAGCCAGCGACGAACTGGTTTGTGGGGTTGTTGTACAACTCCATCGGGCTGCCAATCTGCTCGACCTGCCCATGACGAAGAACGACGATCTTGTCGGCCAAAGTCATCGCCTCGGTCTGGTCATGCGTAACATAGATCATCGATGTGCCGAGTTGCCGATGCAGGTTGGCGATTTCGATTCTCGTGTTCATGCGCAGAGCGGCGTCAAGGTTCGAGAGCGGTTCGTCGAAGAGAAAGAGCTTCGGTTCGCGCACAATGGCGCGACCAATGGCGACCCGCTGGCGCTGGCCGCCAGAAAGCTCGGAAGGATAACGGTCGATGTAAGGTTCGAGGTTGAGCATTCTTGATGCCGTCGCAACGCGCTCCTCGATGACCGCCTTCGGCTGCTTGTCCTGCTTGAGCGCCAGGCTCATGTTCCCGCGCACATTCAAATGCGGGTAGAGCGCATAGGTCTGAAACACCATTGCAATTCCCCGTTTCGAGGGCGGCGTCTGGTTCACGACCTGTTCGTCAATCGTCACTTCGCCGGAAGTCGCGTCCTCGAGGCCTGCGATGACTCGCAGAAGCGTCGACTTCCCGCATCCCGAAGGCCCGACGAACACGACAAACTCGCCTTCCTCGACTTCCAGGTTGATGTCTTGGAGGACCTGCACTTCTCCGAACGACTTGTTCACGTTCGTCAGCTTCAGGGCGGTCATGTCGAGGTCTCCTCAAACGAAACGGGACAGCCGGTGCGAATGCTCTCATCAGCGGCCAAGCAAATGGCGAGCGACTGAACGGCATCGGACATGTGGCGGGTCAGGTCGATGTCCTCGGCGACTGCGCGAAGCATGTAGGCCTGTTCGGCTGCGCAAAGTTCCTGATGACCGGGTTCATCCGGCATTTCGATCGTGCGGTCTCCCTGAGACGTATGCACGAGGATGCCGCCTACCCTGGTGTGACCGTCAATGTCAGACGACGCGCCCTTGTTGCCTTCGGTGATCGACACCGACCCGTTTGGACTGACTATGTCCTTCACGAAAAATGCTGTCTCCGACATCATCGGGCCCCATCCGGCTTCGTACCAGCCAACCGACCCGTCAGCGAAGAGGACCTGGAACTGGCCATAGTTGTACATGTCCACGGGAATCTCGTTGGTCAGACGCAAGCCCAAGCCATGGACGCGGACCGGCACCGAGTCGGTGATCTGGCACATGACGTCGACATAGTGGACCCCGCAATCGACGATGGGGCTTGTCGTCTGCATCAACGCCTTGTGTGTTTCCCATTCGGCGCCTGACGACTGCTGGTTCAGGTTCAGCCGGAAGACATATGGCCCGCCGAGCGCCCGTGCTTCCTCGATCAGGCGTATCCAGGATGGGTGGTGGCGAAGAATGTATCCAACAACCAGCTTTCGACCTGTACTCGTGGCAGTCTCCACGACACGCTCGGCGTCCGCCACCGTCATTGCCAGCGGCTTTTCGACAAATATGTGCGCCCCGGCTTCCATCGCCGTGCAGGCATAGTCGGCATGCGTGTCGGTGTAGGTTGCAATGACAACGAGGTCGGGGTTGGTCCCCATTCCCTCCTCGAAGGTTGCGAAGTTCGGATAGGACAAAAGCTCTTCTGGAAGTTCTACGGCCGAACGGTTCACCAGACCGACGATCTCGGCGCCTGGGTGGCGATGATGGGCCAACGCATGGCTGAGTCCCATGTTTCCCAGGCCAACTATCAGAACACGGGTCATTTCACGGCTCCAGAAGTGATTCCACGGATAAGCTGTCGCGAGAAGATGACGTAGAGTATCAGGACCGGCAGGATCGCCATTGAAAGTGCCGACAGCACTGCGTTCCAGTCCGTCACGAACTGTCCGATGAATACCTGGCTCCCCAAGGTCAGAGTCTTGGTCTTTTCCGCGGGCGCAAGGATCAGCGGGAACCAAAGGTCGTTCCAGATCGGGATCATGTTGAACACCGCAACTGTTGCCATTGCGGGGCGAACGAGCGGCAAGACGAGACGGAAGAAGATCGTGTATTCGGACAGACCATCAATGCGGCCGGCGTTCTTCAAGTCGTCGGACACTTGCCGCATGAACTCTGACAGAATGAACACCGCGAGAGGAAGACCCTGCGCAGTGTATACAAGGATCAGCGCCCAGAGCGTGTTTACCAATCCGGTCGCCACCATCATCTCCAGGATCGCGACGGTGCCAATTCGAATCGGGATCATGATGCCCAAGGCGAGGTACAGGCCCATCAGAAGGTTGCCCTTGAAGCGGTACTCCGCGAGTGCATAGGCCGCCATCGCGCCAAAAAGCAGGATGAAGAAAAGTGATGCGACAGTAACGATCATCGAGTTCTGGAAGTAGAGAAAGAAGTCCCCCTGCCTCATCACCGTCTGGTAGCCGATCAGTGAAAAGCTATCGGAATCTGGCAAAGCCAGAGGTTCGCGGAAGATCGCCTTGCGCGCTTTGAAGCTGTTTATGAGGATCACGAATACAGGGAAGAGCGCGATCAACGTGTACAATATCAACGCACCGTGCATGCCCATCGTGTTGAAAGGATTCGTGCGTGCCTTGTGCATGTCCTGAACTCAGAGCTGGTAGCGGCGCATCCGAGTCTGGATGCCGAACAGGTAGATACAGACGCCGACGAGGATGATCGCGAACATTGCACCCGCGATGGCAGAGCCCATGTGCGGGTCGCCCAATTGAAGCTGGAAGCCGAAAAAGGTGCGGTACATGAACGTGCCAAGAATGTCGGTAGAGAAATCCGGCCCGGCAAGTGCCCCTTGAGCGACGTAGATCAGGTCGAATGCGTTGAAATTGCCAACAAAAGTGAGGATCGAAATGATTCCGATGGACGGCAGGATCAGCGGCAGCTTTAGCTTCCAGAACGCTGACATGCCGGTAATGCCTTCGATCTCTCCCGCTTCCAGGATTTCATCGGGGATGGAAAGAAGAGCTGCGTAGATCAGCATCATCGGGATGCCGACAAACTGCCAGACAGAGATCAACGCCAGCGTCGTCAACGCGTACTCCTCCTTCCCCAGCCACGGTGCAAACAGGAACTTGAGGCCCACTGCATCGAGCATCGACGGCGCGATGCCCCAAATCGGAGAAAGGATGAGTTTCCAGGCGAATCCGACGATCACGAACGACAGGATCGTGGGGATGAAGATCGCGGAGCGATAAAGCGCCGCAAAGCGAAGACGTGGATGTGAGAGAATGGCTGCCAGCGCGACGCCAATCGGGTTCTGCACCAGCATATGAATCAAAAAGAACCAGAAGTTGTTGCCAATCGCGTTCCAGAACTGCTCGGACCAGATCGGGTCGAAGAAGAGCGTGTGAAAGTTCTCCAGACCGACGAAGACGCGCACCTGTTCCACCTCGCTGTAGAGCGCAAGCCGCAGCGTGTTGAAGAGGGGGAAGATCATCACGGCCGTGTAGACGAGGGTGGCCGGCGCGAGAAACACGATGATGTGCCAGCGGATGCGAGGGACCGACATGGGCTTTCCCCGAGGAAGGACTCCCGGGCGGGCGCACCGCCCGGGAAGCTTGCGGTCAGATGAGGATCACTGCTGCGGCGCGTACCAGCTTGCCAGACCCTCCTGAAGCTTCTGGCCCAGCTCTGCTGGCGAAGAAGTGCCCTTGATTGCCGCGACGGATGCGCCCCAAGTCTCGTTTTCGAGGTTCGGGGTGCCGCGAGAAAGGATTTGGTAGGTCGAGCGGATCGTCGATTCGCACTCGCCGCGCCAGCTCACAAACTCCTTTGCAAGCGGGTCCGTCAACTCGACAGGAGTCTTGGACAGCGGGAAGAACCCGGGAAGCGCATTGCCAAAAATTGACGCAAACTCGGGCGACCCGACCCAGGCAAGGAAGGTCTTCGCTGCCTCGGGATTGGCTGTTGCTGCGTTCATGCCGATCCCGATGTCAGTGTGGTCCGAGATATAGCATGTGTCGCCCGCATTCCGGACAGGCGGCTTGAAGGCACCCATTGCGAAATCTGCCTGGGCGTTGAACCCGGCTATTTCCCAAGATCCGGCGGGATAGATCGCTGCACGCCCAAGCGTGAAGAGATTCTGGCTGTCAGGGTAGGTCTGCGCTTCGTAGCCGTCGCCAAGGTAGTCGCCCCATTTTGCCAGAGTCTCGTAGGGTGCAACCCATGGGTCGTCAGTCAGTTTCTGTTCGCCCGCGATCAGTGCGCGACGACCCTCTTCGCCTTTCCAGTAGTTCGGCCCGATGTTGTTGTAGCCCATGGTGGCGGCTTCCCATTGGTCGTTGGTACCCATCGCCATGGGAATGTAGCTGCCATCCTCCTTGATCGTGTCGAGCGCGGCGAAGAACTCTGCCTCGGTCGCTGGGACCTCGATGCCAAGCTCCGCGAATGCGTCCGCATTGTATATGAAGCCGTGGATCACCGATGCCATCGGAACGCAGAACGTGGCCGAACCATCGTCAGTTTGCCAAGCCGACTTTGCAACGTCGGAGAAGTTGTTCATGGCTTCCATGTCGTCAAGGTCGGTGAGATGCCCGGCCTCGAAGAGCGCCAGCGATGCATCGAAGGGGCGGCACGTGATGATGTCGCCCGCCGAACCGGCATCGAGCTTCGAATTCAGGGCGGCGTTGTATTCGGTCGGCGCGGAGGGGGAGAAAATCACCTTGATCCCGGAATGCTCGGCTTCAAAGGCCGGAATGATCTCTTGCTGCCAAAGGGCAAGGTCGTCGTTGCGCCAGCTTTCGATTGTCAGCGAAACGTCCTGCGCCTGTGCGCCTGTGGCGACAAGGCCTATGGTCGCAAGGGCCAGTTTCAGTGAGTTGCGTGTCATGTTTGACCTCCCAGGTTAAGTGCACGTCAGTTGAGTTGCGCCAAAGCGGCGCGAAGGTTTCCTTCGGTTTGTTGAAGCAAGGCGTTGGCCTCGTCTGGCGACACGTCCTTTGCGGCGACCAGAATTGCAGGCTTTACGAAGCCATGGGTCTGTTTGAGCGCCGTGCTGGCTGTCGCTCTGTCTTTGCCGGCAATCTGACCTACAATTCCCGTGGCCCGGGCCCGCAGTTTGGCGTTGTCCGCTCGCAGGTTCACCATCATCCCATCATGGACGTGGCCCAGTTCGATCGCCATGAGTGTCGAAAGCATGTTCAGCGCGATCTTCTGCGCTGTTCCCGCCCCCATCCGGGTCGACCCGGAAAGAACTTCGGGCGGCGTGGCCAGGCAAACAGGGTGATCGGCGCCATCAAGAAGCGCCGCACCGGAATTGTTGGCGATGGCGATCAAGGTTGCGCCACGCCTTCGCGCCGCTTCGGCGGCGGCCAACGTGTATGGCGTTGCGCCGCTGGCCGAAACTGCGATCACGGTGTCTCTGCTCGATATGCCCGACATGGCATGCTGAACGTTCGTGGCATCGTCCTCGGTCGCCCCGGGCATTTCCACGTCAACCGGCAATCCTCCAGCCATGTGAATTCTGATCTGATCAGCTGGAATCGAGAATGTGCCACCCAGTTCCAAGGCATCGGCTGCAGCCATCAGACCAGACGAACCTGCAGCCGCGTAATGCAGCACGCCGCCAGCGCGAATGGTTCGCGCCATCGCGCTGGCACCGCTCACAACGATGTCGAGGGCGCCAAGAAGCGACGTTGCAGCGGCGATCTGACCGTCGGCCAGCAAGGCAGCAACTTCGGTCCGAGGGCGTTCATCGAGTCCCTCCGCAGAATCGTGCAGCGCTTCAGTTTGAGAGCTGGCCATGTGATTCCCCCAGTCACACGCTATAGGATACCTATTTAATACCTTTTGTCTACACTTTTGTTCAAAGCCTCAACGTGCCGCCCGTGTCAATTTCATCCGAAAGTGCCAGACTGTCCTTTCGTCCGGCGTCCGTTCGCCAACCCATATGTCCGGAATCCGCGACAGACCGAGCAGACCCGGGACGGGAAACTCGATCCGTTCAACAGTCAGAATCTGCATCGTGGATGGCACCAGAACCAAATGCATCGTCGCAGGACCCTGGCGCAGCTGATGGACCTTCGGACCGCCGTCATACCCAGACGCATGGAACGGATCTAGGCGGAACCCGTCGGAATCAACATGCCGATTCAATGCTGCGAACGGATCGCCCGTCCCTGACTGGGGCACAAGACAAGATGGGTAGACAAACAACGTGGGATCGTGCATCGCCAATCCATTCCAGGTGAGTGAATCCCAAACCTCATCCACTCTGCCAAGGTGCGCCTTGCCTACCCGCGGCAGGTAGCCAGCCTAGCGCCACTTCCCATGGCAGCATGTGGTACCGGGAAGACATCGAAGCCTGGATTTTCAAGAAATTCGAACCGACTTCCAGCAAATGTGCCGATGATCGGTCTGAAGCTGCTCCCGGCGGCGCCATGCCCCGATGAACCATTCTGAACAGCGAACTCGGGATGCGCACATCCCACGACCGGTGCACAAAAATTCAGTCGGGCACGTCGAGCAGACCAGCTGCTCCATCGGCACGAACTTGAGGCAAAAAGTAACATATTGGCATTATTTGGACTTTCTCTCTCCCAATAGGTATTATAAAGGTATCTGCATGAGTGAATCGCAAACGTCTCCGGTTATCGCCATTGATGGCGGCGGCACGCAGTGTCGCGTCGCGTTGGATGACGGCAAGTCAATCGTTGCCGTGGAGACCGGACCCGCAAACGTGTCCACAGACTTTGACGGCGCACTGAGCGAGATTTCTGCCGGCTTGAACAGATTGGCAAATCGTGCCGGCCTGAAGTTGGAATCGCTTTCGCGGATTCCCGCGTTTGTCGGACTTGCGGGAATGACAGGCGAGACAATCTCTGAAAGGTTGCGCACAGCCCTGCCATTTGCGCACGTCCGCATTGAAGATGATCGCGCGGCAGCATTGAGAGGCGCACTTGGCCTGGCCGACGGCGCAATTGCCCACTGCGGCACAGGATCATTCTTTGCAGCACAATCCCAAGGAGTCATGCGGTGTGCCGGCGGCTGGGGACCGGTGCTAGGGGACGAAGCGTCGGCACACTTCGTGGGCAAAGCCGCCCTCAGCATGACACTCAAATGCATTGACGGGCAGTGCCCCACCTCGCCATTGGCAGAGCGGATCTTGACAGATTGCGAAAGCACCGCAGGCATCGTCCGCTTTGCGGGATCGGCCAGTCCTTCGGAGTTTGGCGCCTTGGCGCCGCTCGTGACCAAATTTGCGAAGCAGGGCGACGTGCTCGCCGATCAAATTATGCGCGCAGGGGCACAGGACATTTCCGCGATGCTTCAAGTCATCGGCTGGAGCATCGGTCAGCCGATTTGCCTGACTGGCGGAATCGGTGCCTGCTACGCTCCATACCTGCCTGCACACATGCAGTCCGATCTGACCCCGCCACTTGATGAGCCCCTTGCAGGTGCTCTTTCGCTTGCAGCGGAATTTGCCCAGGAGATTCCTGCGTGAACGCCGCCGAATTTCTCCGACCCGAAGGCTGGCTTGGCGAGGCTGGCGGTCCACGCTACTTGCAACTCCGGCGACGTCTGCATCTAGGCATCGAGACGGGCGTCCTGTCGCCCAACTCGTCACTTCCTCCAGAGCGCGAGATTGCCGATATCACCGATCTGTCCCGCGTCACTGTCCGCAAGGCGATACAGGAACTGGTGCGTGAGGGATTGATCGAGCAACGGCAAGGATCGGGATCTTTCGTTCGCGAACCAATTGAGCGGATGGAGCAATCCCTCTCGCACCTGACTTCATTTACCGAAGACATGGCGAGCCGAGGGCTCGACACGACTTCTCGCTGGCTCGAAAGGGGCATCTTTCTGGCGACGCCTGACGAGGTGGCCGCCCTGAACCTGCGGGAGGGTGGGCAAGTTGCCCGAATTTACCGACTTCGCGAAGCTGGAGGACGTCCTATGGCGCTGGAACGCGCTGCACTTCCTCTGGACATCCTGCCAAACCCGCTTGAAGTGAAAACCTCTCTTTATTCCGTGCTTGAACGCTTGGGGAATCGACCGACCACTGCGATTCAGAAGATTTCCGCCATAAATTCGGATGCGCGCGAAGCGGATCTTCTTGGCATTGCCGAAGGTGCCGCCATTTTGAGCATTGAGCGCAAGTCTTTCCTGAAGAGCGGGCGGGTCGCCGAACTTACTCGGTCCCGTTATCGCGGCGATGCATACGACTTCGTCGCAGAACTGCGGTTGCGAAAGTGACGAGACAGCGAACATGACCGCCGATACCACACAGATGCGTCGGGAAATCTGCGAAATTCCTGCGGCCGTCGAACGTCTCTTGAGCCGTGGCGGAGACGCCATCGCCGCAACCGCGGCTAGAGCTCGCGACATGAATCCGCCATTTCTCCTCTCGGTAGCGCGCGGTTCATCCGACCACGCCTGCACCTACCTGAAGTATGCCAGCGAGCTGCTCCTGAAGCGTCCAATGGCCTCGGTTGGACCATCCGTCGCGTCGCAATATGGCGTCGAGCTGGACGCCAACGGGACCATGTGCATATCGATTTCTCAATCGGGCCAAAGCCCCGACATCGTGCAGATGACCAAGGCGCTCAAGAGGAGTGGCGCGCTTACGATCGCGATTACCAACAACCCGGAATCCAGCCTTGCATGCGTTGTTGACCGCACACTGCCGATTCACGCAGGTCCCGAATTGAGCGTTGCCGCAACAAAGACCTTTGTGACTTCGCTTGTCGTCGGTCTGTGGCTGATCGCCGAACTAAAGGGGCAAACGTCACTTTTGTCGGCAATCCGAGCCTTGCCCGACCACCTCGAGGGCGCGATACGCTGCGACTGGTCGCCTGCGGAAGGCGCCATCGACGGCCGTTCCCTGCTTACGCTCGGCCGCGGGCCGTCACGGGCGATCTCGAACGAAGCGGCGCTCAAGTTCAAGGAAACGTGCCTGATCCATGCCGAGAGCTACTCCTCCGCTGAGGTGCTTCACGGCCCTGTGTCCATCATCGACCAAGGCTTTCCGGTGATCGTCTTCGCGGCCGGTGACGCCGCTGAAGAGAGCGTTGCGGAAACCGCAGATGCCCTTGCCGAAAAGGGTGCACGGGTCTTCGTCTTGTCCGACAGGGTCAGGAAAGCGACGCGCTTGCAGCATGTCCGGACCGGCCACTGGCTGACCGATCCAGTCGCCGCAATCGTATCGTTCTATTGCATGGTCGAGGCTCTTGCCGTGCAGCGTGGAATTGATCCGGATTCTCCGCGACACCTCAACAAAGTTACAGAAACCGTATGACCCAGGATGTCGTGACGATCCAGAACGGCCGCATTTTCGACGGCAAGAAGCTGAGGGCGGGACATGCCATCCGCTTTGTAGACGGTCACGCAAGAGAGTTCGGGCCAGATGCAGAAGTTCCGAAAGACGGCGAAGTGGTCGATTTGTCCGGCGACATTCTGACTCCAGGCTATGTGGATCTCCAGACCAACGGTGGCGGCGGTGTCATGCTCAACAATGACCCGTCTGTGGACACGCTCCGCCGGATTGCCAGGGCGCATCGCAACCTTGGCGTCTCTGTCCTCTTGCCAACGCTGATTTCGGACTCGGCCGAAAAGACCCGCGCAACGATCGAAGCCACAATTGAGGCTGTCCATGAAGGCGTCCCGGGAATCGCAGGGCTCCATCTTGAAGGTCCGCATCTCTCGATCGCACGAAAAGGTGCGCACGATCCAGCGTTCATCCGACCCATGGAAGACGACGATATGGAAACGCTGGTCACCGCATCAAGGCGACTGCCGGCACTCAAGGTCACCGTTGCGCCGGAGAACGTGACCGAGGAACAGGTGTCAACACTCGCTCGCGCCGGAGTGCTGGTCTCGCTTGGTCACAGTGACGCAAGCTTCGAAGTCTGCATGCGGTACTTCGCAGCCGGGGCACGTTGCGTCACCCATATCTTCAATGCCATGAGCCAGCTCGGCAATCGTGAGCCCGGCTTGGTGGGTGCAGCTTTGGCCAGCGGCAGCGTGTCGGCAAGCCTGATTGCGGATGCTGTCCATGTTCATCCAGAGACAATTCGCACGGCATGGGCGGCAAAGGCAGGACCGGGCAGAATGTTTCTTGTGAGTGATGCGATGGCCGTCGCCGGAACCGACCTTACCGAGTTCGAACTGGGTGGACGCCTGATTCGACGTCGTGGCGGCGCCCTGAAACTTCAAGACGGGACACTGGCTGGGGCCGATCTAGAATTAACGTTTGCTATCAAGACATTGATGGAAACCGCTAATGTTTCCTTGGAGTCCGCGCTTCAAGCCGCCATATCCCATCCAGCGGCCTTGATTGGCGTTCCTAGCGCAATGGCAGATGCACAATTGCGAAGATTGTCAGAACTGCGTCGCGTTTCCTCTGATCTGACAAGTTCGGTCGCTGTCCATTGAGTCTTCGCATGGCACTGCAACGCCGCTCCCAAGCACTCACGACCAAGGCAAGGGGAAAATTCATGCTCTTGAAACTGCCGAGTCGGGAGTGGACGCACCGTCAGCGCTGGAGAACACATGCAAGGCCTCAATTCAATGAACTTCAAGCAGTGCGCGGCAGTCTGGACCGGTCCAAGCAACACCTGAAAATGCACTTCACATCGTTCCAGGCACTCAAGTCGATCGACTGATCAAGACCGTCACTTCCGGCTTCTTGCCGATTTCAGCGTCACAGATTCTGCGAACCACGCCTCGCAGGTCGTCGGCAAGCCTGTCATCAAGCTCCCCATCCTCCGATGCTCCATGCACCTTTGATCGCTCGAACTGCCGATCCAGTTCCTTTTCCAGGACCGCTCCAAGGGATTTCCCTGACACGCCCGTTCCGGACAATCCGGTCAAGTCAGCCCAAGGTCCGCCGTCAGATTCGTTCCCCTCAAGGAACAGGGTCACCGCAACATGACCGTTCATGGCCATCCTAGTTCGGTTCCGAACAATTCCGTCCAACGCCCCGACCTGTACCTTGCCGTCAAGGTAGATGCGTCCTGCCTCCACATGTTCCGTTACCTCAGGCGCGTCGCCAGTGAGATCCACGAGTGAACCGTTGCCAGCAACGAGCGACGCAAAGCCGTTCGTGGCCGCCACACGAGCGTGCTCCTTGAGATGCCGACACTCTCCGTGCATCGGAACCACGATCCTGGGCCGGAGCAACTCGTGCATTCGGTCAAGGTCAGGTCGGTTCGCATGTCCGGACACGTGATAGAGGATTGAAGTGTCATCAATCACGTCGACGCCTTTCTTTGACAAGGCGTTCACGACACGAAGCACAGCTCTCTCATTGCCCGGAATGGTCTTTGACGAGAACAGGAAAGTGTCGCCCTCGGAAAGCTCCAGACCCTGATACTTTCCACGGGACAGCGCCCCCGACGCGGCGCGGGCCTCGCCTTGCGAACCGGTCACGAGAAGCATCAAGTGCTCACGAGGCACGTTCTTGGCCTCTTCCGGCGAGATGGTCCTCGGGAATTCGGTGAGGATTCCGGTCTTAACCGAGTCTTCAACCATTCGCCGCATCGCCCGACCAAGCAGGCATACGGAACGGCCGGCCGCCACTCCGGCAGAGGCGAGCGTCTTCAGCCTTGCCACGTTCGAGGCGAAGGTCGTCGCGGCAATCATGCCGGACGCATTCGCCGCCAGCTTTCTAATTTCGGCTTCGATGCTGGCTTCGGACCTGCCGGGCAAGGGCGAAAACACGTTCGTAGAATCACAGGTCAGAACGTGCACGCCTTGATCCCCGATTCCCCTCCAGAACGCCTCATCGAACGCCTCGCCCACGACGGGCGTCGCATCGAGCTTGAAGTCGCCTGTATGCACGATTCGGCCTGCGGGGGTGTCGATGATCAAGGCCGAGCTCTCCGGAATTGAGTGGCTGACCGGCGCAAAGCCCACACGAAACGGACCAGCCTGCACGGCCCTTGGCCAAGGTTGCACGACATTGACGACCTTGCCGTCCAGGCCCCGCTCCTCGATCTTGCGCCGCGCCAAGTGTCCGGTAAAGGCCCGTGTGAATACCGTCGCGCGCAACTGCGGCCAGAGATGGCCAAGCGCACCGACATGATCCTCGTGGCCGTGCGTGATGAAGATCGCGTCAATTCGGTCCGCTCGTTCGGCCAGCCAGCTTATGTCTGCAAATATCAGGTCCACTCCGGGCGTGCTTTCCATGTCCGGAAAGGCCACGCCCATGTCCACCACGATCAGGCGCTCGCGTTCCGTCGGACCGTAGCCATAGACATAGGTGTTCATGCCGACCTCGTCCGCGCCGCCGAGCGGCAGATAGAACAGTCTGTCCTTGGTCATGCACGATCCTTGTTGAATCGATGAATGACAGCCAGCCCGTAGATCGTCAGGTCGTCGTCAATCGAATCAAACCGGATGTCGCCCTGCGCGAACAGCGGTGCCAGCCCACCCGTGCCGATGACTTTCATGTCCCGCCCGTACTCCGCCTTGATACGGGCCACGATGCCCTCGATCAGCCCGCTGTAGCCCCAATAGACGCCTGACTGGATGCAGGCTACCGTATTGGCGCCAATCACCCGTGCAGGCTGCGTGATGTCCACATGCGGAAGAGCTGCCGCTCCAGCATGAAGCGCTTCTAGGCTGAGATTCACTCCTGGCGAAATCACACCGCCGATATAGGCCCCGTCATGCGCCACGACGTCGAAATTTGTCGCAGTGCCAAAGTCAACGACGATCGCATCGCCGCCATGCCGATCGAACGTTGCTGCAGCATTGGCGAGTCGGTCCGGGCCAGGCGTGACGCCGGCCTCCACCCTTGAGGGAACCGGAAGAAGACATTCCGGCTTGCCTACGACAAGCGGCCTGCAATTGAAGTAACTGTTGCAGAGAACGCGAAGGTTGAACACGACACGCGGGACCGTCGAGGAAATCACGACCTCGTCGATCTCCAAATCAGTGAGACCTTGGGCCTCCATCAGGGTCGATAGCCACACAAAATACTGGTCCGCAGTCCTCTGATGTTCGGTCGAGGCACGCCAAGTGCCCAGAAACGACGTGCCGTCCCAGATTGCGAAGACAGAGTTCGTGTTGCCCGCATCGATGCAAAGTAGCATGTTTCCCCTCAGGGCCCCTTTCAATACTTGGGCGCGAGTGCCTGCAATTGATCAACTCACCCATGTCAGATCTTGTCAATGATCGCCAGACTGCAATGGCATGGGGCGGTGCTCCGTTACGACGGTGGCCAAATCCACCGAACTTGTCTGGGCATCCGGGTACCGCGGACCGGGAGACGGCGCGCGACGGGTCGCAGGCCGGCGCGGAATGCATGCAGTCCCGGGTCACGATTCAAGGCTCGGCTTTCCGACTTCGCTTGCGTGGCATGGAAACTCCTCCTCTGGCTGCTCCTGCGCTGGGTCCGGGAAGGAACGACGGTGAATTCCCAGTCAATTGAACGAGGTCGCGAGTGAACTGTGCGCCGGCAGAGACGAACGCCGGTCATTGTTCGGGTCAGGCTCAAGACGGGATGGCCGACGCACCAATGCACGGCGGGCCGCTTGCACTCCAGCCGTTCGCGAATTCACGTCACCAGTCCTGCATCAAAAGCGCTGCCAGATTAGCTGTTGCGGCAGAGTCAGCGCTGCGCGGGCATGCGGCTCAAGACTCGTCGAGAAAATCAGCGACCAACGCGTTGAAAAGCTGAGGACGTTCGAAATGAACAGCATGCGCGCAGGCGGGCAAGACCGCGAGGTTGGCACCAGGGATGGTCCGCCATAGCGTCTCGATTTGAGTCCATTCGTAGGTGCGGTCGCCGTCACCCCAAAGTACCAGCGTAGGCACGGCAATATGGGCGAGGTGATCAATCCCGGACCAACCGCGCATGGCTTCCAGCCCCGCGATGATCGCCGTCAGCTTGACTCGCTCGGCGATCGCGGCGCAAGCGTGGTACTCGGGTGCGGACTCGCGCTTGAGAAACCACGTCGCAGCGATCCGACGCGCAGTGCGCCGCGCACCGTCTTTTCGGGCGCGCTGCATCGAGATTTCAATCGGCTCAAATCGCCCCGGCAACACGCCGGTCGCACCGGTTCCGTAGAGGACCAGATTGCAGACACGGTCGGGCGCAAGACGTGTCATCTCTTGCACGATCATCCCGCCCATGGAGTGGCCAAGCAGGTCGAATTCCTGAAGGGCGGTCTCTGCCAGCACCCAGTCCGCAAATCCCTTGATCGTATTGATGGGTGGCATATGCGAGTTCTTGCCAAAGCCCGGCAGGTCGACCGCGATCAGATCACGCCCGTCTGCCAGAGGGGCCTGCAAGGCCCATTGATCACTGCCGCCCATGAAACCATGGACGAGGACCAGTGGCCTCATCGACGTCCGCCTTGCACGATGCGGTCAAGAATCATCGCGCAGAAGAGGATTGAGAATCCGGCAAGAATCCCCTGTCCCACGTTGGCGTACTGCAATGCCTCAAGAACGTCTTCACCTAGACCCTTGGCGCCAATCAGCGAGGCGACGACGACCATGGCGAGCGACAGCATGATCGTCTGGTTGATGCCCGCACGGATCGAGGGGCTGGCGAGCGGCAGGTCTACCTTTGTCAGCAGGTACCACTTATTCGCGCCGAAACTGATTGCGGCTTCCCGCACACTCTCGGGAACGCCACGCAAGCCCAGCACCGTCAGGCGCACCACGGGGGTGCCCCCGAAGATCATCGTAGTCACAACCGCCGCCGGTTTGCCGGTGCCAAAGAAGGCGATGACCGGGATCATGAAGACAAAGGCAGGCATGGTTTGCATGAAATCCATGATCGGCTGGATGAAGCTGTAGAATCTTGGACGGCGCGCGGCGAACATGCCCAAAGGGATGCCAATGATGATCGACAGGCACGCTGCAGTGCCCAGCAATGCCAATGTCGTCATCGCCTTTTCCCAAAAGTCCAAGAGACCCATGTAAGCGAGGAACGCGCCAGAATAGATCGCCATCCGGACACCTGCCGTCAGCCACGTCAAGAGGATGATAAGCGAGGCGATCACGATCCAGGGCGTGCTGACAAAGACGATCTCCAGCGCATCCAGCACCAGGCGGATGCCATAGGTGATCGCGTCGAAAAGCGCCTCGCCATTCAGTACCGCCCAGTTGAAGAACCCCTCGACCCCCGCGATGCTTGTCAAACGGACTTCGGGATCGGTGGGGAAGTCGCTGAGCAACGTGAACCGGCCCGGGAAAGAGTAGTGGAGCACCGCCGCCGCCACGATCAGCGCCATGAAGATCGCACTGAACGCGATCTGCAGCATCGGCATGCCTGAGCGGATCGAGCGGTCGCTGATCCAGTCGGAGAACCGCGCCTCCAGCGCCGTGTTGGCCGCAAGCGATTGCGCAAGTTTCGCGAGAATCAGGATTCCCAGACCTGTGAGCGCAATCGTTGGCCCTTGCGCGGCGAGAGCTGCAGCCTCGTCCCGGATGCCGCCTATATTGGCCTCAAGCGAGTCGACGGTTCGTTGGTAGACGTCAATCTTGTCGGTGTTGTTCTCAATCGCCGAGGCAAGCTGCTTGCGGCGCAATTCCAACGTGCCCTCGATGGATGCAATCCGCGCCATCGCGTCGGCAGCAAGGTCACCAAAGAGCCCACGTGCGATCTGCACGATTGCAAGAGCCTCGATGATCAGAAACGGCAGCGCCCAATTCCAAAGCCCGCGCGCCCCAAACCAAATAGGGCCGAACAGTCCGGCCGTCAGGTTCAGCGTCGGCGTGAATTTGGCCGAGGCGCCAATTCTGTCGAACATCTTGATGTAGTAGTCGGGACTGGTGCGCACGAAGGCGCGGATATTGTCCTTGCGTTCGGCGGCATAGGCGCGCGCGACCTCGGTGTCGGTGGCTTCCAGCGGGTTGACTGCGGTTTCGGTCATGATACCTCCGTCCCTTCGATCACGGTTCGCAGCAGGTCTGCACGTGTAATGACGCCGACATCTCGGCCCGAATCCTGCACGATGATCGGGTGATCGTCGTCGATGGCCAGGTTGATCAGCGTGCTGAGCGTTTCGGCCTCATCCACTCGCGGTGCGTCGGCGGGGATGGGCGCGACGATCGGCTGCATCACGGCATGGGCATGAACGACCTTGAGCCGCGAGATGCCGGCCACGAAATCTGCCACGTAATCATCGGCCGGATGCATCACGATGTCTTCCGCCGTGCCGATCTGCACCATGCGTCCGTCGCGCATGATCGCGATGCGGTCGCCAATGCGGACAGCTTCGTCCAGATCATGGGTGATGAAGATCGTGGTCTTCTTCAGGATCTTGGAGAGCTTGATGAATTCATCCTGCAACTGTCGCCGTATCAGCGGATCGAGCGCCGAGAACGGCTCGTCCATCAACAGGACGTCCGGGTTCGCAGCCAAGGCGCGTGCAAGGCCGACTCGTTGCTGCATGCCACCGGAAAGCTCGTGAGCAAACTTGGACCCCCAGGCGCCAAGCTCCACGATGTCCAATATGGCAGCGGCTTGCCGCATCCGTTCGTTCTTTGCGACTTGCCGGATTTCCAAGGGCATCGCGACATTGTCCAGCACCGAGCGATGCGGCATCAGCGCGAAGTTCTGAAAGACCATGCCGATCGTCTGGTTGCGAAACCTTTGAAGCTCGCGGGGACCAAGCGCCATGACATCGGTGCCCTCGATTTCGATCTTGCCCGATGTCGGTTCAAGCAAGCGGTTGAAATGGCGTACCAATGTGGACTTGCCGCTGCCGGAGAGGCCCATGACGCAGAAAATCTCGCCACGGTTCACCGACAGGCTGACATCAGCCACTCCAACCACCGCGTTGAACTCTGACAGAACTTCTGCCTTGCCCAATCCCCGGTCTTTGATCGCTTTCAACGCGGCGTGGGCATTGTCACCAAATATCTTCCAGACGTTGGAAATTTCAATGACAGCGTCGTCGGTCATGTCGACAGGGTCATGCAGTTCGGGATGGGCATGGCGGCGCCGGCAATTGCCAGCGCCGCCAAGGCTTTGATCCGCTTGGGGTCAGAGCCCCAGCCATGCGTCGACGCGGTCTGAATTGGCCGCCACCCATTCTTTTGCAACATCGGCAGGGTCACGGCCATTTGCACTGACCTCGAATGCCAAGCCGCTGACGTCGTCCGCAGTCAATGCGAAGTTCGCGAAGAATTCGGCAATGGCGGGAGAGCGCTCTTCGAGTGACTTCGACCATGCGATCTGCACGTCCTTCAGCGCGTCCTTCGTGGCGACCATGGACTTGTTGTACCAATCGGCGTCATCCGACGGTTGGACCATGATGTACTTTGCCGGGTCGTAGGTCGGCTCGCTGAGCATCTTGACGTCGAACATGAACCAAACCGCGTGCGGCTTGTAGCAGTAGAACGCATAGCCTTCGCCCTTGGCGATGGAGTCGCGGATGCGCGCTGTCTTCACGCTCTCCTCAGCCCGGATCGGCTCGATGAAATCCAGCAGTCCATAGTCGCGTGTCTTGACTTCGTTGACGTTGGCGGAGGCCCAACCCGGCGCGCCGATCCACATCTCGCCCTTCCCGTTGCCATCGCTGTCCATCAGCGCAGCGACGTCCGGACGTCCAAGGTCGGCAATGTCGGTGATGTTGTTGGCCTCGCCGAAATCCTTGGAGACACAGAAGCCTTGGTTTCCTTCATAAGGGTTGGACGACAGCACTACAGTGCCCGCGCCTTCGACATACTTGTTGGTAAAGCTCTCCTGGTTCGGCAACCAAACATCCGGGTGCACGTCTATGTCGCCCTTGCCCTGGTCCATCGCCTGGAAGATCGTGGCGTTGTTGCCTGGGACATATTCGACCTTTCCGCCAATGCGCGAGGTGACAACCTCGCCCAACAGGTGCCCGATCGCTTGCGCGCCGGTCCAGGATGGCAGGCCGATCTTGACCTCTTCGGCGGCCAGTGCAGGCAGGGCCCCAAAGCTGACGACCGCAGCCAGGCCGAATGTCTTCAATGTGGTATTCATGGTTTCCTCCATAGTTGGTTTCGCGCCGTTGCCCGGCGTCTGGTCAGTTCATTGATGCGGCGAGTTGCTCCTGATAAGCGAATAGCGCCGTAGCCCCCCCTGTATGCAGAAACAGCACGGTGTCGCTTGGCTCAAAAAAGCCTTCTCGGATCATGCCGATGAGTCCGGCCATGGCCTTGGCCGAATAGACAGGATCGAGTAGGATGCCTTCTTGCCGGGCGGTTAGGTGAATCGCCTCAAGGGTCGACTCGGCAGGGATTCCGTAGCCTTCACCTACATAGCCGTCATCTACGAGGATCTTGCTCAGCGGCACGCCGTCCGCGCCGAGTCTTTCAAGAGTTTTTCGGGTCAACCCGTGGACAGCGTTCATCTGCCGATCGCGTGGCTGGCGAACGCTGACGCCCATCACAGGCAGGTCGTGCCCGATTGCGGCAAAGCCCGCGACCAGCCCGGCCTGGGTGCCGGAACTGCCGGTTCCCATGACCAGCCAGTCAAAGTTCTGCCCAGTCTCGTGACAGTAATCGGCAATTTCCTGGGCACAATTGGCATAACCGAGCGCGCCAGTCGGGTTCGAGCCGCCACCTGGGATGAAGTACGGGCGATGCCCCTCGGCGCACAGCGCCCTAGTCACCGCTTCGGCTTCGGCATTCATGTCGAGCCCGGCTGGCCGGAACTCGTGAGTGGCGCCAAAAAGTCTGTCCAGAAACACATTGCCGGTTTCCTCGTAGGAGACATCGCGCCCCGGCACGCGCCGTTCCAGAAGAACGTGGCACTTCATGCCGACTTTACAGGCCGCCGCTGCCGTCTGGCGGACATGGTTTGACTGCACTGCACCTTGAGTGACAAGCATATCCGCCTTGTCGCGCATGGCTTCGCCCACCAAAAACTCGAGCTTGCGGGTCTTGTTGCCGCCGGTGGCCAGACCCGTGCAGTCATCCCGCTTGATGAAAAGGCGAGGTCCACCCATCAATGCGGTCAAGCGCGGCAACGCCTCGGTCGGCGTGGGCTGGTGGCACAAGCTGATGCGCGGGAAGCGGTCAAAATCAATCCGCGACGTCTCGCGTGTCAACAATTCAACGTCAGCCATGGCAGCATCCAAAGACAATCAGGCCGGCACAGCCTGTCGCAGAAGCCGCTGACAAACCAATGTTATGTTTGGATGGCATTATGCAAAATTTGCATTATGTTGTTCGCCATGGACGTTTCTCACTTCCGCGATCTTGACCGCCTGCGCCAGACCGGGAACTTTTCCCAAGCAGCAGCCTTGGGCAATCTCAGCCAGCCGGCCTTTAGCCGTCGAATCAAGTCATTGGAAGGCTGGGTCGGCGCCGTGCTGGTCGACAGGTCTCATCAGCCGGTCGAGCTTACCGAAGCCGGTGTACAGATGCTGGAGGCCGGACTGCACGCGCTGTCGAGGATCGAACACGAGCGCAGCCAAATCCTGGAAGCGCAATCGCTTCCCGACAAATATGTCATCACATTTGGTGCGCAGCATTCCATCGGCTGGCGGTTCTATCCCGCCTGGCTGCAAGCGCTGGAAGAAGCCTATGGCCCGATCCTGTCCAGGCTGCGTGCGGATGACTTGCCGAACTGCCTGCGCGATCTCAAACGAGGCGACGTGGATTTCGTGGTTGCCTACCAGCAAACGGGCACCCCGCCGACCGGATCCTTTGACTCAGTTCTGATCGGCAGCGACCAACTCATCTTGGTGTGCAAACCCGGTGCCGATGGATGCCCGATTTTCAGTTTCGACGCACCAAGCATCGAGATGCCATTCTTGCGTTTCGGCGATGCCGCGCCGATCGGGCAACTCCTGCAACCCCTGCTTGCCGAAAAGAACCTGACGAGCCAGCTGCGCACGGTCTATGAGAATTCGATGGCCGGCGCGCTCCGAATTCGGGCACGTGCGGGCGACGGAGTCGCCTGGTTGCCCAAGAGCCTCGTCGCGCCCGACCTCGAGAACGGATTGTTGGTCCTCACCGGCGACCCGGACTGGAAAATCGACCTCGAGATCCGGCTGTTCAGGGGTCTTCAACGCTCCAATCGGGCGACGAGGTCAATTTGGTCCTTCCTGCAAGTCCGCCAGGATGTACCGCTCTTCTCGACGGAATAGGTCTCACTTTGGCGCGCCCACGACCATTCGACGATTTCCCAACCATGCTTGGAAGGAAAGCGCCGGGTACCCAATCACGATTCATCCAACGTCCCGTGCTCGTCAGGCTATGCCGCAACTCACAGAGCGGGGAGCACGGTCGAATTGCGAGGTCATTCTCCGGTGGACGAGCGGACATTGCCGAAGCTGCAATTCAGATCCGGTCCGAACTTCATCGGCCAATTTCGAATATGCTGACGCTTGGACGGTGAATTTTCGGCGTTGCGGGGTGTAGGCAGCGCAATCGAACAGTCGTGTTACGGGGATCGCTTCTGGCCGGATCCATGCCGGACAGGGGCCGAAAGAACAGGGCGGCCTGACGGCTCATGCGTTGGCTCCCTTTGCAGCATTTTCGGCAACCATCGAGATCATCTCGAACATCACCGCGGCCGCGGTCAGTGCGGTGATCTGGTTTGGGCTGTCCTTGGTTGGCATCATGCAGACGACGTCGCCGCCGACAATGTTCATGCCCCGAACCGCGTGCAGGATGGCCACTGCCTCGTCGATGTCGAAGCCCCTTTCTCCGGCCTCGATATTTGACACCCCTGGCGCTATTGTCGGGTCGAGACAGTCCAGATCGAAGGTGATGTAGACCGGCCTTCCTGCCAGAATCTCTCGGATCTGAGCGACCACGTCATCAATCCCGCGTTTGCGAAACTCTTTCATGGTCACGACATTGTAGCCATAGTCATATGACGGTTGCAGCCAATCCAGTGTTCGCGCATGCCCACGCAGCCCAATTTGCATGGAATGGCCCGGGTCCACATCGCCCTGATCCGCCAGATAGGCGCCCCAATGCGCCGCAGACTTCTTGGCCCCAAGGAAATGATCCACCTTGGTGAATACGTCCGTATGTGCGTCCAAATGCAGAAAACACACCGGCTCGCCGCCAGTGATTTGTCCGCCTCCAAGCGCCTGCACGATACCTCCGGTTATGGAGTGATCGCCGCCAACCGAAATCGGCCGCGCACCTGCGGCGTCTATGTCCGCAAAGAAGCGCGTGATCTGCTTGATGCAATGCTCGTTGTCATTGGCGCGGGGGAACGGGACGTCGCCCACATCCACGATCTTGGCCACCTCCCAGGGGTTCAACTGAAAACCCCCGTGCGTCCGCCGCGATACGGCCGAGACATTCCGCAGTGCGCGGGGGCCAAGGTGCTGATCCCGCTCGGTCGTCCCGTTGCCGGTTGAGTGTGGCACACCGACAAGAGCGATATCCCTTCCCTCTGGTCCCTCGTTCGGGCACCGGAAGAGCGTGGGGATACCCCACCAATAGAGGTTTTCCATCATGGACGTTTGGTAGGGGTCGCTCATCTTGAACCTCGGCGACACCCGGCGACAATCGCCGGGTGTGGTTTCACATCAGATTTTCTCGTCTTCGCGGCGGAACGCGCCCTGAATGATCCGATCCAGCACCATGGCCACGAAGAGGATGGCGAAGCCGCCCAGAAGGCCCGGTCCCTTGGCAGCGTATTGCAGCGCCTCAAGGATTTCCTTGCCAAGGCCGCCGCCGCCAATCAGCGAGATGATCACAACCATCGACAGGCACATGAGGATGGTCTGGTTCACACCGGTCATGATCGAAGGCAGGGCGAGCGGAATTTCCACATCCTTCAGCAGTTGCCAGCGGGACGCACCGAATGCCACCGCCGCTTCCTTGATGCTGCCGGGGACCCCACGCATTCCCAGTGCCGTCAGGCGGATCACCGGCGGCATGCCGAATATGATCGTCGCCAGGATGCCCGGCGGATTGCCGGTGCCGAAGAAGGCAATGATCGGGATCAGATAGACGAAGGCTGGCAGCGTCTGCATCAGGTCAAGCACTGGCTCGGCGATGTTGTAGGCGCGGCGCGATTTGCCGAACCAGATGCCAAGTGGAATGCCGAAGACCACGCAGAGGATCACCGCTGCGCCCACAAGCGCAACCGTTTCCATGGCAACGGCCCAGTAGCCAAGCAACGCGATATAGGCCAGCGAGGCGGCCGTGAAAATCGCCACGCGCGGCCCTGCCGCCCGCCATGCCGTCACGACGATCACCAGCATGACCACCGGCCAAGGTGAGCCGTTAAGCGCCACCGTAAGCGCGTCCAGAACCGCCCGAACCCCGTTCACTATTCCGTCAAACACATCACCACCCGCGGCGGCCGCCCGGTCGATCCTGGCCTCAAGCCAGTTGGCAATCGAGGAAAACAGCGTCCCGCCGCCTTCGCCCAGAATTATCTCGGAGACGCTCGTTTCGGGGAAAGCGTCCAGGAGCGGAAGCGAAGAAGCGACCGTGAACTTGTAAACGATCAATGGCCCGATCGCGGCCGTCAATATTGCGCCAAGAACCGTGTTCTGGTTCTTGCGCCCGCTTTCGGTCTTCTCCGGATCAACCCGCCAGCGGGAATACTGCCTTTCATAGATCTGGTTGGCATAAAGTCCCTGGACCAGCTTGAACACGAGCAACAGGGCAAGCCCCGTCAGCATGATACTGCTGGCCTCCGCCTGAGCCGCCGCGGCCTGCTCCAGACTGGAATCAGCGGCTTTCTGAATGTTCTCTGCAAGCTTCGTGAAACGCTCTATATCGGCCTGCTCGGTCGCATCTGCCGCACGCTGACGCAACTGCTCCGCGCGCGCCAACTGCCGTTCGGCCCGCTCGCCGATCTCGGCACCCGGATTGCCCCAAGCCCCGCGGCCGATCTGAACCCAGGCAATGACCTCCAGGATCAGGAAGGTCCAGAACATCCCCCAGATCGCGCGCGACGCCGCCCAGAGCGGGCCAAGAACGGCGGCCCAAAGGTTGAACGTGCCGGGGATCGCGGTAGTGGCGTCGTGTATCTTGTGGAAGCTTTCGACGTAATACTCGCCATTCGCTGCGGCGAATTCCTTGATCGAGGTGTCCAGAGCATCGCGGTCGACCTCGATATCCGAGGCGGCGGTGACTCTCACTTCGGTGGTTGCATCAGTCATCTTTGCCCCCCTGAATTCCGCGCAACAATGTTGGCTTGGTCACAATCCCGACGTCTGTGCCTCCGTCAGTGATGACCACCGGATGATCTGTTCGGACAGCGATGTCGATCAGTTGATCGAGATCAGCGCCGTGATCGGCGCGCGGCGCGCCGTCGAGCGGCTTTTGGTAGCGCTCCAGCGGCTCCATGATGGAATGGGCCTTCACCAGCTTCAGTTTGGAAATGCCCTGCACGAATTCCCGCACATAATCGTCGGCCGGGTTCATGACGATGTCTTCTGGCGTGCCGATCTGCACGATCAGACCATCCTTCATGATGGCAATGCGGTGCCCGATGCGGATCGCCTCGTCCAGGTCGTGGGTGATGAAAAGAGTCGTCTTCTGAAGCTGCGCCACAAGCGCCTTGAACTGGTCCTGCAATTGCAGCCGGATCAACGGGTCAAGCGCCGAGAACGGTTCGTCCATCAACAGGATTTCCGGGTCCGACGCCAAGGCGCGGGCGATCCCGACACGCTGCTGCATGCCGCCTGACAGTTCCTTTGGCAGGCGGTCCTCGTAACCGGTCAGGTCAACGAGGCCCAGCGCATGGTCGGAAACCGCCCAACGTTTGGACTTCGAGATCTTTCTGATCTCCAGGGGATAGGCGACATTGTCTCGCACCGACCGGTGCGGCATCAGCGCCATGTGCTGGAACACCATTCCGATTTGCTGCGCGCGGATGCGCCGCAACTCGTTGTCGCTGATCGAAGACACATCCTTGCCGAGGATCTCGATTGTTCCCGCAGTTGGCTCAATCAGCCGGTTGACATGGCGGACCAGAGTCGACTTGCCAGAACCCGAAAGCCCCATAATGCAAAAGATCTCGCCTTTCGGCACTTCGAAACTTGCACTCTGTACCCCGACAACGCATTGAAATCTGGCAAGAACTTCAGGCTTTCCGATTCCCTCGCTCTTCACCGCCGACATCGCCTCTTCCGCACCCTCGCCGAAGATCTTCCAGACGTCTGTCAGCTTGACGACAGCCTCGCTCATTCCCCGTCCCCTAACAGTAACAAAAAGGCCGCCGGTGACATCCGGCGGCCCTTGGTGAAGTCAATTTGGCATGACCGCGCTCAGTTGCTGAGCCAGCCGAGCACCTTGTCTTCGTTGGCTGCCACCCACTCTTCGGCATAGGCAAGTGGTTCCTTTCCGTCGATCACAAGCGCGAAGGTCATGGCCGACACTTCATCAGCAGTCAACGCCATGTTGGCCAGCATCGAAGCGACCTCAGGGTATGTGGTCTCGAGTTCCTTGGCGAAGTGCAAGTGCAAGTACGCACTGTCCCAAGCCACGGCAGCGTCCGACTTGTCGAGCCAATCCGGATCGTCGGTCGGTTGAATGACCATCCACTTTGACGCGTCATGGGGCGGTTCTTCAAGAACCACGACGTCATGCAGCGCGAAGACGTAGTGAGGCGTATAGCAGAATCCGACCCAAGGGTCGCCCGCCTCGATCGCATTGGAGAGATTGGCGTAAGCCACCGTCTCGTCGATTTCGACAAGCTCTAGCGTCTGGTCGTACCCGTAGGATTTCGCTCGGACTTTTTCGACGTTGGTCGAGGCCCATCCCGGAGCACCAATCCAGATTTCACCCCTCCCGTCGCCATTGGAGTCAAACAGGTTGGCGATGTCCGGATTCGTCAGATCGTCGATCGAGACTATGCCATTGGCATCAGCGGTCGCCTGGTCGACGCACATGCCCTGAAAGGCCTCCGCGCCGTTCGGGTTCATGACAACCGTGCCTTTGTCTTTCACAAAGGTATCATGCAGGTTTTGCTGGTTTGGCAACCAGACTTCCGGATGCACATGCATCGCACCAGAATCCATCGCCTCAAACACGATCGGATTGGTGCCGTTCTGAAGTTCGACTTCAAGGCCAAGGTTCTGTTCGATGGCCACTTTCAGAATGTGCGCAGTCGCATTGACGGACGGCCAGTTCGGAACACCGATCACAACATCGGCGGCCATGACCGGCCCGGCAAACAACATTGCCGACCCAGTGGCAATTGTGGTGAATTTTCCCATTTCTCTCTCCTTGATGACTCTCGGGATGATTGCTCGCCTCTTCTTCTTATCAGTCTCGACGTTGCACTCGCCTCGACTTTCTTTTTGGCTTGCGCAACCCGAGGCATCGACGTCTCCACAGAGGCAGCGGCCCAACCCAATCAGGCGATGGTCAAACCGTTACGGAGGTCCGCAAAGTTCGTATCGCGGGCCCCGCAAGGCACGCATGTGACATTCTCACATGCGTGTGTTTCTTGACTCTGATCCACCGCCGTCCCGAATTTCCCTCGAGTAGCTGCGCCCAAAAGTGTGCAACAATTTCTGACCTGAAAGAAGAGAGAAAAACAAAGTGCGTTTTATTGACATCATTATTCCTAAAAATTAGGAAAACTCCGAGTTCACTCAATCCGGAACTTCAGCCAATGCCTCACCGGCAATCTGCCCGCCATGACCTCAGTCTCAAATGGCTCGAGCTCTTTCAAATTTGCGCGCAGAAGGGATCGCTTCGCGCCGCGTCCGAAGAATCCGGCCTGACCATCAGCACCATCTCTCACCACATTCGAAAGCTGGAAGAGCACTTGGGGGTCGATCTCTTCAATCATGCCCGCCGACCAATGGTACTGACACCGAAGGGAAGGGTATTTTTGCGAAATATTGATGATGCTCTTCTTTCCATCCGCAAGGCAAAAGCTGAGGCCTCGGCAGGGAACATTTCGGAGGCCAGCTATCTAAGGTTGGGAGCGATCGAAGACTTCGACAGTGATATCACGCCGGAACTGGCCGTTTTCCTTTCGGAAGCCATGCCATCCTGCGATTTTGTGTACCTTACTGATTCCAGCCATGCGGTCATTGAGATGCTCCACAATCGCCAGTTGGATCTTGGTATCACCGCTACGCCAGGAGAAAAGCTCGGTGAACTCCAGGACCGTCCCTTGCTGCGGGATCCTTTCGTCGCTGTGCTGCCACGAATTTGCGAACAATCATTGTCTGACATTGTTGAGAACCGCACAAATCTTCCGTTCTTGCGCTTTTCCAGCAATCTGATGATTGCTCGCCAGATCGAATCTCAATTGCGCCGCATCGGCGTCAAGTCACCGCATACATTCGAGTGCAGCAACAGTCAGACGCTGATGGCGATGGTCGCGGCGGGAGCGGGTTGGACGATCACAACGCCGCTACTGTTTTCACGCGCCAAGCGTTTTCAGACCAGGCTGAAGATGCACCGGTTTCCCGGAAAGAGCTTTGCTCGCACACTGGCCTTAGTCGCCACTCCTGATTGCTCCCGATCCACGATCGAGCTGGTCGACAACAAGATTCGTGTCTTGATCGATGAGCACGTAGTTTCACCTACCCATCTCAGCACCCCATGGCTCGCGGACAGCTTCATGCTGCTCAGTTGAGCGTATGCAACGGGTTCAGATGATGTTGAACAGCTTGCGTATGACTCTGTCCTGCGCCTCCGTCAGATAGTTGGGCTGATGGTTGCGCAGGATTTCCTGCGCATTGAACCGGGCGCGGCTCCAAGCATCCTGCGCTCCCTTCTCAGCCCAGGTACGCGGTTCATCCCGGTCCGCGAGCAATGGGTAGAAGTAATCGCGTTCCATTGCAGCATAGGTGTGCTGGGAACCCAGAAAGTGCCCTGCGCCCAAGACAGTGTCACAGATAGTTTCAAATGCCAGATTGTCTTCGGTCACCTCGATGCCACGCATCGCACGGTATGTGTTGGAGTGCATTTCATCATCCAGGACAAATGCTTCGAAGCTGGCCCCAAGGAGCGATGCGGTCATGCCCGAGCTTTCGTAAATCAGGTTGCCTCCGGCAAGTGCGGCGGCCATCGACGTCAGGCCCTTTTCCATTCCATATTGAGCATCTATCGCCTTGGCATCGGTCATCGAACAGGCGACCCCCGAAGGAAGCCCCAGCCAGTTTGAAAGTTGGGCAGAGGCGGCGTTCAACAGGGCAGTCTCGCCACTGCCTCCCGAAAAGGCGCCAGTCCGTAGATCGATCACCAATGGCCAGTTCGAAAACACCATCGGAAATCCCGGCTGGATGGCGTTGACCATCACCAGACTGGCCAGTGTTTCCGCAAGCGACTGAGCCAGAAACCCGGCCAGCGTTGCTGGTGCGGTTGCGCCAGCTTGCGCGGCGGTGATGCAAGAAATCGGGATGCTGTGGCGGATGCACTCATAAACGACTTCCACCGCGTCGTTACCGTAGCGCATGGGTGAGATCACCGGACTGATATGCGCCTTCATGAAGGGTCGCCTTGAAAACTCCTCGGGACCGCCGGCCACGATGTCCAACATTTCGGCGATTGGCGCCACGTGTTCGCCCCGCGTGAATGAAGTTGCAGTCGGTTTGGTAGTATTCTTCAGGAGTGCGTAGACCGTGTTCACATCCAGATCGAAACTGTCGGGCACATCCGTGGCCACGCAGCAGCGGGTGAACCAACTGATATTGGCAAGCGTGTCTTGAAGTCTGGCAAAGTCATGCAAGTCGGCTAGCGTCGAAGGACGATACACGCCACTGTCGAGATCAAGCGTTTGGACAGCAGCTCCACCCGTGCCAAAGTAAACTTTGTTACCACCGATCTCGATCGACCTGTCCGGGTCACGCCCGTGCAGGAAAAATGTCTTGGCCGCCTGGTCCACGGCACTTTCGACCAGATCCGGCGGAAACAGGACCCGTCCGGAACCATTGTCGATGGCACCGACTGCCAACAGGTCTGCATGCAGGCGGGGCGGGACTTCTCCCATCCCCAATTTCTCCAAAAGGTCCAGCGCCGTATCATGGATGCGGCGCATCTCGGATTCTGACAGCGGTCTATAACTGCCACCGGCCTGGCCTGGTGGGCAAGGATCCTGTTCGGGCCTTGCAGAACGTAGCTCCAGCCTTGCACGTCGACCAGTCCGCTTTCCACGCTGCATCATTATGCCCACCCATGTGCTGTCTCCGCATTGAAGGATTTTGGAAAGGTGGATCGCAATAGAATGCCACTTACTATCAATTCATCAACAATAGATTTCGAATTTTTGAAAGATGGGACGAAGCGTTTGCGAATTTTGACCGGCTCGACACCTCATGCGATCAGATCGTATCGGGAGCGTAGCCAATGAAATTGCGGACCAAGGTTGTTGTAATCGGCGGCGGCATTGCCGGCTGTTGACAATGATGGCATGGCCGACGAGGCCAGATCCGGTAACCGCCCCTACCCACCGGCAGGGTTTACGTTTCCTCTATGGCGTGGCGCGAGGCAAGGCTTGATGCCTGCCCGATCCTTGGTCCCGACTGCCTGACGATTGCCCGCCAGGGCGCATGTGCTGAAGACCCGTGCGCAAGGCGACACCGCAGAGCATGTGGCCCAGTCAAACTGTGCTTGACTGGAGTGGCCCCATTGTGGAAGGTGCGCGACCACGGCGAAGACATGCCGGCAGCGAATGAAATTGCACGGAGCGCCGGACCTCGGGACAATCAGGCTCTTTCTGGTCTAGGGCAAAACGATCGAATCTCGGACAGGCCTGCAACAACTGACGGGGCCGCTCAGAAAAAAACGTCGCCCGCCGGAATCGCAACTTGGCCTGTTGAGGTCCGGAGCACTAGCTGGCCGACCTCGTCCACGGTCTCGAATATGCCCGTGATCTCTTCCATCCCAGTACGCGCAGTCAGGGTCTCTCCAAGTCTTGCCGCCCGCGACAGCCAGGCATCCCGAACAGGCCCAAAGCCCTCTCCCTCAAGGAGTGCCTCACCTTCAGCCATGGCAATTGCCAGGCGCGTCAACAGGTCTTCGGCCGCGAAGTCGATTCCGGCATCCCTGAGACAAACCGGCGGCACTGGTGCGTCATGCAGACCCATTGGGGCTTCAACAAGGTTTACTCCAAACCCGACAGCCAGCCAGTCGAGTCGTTCGGCGGCTCCTGAACTCTCGAGCAGGATGCCAGCCACCTTGCCGCCCGAAAGCAGAACGTCATTTGGCCACTTTAGCGAAAGCTGCGCCTTCGGAACCTTGTCAACCAACGCGTCATAAAGCGCGTTCGATGCCGTGAACGTCCGCAACGCCGCTTCTGCCGGAGTCGCGTCGGGCTGCCAAATCAGCGTTGCCGCGAAATTGCCCGGCGGATTCTGCCATTTCCGCCCTCTGCGACCTCGAGCAGCCGTCTGGTGTCGCGCCATGATCCAGATCGGTCGTTCAAGGTCCCTCGCCCGTCGCACCGCCTCAGCCATCGTGCTGTCGACTTCGTCCAGAACGATACGATCGGTTCCGTCAGGCCATTCCGGGACGGCTGCCAAAGTCCGCTCCTCCGCTACTGAATGCACACCGAATACGGTTGGCTTGGTCGAACGACACCCAATGGGACGTGAAGCCTCTACCGGACCAAAGTTGCCGCAGCCGCCGCTGCCGGACCCTCGATACCTGCGAGGTTCCAGAGTCCGAAGAGCATCATCGCTGCAGATACGACCAGAAAGCCGGCGAGCACAGTCGAACCACCGGCATCAAGTTCGCTCTCTTCGTCGCCAAAATACATGATGTACACGATGCGAATATAATAGAAGGCCCCGATCACGCTGGCGATGACGCCAAGCACGGCCAGCCAGACAAGACCCGCGTCCACGGCTGCCAACAGAACGGAGTACTTGGCGAAGAAACCGACAAGCGGCGGAACGCCCGCAAGGCTGAACAGGAGCACGAGCATCGCCAACGCCCTTGTCGGGCTGCGTCGCGAGTACAGCGACAGCGCCGAGATCTCGACGACCGGCGAGCCGTCTCTTGCCATGGACAGTATGAATGCAAACGTTCCGACATTCATGGTGACGTAGATCACAAGGTAAATCAGCATCGCCTCGACGCCAGCCGCCGTGCCGGCCGTCAGTCCCATCAGCGCAAACCCCATGTGCGCGATCGACGAATAGGCCATCAGCCGCTTGATGTTGCGCTGTCCGATCGCCGCAACGGCGCCGAGAAACATGGACGCAACCGAAAGCGCCGCGAGAATCTGCTGCCAGTCGCCAACAATGCCGCCGAACGCACCATAAACGACCCTTGCAAGAAGTGCCATTGCCGCAATCTTGGGAGCCGTGGCAAAAAACGCGGTGACTGGAGTCGGAGCACCTTCGTACACGTCAGGCGTCCACATATGAAACGGCGCCGCAGAGACCTTGAATGCCAATCCCGCAATGACAAGCGACAGCCCGATCAGCAGCCCCACCGGCGCCCGACCTTGGACCGCCTCGAATATGCCGACAAACCCAGTGGTGCCCGCAAAGCCATATACCAGCGACGCGCCGAAGAGCAGGAGACCCGACGAAAGCGCCCCAAGAACGAAATATTTGAGGCCGGCCTCAGTCGACTTGACGCTGTCACGACGCAGCGCGGCCACCACGTACAGCGACAGGGATTGCAGCTCAAGCCCCATGTAGAGTGCCATCAGGTCGCTCGCCGAAACCATCACCATCATGCCGACCGCAGCCAATGCGATCAGCAACGGGTACTCGAAGCGGATCAGGTCGCTCCGCGCCATGTATCCTTCGCCCATCAGAAGGACGGCCGCCGCTGACAGCAGGATCGTCACCTTCGCGAACCGGGCAAACGCATCGTCCGTGAACATGCCGCCAAAGGCCGTTGCCGTGCCCGTCCCTTGCAACCCGATCCATGCCGCAAGCACCGCGAATAGCGCCGAGGTCGTCCAGATCATCGCCGGCCCTAGACGGTCGCGGCCGCCATACGCCCCTGCAAGCAGCCCGGCCATCGCAAAGATCGAAAGCACGATCTCAGGCAAGATGATGGTGAGGTCTCCCGTCTGCATCAGTGGCCTCCATGCTGGGCGAGCTGAGTCGTTCCGCTGTATTGGGCAACGGCCTCACCGTAGCCATCCAGAAGCGCCCCAACCGACGGGCCGACGATGTCCGTCACAAGACTGGGATAGACGCCGAGCAGGATCGTCATCACGACGAGCGGCGCAAAGATCGCCTGCTCTCGACGGTTCATGTCTGTGATCGACCTGAGACTTTCCTTGACAAGCTCCCCCATGACCACTCGGCGGTAGAGCCAGAGCGCATAAGCCGCGCTCAGGATCACGCCGGTCGCCGCGACGGCGCAAACCCAAGTATTTGCCTGGAACATGCCCACCAGCGTCAGGAACTCGCCAACGAACCCTGATGTCCCCGGCAAGCCGACATTGGCCATCGTGAAGAGCATGAAGACCGCCGCATAAATCGGCATCCGGTTCACGAGGCCGCCATAGGCGTCGATTTCGCGCGTGTGCATCCGGTCATAGACGACGCCCACGCAAAGGAAGAGCGCTCCAGAAATGAACCCGTGGCTCAGCATCTGAAAGATCGCCCCGTCGACGCCTTGCTGGTTCGCGGAGAATATCCCCGCCGTCACGAAACCCATGTGGGCCACGGACGAATACGCGATCAGCTTCTTGACGTCCTCCTGCATCAGCGCGACCAGCGAGGTGTAGACGATCGCAATCGCGCTCAGCCACAGCACGAAGTCCGCCAGCAGGCTGGAAGCGACCGGGAACATCGGAATGCTGAAGCGCAGGAAGCCGTAGCCGCCCATCTTCAGCAGGATCGCGGCCAGGATGACCGAGCCTGCCGTCGGGGCCTGCACATGCGCATCCGGCAACCAAGTGTGCACAGGCCACATCGGCATCTTTACCGCAAAGGACGCGAAGAATGCCAGCCAGAGCAATGTCTGGAAGCCGCCAAGAATGTGGAAACCCATGATCTCCATGGTCTCGGACCCGAAATTGTGACCCAGCAGCGCCACGATGTCCGTAGTTCCGGCATCGACATACATCGCGATCATCGCGACCAGCATCAGAACAGAGCCAAGGAACGTGTACAGAAAGAACTTGAACGCCGCATAGATGCGGTCCTTGCCTCCCCAGATGCCGATGATCAGGAACATGGGGATCAGGCCTCCCTCGAAGAACAGGTAGAAGAGCACGAGGTCCAGCGCGCAGAAGACTCCCAGCATGAGCGTTTCGAGCACGAGGAAACTGATCATGTATTCCTTGACCCGATGGGTCACGTCCCAGCACGCGAGTATGGTGATCGGCATCAGGAACGTCGTCAGCATGACGAACAGAACCGACAGGCCGTCGACTCCCATCTTGTAGGTCAGCCCCAGGATCCACTCGCCCTCTTCCACGAACTGGAATCCGGTTTCTTCGGGATCGAAAGTGGCAAGTAGGATGAGCGATGCAAGAAGCGAGGTGCTGGTCGCTGCCATCGCGACGCACTTTGCGTTTCGTCTCGCAGGCGCATCATCGCCGCGCAGGAACAACGCCAGTATCGCGGCACCAATGAGCGGGACGAAAGTGATGATCGAAAGCAGGCTGTCGAGGAGCATTGTCTAACGCCCTCCTGCAATGGTCATCCACGTGATGAACACGAGGATGCCAAGCACCATCCAGAAAGCGTAGGTGAAGATGTATCCCGACTGCGCCCGCCCCGCGAGCCGCGTGAAGAAAGGCACGACACCCATCGCGACGCCGTTCAGGATCCCGTCGATCGCGCCAAGGTCCCCTCGCCGCCAGAGAAAGCGGCCGATGGCCTTGGCCGGCCGGACAAGGGCATGGTCATACAACTCATCGAAATACCACTTGTTCAGGAGGAACTGGTAGAGCGGGGCCTGGTTCGCAGCGAGTCTTGCGGGCAGGTCGGTCCGTCGGACATAGAACAGGAACGCCAGGGCGAATCCGATCAGCATCGCGAAGAATGGCGAGAGCTTCACCCAAACCGGGACATAGTGCGCGTCGTGCAGCACGTGATTGTCTGGCGCCATGTAGATCGCGCCTTGCCCAGGCATGGCGGCTTTGCCGGAGCCGTGATCCTCTCCGCCGGCGTCATCCAGCTCATCGGCCGCATGAGCCGCTCCAATCATGAGGACCTGGGCATGCTCCTCGCCCTTGGCGATTCCAAACCATTCCTGGACACCTTGCTCGCTGCCGAAGAACGGCTTGTACCAGACCATCCCGGCAAAGACCGCCCCCAGAGCGAGGACGCCCAATGGCACGACCATGCTGGCAGGGCTCTCGTGCACATGCGCATGTGCATGCATATCGCCCCTCGGTTCGCCGTAGAATGTCATGAAGAGGAGACGCCAGCTGTAGAAGCTGGTGAACGCAGCGGCAACCACCAATGCCGCGAAAGCAAACGCGGCGGCGTCCGTCCCGCCAGCGAAGGCGCTTTCGATCACAGCATCCTTCGAGAGGAATCCCGCAAACCCGATCCCCGTAAGCGGAATGCCGACTCCAGTTATCGCCAGCGTCCCGATCATCATGGCCCAGAACGTGTAGGGCATCTTGGTCCTGAGACCGCCGTAGTTCCGCATGTCCTGCTCGTGATGCATCCTGGTAATGACGGAGCCTGCCCCGAGAAAGAGCATCCCCTTGAAGAAGGCGTGCGTGAACAGGTGGAACATCGCGACGCTGTATACGCCGACGCCGGCCGCGACGAACATGTAGCCGAGCTGCGAACACGTCGAATAGGCGATCACGCGCTTGATGTCGTTCTGCACAAGGCCCACGGTCGCCGCGAAGAACGCCGTGATCGCGCCGATGTAGACGATGAAGCTCTGCGTCCAGTCGGCAAATTCCATCAGCGGAGACATGCGGCAGACAAGGAAGACGCCCGCCGTAACCATCGTCGCGGCGTGAATCAATGCTGACACCGGGGTTGGACCCTCCATCGCATCCGGCAGCCACGTGTGGAGGATGAATTGCGCCGACTTGCCCATGGCCCCCACGAACAGAAGGAAGCAGACAAGCTCGATCGCGGGCCAGGTCGTCCAAAGGAACGTCACCTCCCTTTCCGCGAGGTCCGGCGCGGCCGCGAAAATGTCCGTGAAGCTGATCGAGTCGACCATGAAGAAGAGCGCGAAGATGCCCAGCGCAAACCCGAAATCTCCTACACGATTGACGATGAACGCCTTGATCGCCGCCGCATTGGCGCTCGGCTTCCGGAAGTAGAACCCGATCAGCAAGTAGGAGGCGAGGCCCACGCCTTCCCATCCAAAAAACATCTGAGCCAGGTTGTCCGCCGTCACCAGGGTCAGCATCGCGAAGGTGAAGAACGAGAGATAGGCGAAGAAGCGCGGGCGATACGATTCCTTCTCTTCGTCGAAGTTCTCGTCATGCGCCATGTATCCGAAGCTGTATAGATGCACCAACGCGGAGACGGTCGTGATCACCACCAGCATGATCGCGGTCAGCCGGTCAAGCCTGATTGCCCAGTCCGTCGCGAGGGAACCGCTTTCGATCCATGGCAGGACATGCGTGAACCTGGTCTCGCCGTCAAACCCAAGAAACACGATCCAGCTCAGCACGCACGCGACGAACAGAAGCGCCGTCGACACCGATTGCGCGGCAGTTTCGCCCATTATGCGCCAGCCGAAGCCGCAAAGCAGGGCGCCAATCAACGGGGCAAAGAGGATGATCGTTTCCATCACGCGTTCACCCCTTCATCACGTTGACGTCTTCGACATCAATGGTGCCGCGGTTTCTGAAGAAGCACACGAGGATTGCGAGCCCGATGGCCGCCTCGGCCGCGGCAACGGTCAGGACGAAGAGCGTGAAGACCTGCCCGGTGAGATTGCCCTGATATGCCGAAAACGCGACCAGGTTGATGTTGACCGAAAGCAGCATGAGCTCGATGGACATCAGGAGGATGATCACGTTCTTCCGGTTCAGGAAAATGCCGAAGATCCCGGTGACGAACAACGCTGCCGCGACGATTAGGTAGTGTTCAAGTCCGATCATTCGTCCCTCGCAACATGCAGTCCGCCTCTGAGGATGTCGGCGTCGGCAAGAGCAGGCATCACAGTCCCTGCCCCGGCTCTACGTCCTTCAGCTCGATTGTCGCCGATGGATCCCGATGCATTTGTTGAACCACGTCCTGCCGCTTGACGTATTCACGGTGGCGCAGCGTCAGCACGATCGCGCCCACCATGGCCACCAGCAGGATCAGCCCAGCAAGCTGGAACAGAAGGAAATACTTGTCATAGAGAATGCGTCCGAGCGCGTCCGTGTTGTGCTCCCCCCCACCCGCAACCGAATCCGGGCGCTCGGCAAGAACCACCCCCTCGGCAGTGGTCCAAACCCCCAGGGCCATGCCAAGCTGCATCAGGATCACGACGCCGATCAGGAGCGCCAGCGGCATGTACCGCGCCATTTCCGCCTTCAATTCGGCAAAGTCCACGTCCAGCATCATGACCACGAACAGGAACAGCACCGCCACAGCACCGACATAGACGATGACCAGCAGCATGGCGACGAATTCCGCGCCCAGAAGCACGAACAGTCCAGCCGCCGACAGAAAGGACAGGATCAGCCAGAGCACCGAATGAACCGGGTTCCGGGCAATGACAGTGAAGACCCCTCCGGCAATGCAGGCAATTGCAAAGAGGTAGAAGGCGAGCACCTGGGCTGTCATTCGCCCCCCTCCTCGTCGGTCTTCATCGCCGAATTCGCCAGTTCCATCGCCCTCGACATGGCAGGAACGCCGCAAAAGACGCCCATCACAGCGATCGTCTCCGCGATTTCCTGCTTCGTGGCCCCTGCCTCGATGGCGTGGCGCACGGTCAGCCGGATCTGGGGATCTGCCTGGGCGCCGAGCATCGTCAGCGCACCAAGTGTCAAGAGAAGCTTCGTCTTCGCATCCAGACCATCAGGGTTGAATGTCTTTCCCATCACGGCTTCCATCACTTCCCTTGGCATGGTCGGCCACAACGACTCGAAGGCTGTTGGAGAGAAGGACTCGAGCGCGGGATTGATCGACTTTGCCCAGTCCCGGCTCATCGAAAGCATTGCCTCGAAAGGATTGTTCTGATCACTCATCGGTAGGGCGCGTCCAATTCCAGGTTGCGGGCAATCTCCGCCTCCCACCGGTCGCCGTTCTCCAGGAGCTTCTCCTTGGTATAGAAGAGCTCTTCGCGGGTCTCGGTGGCGAACTCGAAATTCGGACCCTCGACGATGGCATCCACGGGACAGGCCTCCTGGCAAAACCCGCAATAGATGCACTTCGTCATGTCAATGTCATAACGCGTGGTGCGGCGACTGCCGTCTTCCCGGGGCTCGGCATCTATCGTGATCGCCTGCGCCGGGCAGATGGCCTCGCAAAGCTTGCAGGCGATGCATCGCTCTTCCCCGTTCGGATAGCGCCGCAATGCGTGCTCGCCACGAAAGCGCGGGGAAAGCGGGCCCTTCTCGTGGGGGTAGTTCACTGTGGCCTTGCTAGAGAAAAAGTACTTCATGCCCAGGCCGAACCCCTTGATGAAGTCCCAAAGCAGGAAGTACTTGCCCGCACGATTCCAGTCGATCTGAGTCATCAGGACACTCCCGATCTGACCACGTCCTGTTCGGACATGATGTTCCGGATCTTAGCCATCAAGCCCCCATCACCCATCGGGCATACGCGCCACCGAGAAGCTCGAACTTTGCCAGGAAAGCAACAATTACCACCCAGGCCAACGACAGAGGCAGGAAGACCTTCCATCCGAGCCGCATCAACTGGTCGTAGCGGTAGCGTGGAACGATGGCCTTCACCATCGCGAACATGAAGAAGAAGACCGCCATCTTGGCAACCATCCATGGCGCACCGTCAGGCAGGAACGGCACCGGACTCAGCCAGCCGCCAAAGAAGAGCAGTGACGTCAGTGCGCACATCAGGAAGATCGTGATGTATTCGCCGGCCATGAACAGGAGAAACGGCGTGGACGAGTATTCGACCTGGTACCCCGCCACGAGTTCGGATTCCGCCTCCGGCAGATCGAAGGGCGGACGATTGGTCTCTGCGAGAGCGCTTACGAAGAAAAGGACCAGCATCGGCAAGTGCGCCAGCCAGTACCAGCTGAAGATCCCGTAGCTTCCGTCCTGGGCGCGCACGATGTCGCCAAGGTTCATGGACCCGGTGGTGAGGATCACTCCGATGATGATCAGGCCAATTGACACTTCGTAGGAGATCATCTGCGCCGCGGAGCGCAGGGAACCGAGAAACGGGTACTTCGAGTTCGACGCCCATCCACCCATGATCACGCCATAAACTTCCAGCGACGACACGGCGAAGATGTACAGAACCGCGATGTTCAGGTCCGCCACGACCCACGTGTCGTCGAACGGGATCACCGCCCATGCCATGATGGCCAGGACAAACGAGATCAGCGGCGCAAGCACGAAGAGAGTCCGGTCCGCACCGGCAGGGATCACGACTTCCTTGACGACATACTTGAATGCATCCGCCACCGACTGCAAAATGCCCCACGGTCCGACCACGTTGGGACCGCGCCGCATCTGGACGGCGGCCCAGATCTTCCTGTCTCCGTAGACCAGGAACAGGAGGCTGATCATCACGAAGGTCACGATCAGCAGCACCTGCACGATCACTATGACAAGCGTGCCCAGCGGTGTAGTCAGGAACTCAGCCATTTGACGTCTTGTCTCTCAGTCTCGAGCCCTTGCTCCGGGGCCGTTCTAATCCCTGTTCGCCAGCAAGCGCCATCCCCTGACGTCACCTGCCAGTCACGTCCGGACACCCTACTCGGCCGCCAGCCTTCCTGCCGTCCTTGCACGTGCACGCGCCTGCAGATCACCCATCAACGGGGACGCGCGCAATACCGGATTGACCAGGTAGTGATCGACAACCGCCGACCTGAATTCCTTCTGCGTTTCGCCCTCATTGCCGTTCGCCTTGGCGATCTGCCACTCGTTCTCAGGCACTTGGTCGATTCCTTTCAGATGCGGCACTTCCTTGATCAGCCGCTGCCGCAGTGCCGCAAGGGTGTCATAGGGCAGAGTCGCGCCTAGTTCCGCCGACAGCGCGCGCAGGATCGCCCAGTTTTCCTTTGCTTCTCCCGGCGGGAACCCGGCCATCATGGCAAGCTGCGGACGGCCCTCCGTATTGACAAAGAGCCCGTTCTCTTCCGTCCACGCTGCCGCTGGCAGAATGATGTCTGCCCGGTGCGCCCCCCGGTCCCCGTGACTGCCCTGATAGATGACGGTCGGCCCTTTCGGAATGTCGACCTCGTCGGCACCCAGGCTGAAGACAACTGACGTGTCTTCGAGTGCGGCGTTCACTCCGCCATCGACGACGGCGCCGACATCCAGAGCACCAACGCGGGACGCTGCCGTATGCAGCACCAGGAATTTTGATCCGGTGGCTTCGGCATATCGCATCGCGTCGCGGAGCGCGCACGCTCCGCCCGAGCCGACCAACGCACCCATGCCGATGATGACAATCGTGTCCTTTCCGTGCGCGTGGTCGGGATTCATGTCAAAGAGCTTGCAGAGCGCGTCGTTGCCGGAGCCAAGATGGGCATACTCGTATGTCAGGTCCACAGCGTCTCCCACGAGGCCAATCCGTGCCCCGCGCGTCCATGCCTTGCGAATGCGCGCATTCAGCACCGGCGCCTCGGCACGCGGATTGGTACCGATCAGCATGATGGCTTCAGCACCCTCGACATCCTCGATCCGCGCCGTGCCCACGTAGGCCGAGCGATTGTCCGCAGGCAAGTCTGCCCCGTCGGTCCGGCACTCGACGGTCCCACCCTGCCCTTCGAGCAGTTCCTTAAGCGCAAAAACGACCTCTACAGAAGCCAGATCGCCTACAAGCCCAGCCACCTTGCCCGTCTCCTGGAGCGCCTCCGCAGCGGCGGACAGTGCTTCGTCCCAATCTACCGGGACGAGCTTGCCCTCACGACGGAGATACGGCTTGTCGAGCCTTTGTCGCCGCAGGCCATCCCAAGCATACCGTGACCTGTCAGACAGCCACTCCTCGTTCACGCCGTCATGGTTGCGGGGCAGGATCCGCATGACCTCGCGTCCCTTGGCATCCACGCGAATGTTTGACCCAAGCGCATCCATCACGTCCACTGATTCCGTCCTGGTCAGTTCCCAAGGTCGAGCGGTGAAGGCATAAGGCTTGCTGGTCAGTGCACCCACAGGGCAAAGATCGACGATGTTCCCTTGCAACTCGCTGTCGAGCGTCTGGCCGAGGTAGCTCGTGATCTCCGCGTCTTCACCGCGCCCTGTCTGTCCAAGCTCAGGAACACCCGCCACTTCCGTTATGAACCGTACGCAGCGCGTACAGGAAATGCAGCGGGTCATTGCCGTCCCGACCAGCGGCCCCAGATCCAGGTCCTGGACGGCACGTTTCGGTTCGCGGAAACGCGAAAAGTCGACCCCGTAGGCCATCGCCTGGTCCTGCAGGTCACACTCTCCGCCCTGATCACAGATCGGGCAGTCAAGCGGATGATTGATCAACAGGAACTCCATGACGCCCTCACGGGCCTCCTTTACCATCGGACTGTTTGTCCGCACGATCGGCGGCTGCCCTTCCGGGCCCGGCCGCAAGTCACGAACCTGCATCGCGCAAGATGCCGCCGGCTTTGGCGGCCCGCCCACGACCTCGACGAGGCACATCCGGCAATTTCCAGCGATCGAAAGCCGCTCGTGATAACAGAAGCGCGGGATCTCGACCCCCGCCTGTTCGCAGGCCTGGATGATCGTCAGGTCCGAATCGACCTCGATCTCCGTGTCATTGATGATGAGCTTTCTGGGTTCGGACATGAGCTCCGGTTCCTCAGGGTTCCGCCGCCCATGACTGGCAGACGTTACTTGGCGCGCAGAAGCCGTCCTGCAACGCTACCCTTGGCTATTTCTTCGTGGCCCACAGTGCAATAGCCTTCCGGCGTCCTTGGCGTCGCACCCCGCTTCGCAAGATCTGCACGGATTCGCGCCCTGAGCCTCTCCTTTTCCGCCTTGTTCTTGACGAATTCATCGATCTCCGTGTCCGAGTATCCCAGATTCCGGGCATAGCGTTCGATTGAATTCAGGAATCTCCATGCACGGAACATCCGTGCGTCAATCGCGCTGCAGTTCTTGCGCACTTCGTCCGCCAGGCCAAGTGAATAGAACGCTTGCACGACGGGCGGAATCTCGTGAAGAGGCTGACGCGCCAAGGACGGGTTGGCGACACCAATCAGCAGGAAGATCCCCAAGACTCTCAGCATTCTGCCTGTTCGCTCACGCATCGCACCGGGCGAGGTTGCCGCCCGATCCAAGGAAGATAGTCGTCAATGTCCGATTTGGCGAGAGGACGGAGAGAAATTCCCCAATGCACCGCAGCGACAGAGTTGAAATGCAAGAGCCCCGCATCCCGGTCGGGGTGCGTTTCGAACAGCTTCTCCTGGTTCCTGGTTAACTGACGCTCTCACGCGAGCCCTTTGGGTGCCAAGTCACCTATCGAGGTCTCCTCGATGTCCGCAGTCCGTCGTACCGCTGTCTTGGCAGTCGCCGGCAATGGCGTGTCGAAGGCGTAGCCGGGGTCTGTTTTTTGACGTTCCCATGTATCGAGCATTTCGCGCCATGCCCCTACCAGGCTGCGCGGTTCAGGCAAGTCGTCCCTGATTTCTGCGGCTAAGGCGGACAGATTGTAGCATGGAATGCCTGCATACATGTGATGCTCGATATGCCAGTTCATGCGCCAGTAGAGGAACTCGACAAACTTCGGCAATCGGATGGACCGAGTGCTCTTTCGAAAGTCCGTCGTGCCCTCCATAAGGCCGCAATGCTGCGTCAAGCCCACAGCATAGCTCAGCCAGTTGGCGATGAAACTGGGAATTGTGACAATTAGCGGCAGGACCCAGAGACCGGTTCCGATCGCCACGACCAGCACCGCCGCATGGAACGCCAGTTGAACGCGACACCATCGCATTGAACTTCTATGTTGGGCAGGTTGGTCATTGTGCAAAGCCTCAAGCCATTCGTTGGCGGGAATGTCGGTCGAGCCATTTTTGCCAATCGCATCCAGGATCGTGAGCCAGATCGTCGAAAGTATCCCGCCCTTGCCGAAGGTGCGCCCCGGTTGGGTCAGCAAATTGACGGTGAACATCTGCAGGAGAAACGTGCGCCCCACGTTCGGATGCACAGGCAGCAGGACCTCCCGGTCTCCCTCCGGGTGCAGGGTGTAGCGGTGGTGATACGTGTGGCTGGCCGCATAGTCGAGCGGGTTCCACCAACTGATCATGCTGAACAAGTAGAGGAAGAAGCTGTTGAGCCATTTGGTCTGAAACACCGTCCCGTGGCCGAGTTCATGCACTGCGGTGCCACGGAAGAACGACGCGATCGTTCCATGGGCGAAGAGCGCCACCAAAAACAGGACCCAAAGGCCTTGCGCCCAAGTCAGATAAGCCGCTGTCCCCGTTATGCAGAACAGGCCAAAATGACCGCCGGCCTGGATCCAGCCTTTCCGGTCACTACGCTTGGACAACTCGCGAAATCGAGCCGGCGGCATCTTTGAGCGGTACCATTGAATGTTCAGTGTGTCCCTGACTTCAGAGAGCGGTTGGAATGACATGCCTTTCCCTCTTGGTCGCAGCCGCAACATTCTTTTCGACTGCATACACGACATCAGGCCGAAACCTGAGGACATATCTTTGTCCGGCCAACAGAAATTGCTAAGAATTGGCGAGGATTTCAAGGCTGACCGTTCTCGTTGAACGATTCTGCGACCGGCTGTCTGCGTCGGCAATTTCCATCGGAAATTCTTGGCTGGCCTCGTGTCCCCAGACAGCGGGAACCGACCGATCACGCTCTCCGGGCGTACGCCGGACACCACCTTGGGCACTGCCACCAGCGAGTTGCGCGTGTACGCCGGGGCTGTCAAGTGTCTGGAATTTGGTTCTACATCGGCCGGCGAGCGACGGTACGCCGTCTTCGCTGTAGCGTGGGCACTTCCCGGACTGTCAAGGGACGCCCAGGTCGACATTCTGTCCGGTTTCAGCGGTTTCCGGCAGCATGGCAGGTCGGACGCACGTACTTTCAATGGCAACAAAGCGGCCCAACCCTGGACTTGCGAGCATGCCTTGCATGACCTCGCAAAGGTGGAGGCCAAGCGCCCCGCTGGCTCGCGGCTCGCGCCGGTCCGATACGGCCTGAGCAAGTTCGGCAAGTCCGACACCTCGTGCGTCGAAATTCAGGCCGTGCGTGTTCTCGGCCACTTCCCAGTCAACCGGTGCCTTGGGCCGAGGCCGCATCGTCCAACGCGACGTCTCACGGGTGCGAATCCAGACAGGTCCTTGAAAGACGTTCGCCCCGTCGCCGGGATCAGGATCAGGAATGCAGATCGTGCCGTCCGTTCCATAGACTTCCAGGCGCGGGGTCTCACTCTCCCAAACGTCGAAACTCACCATCATCTGCCCGATCACACCGCTTTCGAACTCAAACATGCTAAGGCAATGGGTGTCGACTTCCACTGGCATCATCTCGCCATTCCGAGGACCATTCTCGATCATGCGCTCGGAAAAGGTCTTGCGCGCCATGCCTGCGACCCGCCTGATTGGCCCCAGGCAAAAGACCATCGCAGCCAGATAATAGGGACCCAGGTCCAGCAATGGCCCACCGCCCTTGGCATAGTAGAAGTCCGGGTTCGGATGATGACGCTCGACACCGTGTGTCGGCACAAATGCAGATATGCCAGTCGGTTCCCCGATCACGCCTCTGTCCAGAAGCTTTCGCACGGTTTGCCAGCGTCCGCCTAGGAAAGTGTCCGGCGCATTTCCGACCAACAGGCCCTTGCAGGCCGCCAGATCAAGGATGCGTTGGCCGTCTGTCAGGTCCGTAACGAAGGGCTTTTCGGAATAGACGTGCTTTCCTGCCTCAAGGGCCGCAAGGCTGATCTCTGCATGGGCCGCCGGAACCGTGAGGTTCAGAATTGCATCCACCTCCGGGTCGGCAATGATCTCTTCCGGCATGGCGACGCGAGGTACGCCAAAACTGGCAGCCTTTGCCCTGCTTTCGTCCATGTCAAGACTGCCGCACGACACGATATCCAGCACATTGAATTCCGCACAGTTCCTTAAGTAGACGTCACTGATCCGGCCTGTGCCGATCAGTCCGACCCGGCAGGATTTCATGGAATCACTCATTTACGTCCCATTCTGCACACTCAAGCAAATCGCTTGTTGGCACCGCCCCCTTTGCATCAGTTTCCAGTTGTGAGCCTGCGCGCCGACTGAGCGGCTTAGACAAAAGAAACCACGCGACAGCGGTGGCGGAAAGCCCGGTTCGGAAAGGACCTCCGCATTGGTGCCAATTGTTTCCTTGGCAGCAAAACCGAAAGTGAGAGCGCCGAACAGCCCAAAAGCTTGGAGGACTGCAATCTATGGATGCTAACAAATTTCGGTCATTGTTTTGCTTGCGGCCAAACCTACTTTCTGCTCGGACGATGCTCACGCTTGAAGAGATCGATGCGATTGCGTGCCAAGGCGAACTCAATTCAAAAAAGTTCAACGATCGCGCCATGTCGTCGGCCTTGATTGGTCGCGGCACAATCCGCATGCACAAGGAAATGCCAAATCCACTTCCCCGCAGCAAAGGCACGGATCAATAAGTCACCTTGAAGAATGCCTGCATACGCTCTGCAATTCGACACATGAACAAGGGATCCGTTCCGTTTGAATTGAAATTGAGCAGCCTGACTCGAACCGGCGCGGCGATCAGCGGACAATGCAGCGTCCCGAAAACACCATGAATTCGCCGTCACGCGCAAATGCCCAGTCTCCCGAGGCAGGGTCCGTCACCCAATCCACATCCGAACCGCCGTAGGTTTCAAGGCAGTGCCGCGTCGCTGGCATTCGTGCAGACTCCCGCACTTCGTCCACCGTTGCTTCGCTGGCAGTCACGCTGACGTTGAAGCTGCGAGGTTCCTCCGCTCGCGAGAGGCTTGCACGAAACGGCAGGCCAGCCTCCGGTCTGTCGAAACCCAAAAACTCGCTGATCTCGCCGCCTGCCCCGCAGCCAGAAATGGACAAGGTCAGTACCACAACAGAGGTGATTTTGACAAATTGCATGATGGTCGTCCTTGCCAGCCTCCTGCAGTCCATACGTCAAAGACCGCCGCAATTGAAGTCTTCCCTATCCATCTCGACGGCATTTGCATCCCGCGCTTGCAAGCTTCCGAAACCAAGGAAACCCAAAGGCTGAGCGGAAGCTGTTGCGGCCAAAGTCTGCGTTGAAAATCAACCCGCTAAAGGACTGATCAGTAATCAAGGCCTGCGCTGACTTCTACATCATTGGTACAATCCCGAGAGAATCTTTCAATCTACCTGCTCGCTCACCCTCCATCATGGAACCGATCCTTCCTCGATCGATTCGCTGTCCCGGCAGCGCAATCTTCCATGAGTTGGTATGGACCGTTCGCGAGATGCGCAACAACCTTGGCCACTTCAAGATCCACATGCCCAAGCAACAATTTGCAAGACTTGGCAAATTCATGCGCAATCCCTCGGCAGGAAGCGCAACTGGAACCGACTGAATGCCAGCAGCGCGAATGCTCAAACGGGTCTGTCGTCTCTGGCATGCATGCCGGATCATCCGAGGAAGCACGAGTTGCGGACAAGTATGCCAAGATTCGCAGCAAAGACGTCTGCAGACCAGTCCGCGGTCCTTTCCAATGGAGCCAACTGCGTGCCCGCAAAGTGGGTGCCACCGAAACTGCGGTGGCGCCACAGGCTCATGGAGCATCCTGTCCAGCTTCCGGCCCAGGTGTGGCATCCGCAGTAGTGACGGATCTCGACCCTCGCCTGCCGCCAAGGGCGGTCCGGGCCGGGATGCCTGAACAGCAACAGGAAATCTTGGTGGCTCTGGATGCCATGCTCCAGCTTTGCGGAGCGCAGAAAGAACCCCTCGTTCGGGCAGCCGAAAGGCTCCATGTCTGGCATGTACAGCCACCGCAAATCAAGAAATTAAGCGCGATCGTCAGCATGTCGCAAAGGCCGTGCCGGGTCGCGCTGCTAGCACGGCAGCCTCCCACCCCGTTGAAGGCTTGTGTGAAATCCTGCATTTTCCAGGTTCATTCCTGCCCACAGATCGTTGTTTTTCAACAAGGACTCACTCATTTACTCAGGGCCCAGATCGCTAAATTCCTCACACCCGGCGCCTTTGGTGCAATTGCATTTCTTATTGACAATTTCGCTGCAGAGTTGCAGGATAAGTCAGGCTTTTTTGGTCCATGCCGGTCCACTGAGGTCGGGCATCGGACCCGATTTCGGGAGGAATTTCGATATGGATTTAACAGGCCCGTACGATCCGACAGTTGACTATCCGGAGGGACCTGCAATCGCGGAGATTGCGGGAGCCGGCGACATCAAGCCCTGGCGCCCCTTGCACGTGTCGCGCCGCAACTTCCTGCGGGGAGTTGTATGTTCGGGAATCGTGATCGGTGGATCGTCCTATCTGTTCTCGACGGCAACGCCTGCCCGTGCCGACGCACGCGGGGTCGAACGCATGATGTCGCTTACGGTGAACGGCAGGACACACCATGTCGACGTGGCGCCGAACGAGACGCTCGGCTACACGGTCCGCTATCGGTTGGGACTCACCGGCACCAAGATTGGCTGCAACCAGGCGGAGTGCGGTGCCTGCACTGTCATGGCAGATGGACAGACGATCTACTCGTGCTCGACTCTCACGCACCGGATGCGTGGCAAGGATATCATCACTGTCGAGGGAATTGCGGCTGCGGACGGCACACTGCACCCTGTGCAGCAAGCATTCATTGATGAACTCGCGCCCCAGTGCGGATTCTGCACGCCGGGCCAGGTAGTGGCCGGGGTCGCGCTGCTCAACTCCAACCCGAATCCGACGGAAGAGGAAGCCCGGGTGGCGATGTCCGGAAACCTATGCCGATGCGGCGCATACGAACACTACTTGCGCGGTGTCATGAAGGCAGCGAGGGAGATATAGATCATGGCTTACAGACTGATTGGAAATGACTTCACGCCTCCGGATGTCGAGGCCAAAGTCACCGGATCGGCAAAGTACGCGGAGGATTTCCGAGCCGACGGCATGGTCCACGTCAAGTTCTTCGGATCCCCCATGCCCCACGCGAGGGTGAAGGCAATCGACGCGGACGAGGCCATGAAGATCCCAGGCTTCGTCGCGGTATTGCTGCCCGAAGAAGTCAAGCAGCCAGACGTCACCGGGTTCCCGATCCTGACGTCGGAGCCGAAATACCACGGTCAGCCGATAGTCGCCGTCGCGGCGGAAACCGAGCAAGCGGCCGCCGATGCTGTTGCGGCCCTCAAGGTCGACCTGGAAATGCTGCCATTCGTCGTCGACCCGCTCGACAGCCTGAGGCCGGGCGGAATTAACGCACTGGAGGGTGGAAACATCTCGGGTCGCGGCGTTGACTTCGGGGAACTGAAGTGGACCGGCAAGGTCTTTGCTGCCGCAGCCGAGGACGAATTGCCCAGGGGTGAGACACCCATCGAATGGAGCTTCGGCGACGTCGAAGCAGGTTTCGCCGAAGCTGCCGTGGTCGTCGAGGACTCCTTCGTCCATGCCACAAATTCCCACCATGCCATGGAGCCTCGCTCCGCCGCTGCTTTCTGGGAAAACGGCAAGTGCCATGTCTGGGGATCCACCCAGTCAACGTCTTTCGCCCAACCGGGGCTCGCCCGCCTGATTGGCATCGAACTCAAGGACCTGGTGTTCGTCGCCGAGTTCTGCGGTGGCGGGTTCGGCGGCAAGGGGGCGTCGTATCCGCTGATGGCGCTGCCCGCACTGATGTCGAAGAAGCTTGGCGGAAGGCCCTGTCACATGCGCGTGTCGCGCGCTGAGGAATACGCCAACGGGATGGCGCGTTCCGGGTTCCAGGGCTGGACCAAGCTCGGATTCGCGTCTGACGGCCGAATCACCGCTGCCGACATCTTCGTGGTCCAGGACCTTGGCCCGACGACCGGCTTTCCGGACTTCAACAACGTCGGAAATGCGTTCAGCATCGTCTTCCAGCCACCCAACATGCGGTTCCGTGCGGTACCCGTGCTGACCAACACGGTTCCGAAGGGGCCGCAGCGCGGACCAGGTGAGAACCAGACGGCCAACATGTTCGAACCGCTGATCGACAAGGCCGCAAAGGAGCTGGGACTCGATCGCGTGGCAATCCGAGAGGTGAATGCTCCCGGAAACGGCGGAGTCGGCGCAAAAATCGGTGCCAAGCAGGGGCCGCTGACCTCGGCCTTCCTGAAGGAGGCCCTCACGCAGGGCGCCGAGACATTCGGATGGGCCGAGCGTTCTGCCAACTCGGGGATGCGGACGGGTCCCAAGGCGCGAGGCTACGGAGTTGCATCTGCCTACCACTCGGCTGGCTCCAGCGGGTTCGACGGCCTTGTTAGGATCACGCCGGACGGAATACTGCACGTTCACACCGGTGTCGGAAACCTCGGCACCTACTCTTACGGCTCGACGTCCCGTGTGGCGGCCGAGGTCCTGGGCTACGACTGGGACCGCGTCGTCATAGAACGCGGCGGAACGGCCAAGCACATTCCGTTCAACCTGGGTCAGTTCGGTTCAAACACGAGCTTTACCATGTCCAGAACCAACTACGTCGCTGCAATGGACGCAAAGGCGAAGCTTCTCGATATCGCCGTTTCCGCTCACGGCGGCAGCCCTGATGACTATGAACTTAGTGACGAGAAGATCGTCAGGAAGTCGGATATGGGCGTGGTGATGACGTTTGCGGAGGCAGCGCAGATGGCCATCGACATGGGTGACAGCTATGCCGGGCATGTTCTTCCCGAGGACATACACGAAATGACCCGTGCCTCGGCGATGGCGATCGCCGGAACCGGTCTTGTCGGAGTGGCGAAGGACACGATTCCCAAGGACGGCACGGCACCGGCCCTGACGGCGTCGTTCGTCGAAGTTGACGTCGATCTGGAAACGGGCGGGATCGAAATCCTCGACTTTCTCACTGTCTCGGACTGCGGGATCGTCAACCACCCGACCGGCCTTGCAGCACAGTCCCGTGGCGGGGCCGTCATGGGGTTCGGGCTCGCGTTGACTGAGCGCCATGTCTACGATCCCGCGTACGGCATTCCCAACGCCGTTTCGTTCTATCACGGCAAGCCGCTGTCCTACCTCGATGTGCCCTTGACCACGCAGTGGGGTGCGGTGAATCTGCCGGATCCACAGAATCCGATGGGCATCAGGGGTGTCGGAGAACCGTTGCAGGGTTCGGCCTCGGCCGCATTGCTTTGCGCGATTTCGGACGCGCTTGGCGGTCATCTGTTCAACCGGATTCCGGTTGTCTCCGACATGATCGTGAATGCCGCGGCAGGCCAACCTCAATCGCACAAGCCGCTTGCGACCAACACGGTGTAAGAGGCGGGAGGAAGAACAATGTCAGATGTAATGCACAATTTCGAACTCTACCAACCTGATACGGTTCAGGGGGCGGCGGACCTGCTCGGGGAGTTTGATGATGCCTGGGTCATAGCCGGTGCCAAGGACAGCCTTGGCTGGTTCAAGGACCGGGTGAAGCAGCCTTCCGTCGTCGTCGACATCGGGGGAATCGAGGAGCTCAGCGGCATCGCGGCAACCGACGACGGTGGCCTCTATATAGGAGCAACGACCACGCTGACCGATGTCATCGAGAATCCGCTGGTCCGGGAAAAGTATCCTATCCTGGCTTTGTCCGCGTCAAAGGTTGCCTCGCCGCAGATCCGGAATGCCGGCACGATCGGTGGCAACATCTCGCAGGACACCCGTTGCGTCTACTACCGAAGCGGGTTCCCGTGCTACCGGGCTGAGGGCAACACCTGCTATGCCAACACTCCTACCGCCATGAACCGTGATCATGCGCTGTTCGAGGTGAGCCGGTGCGTTGCAGTCACCCCCTCGGACACTGCCCCGGCGATGGTCGCACTCGGCGCGAGCATGGTCATTCGCAGGAAAGGCGAGGACATCGAAGTCCCGGCCAGCGAGTACTTCATCGGACCGGAAATCGACATCACCCGCATGACCGTCCTCGAGCACGGCGACATCCTACTCGGCATTCGCCTTCCAGGGACCTGGGCCAACGCCCGACACTACTTCGAGAAGGCGGCGGACAGGAACACGTGGGATTTCGCTCTTGTAAGCATCACCATGGTGGCGAAGATGGCAGGCAGTGCCATCGAAGATGCAGCAATGGTCTGCGGAGGCGTACAGTGCACGCCGCGCAGGCTGACCGAGGTCGAGGACGTGATCAGGGGCGAGGTTCCGGGCCCGGAGGTGGAAACCCTCGTACGCAGGGTCGCTTCACGTGGTGCCCAACCGCTGAATTTCAACCACTTCAAGATTCCACTGATGGAGAGCCTTGCAGCCAGGGCGGTTCGTTCGCTGACGTGATCCAGTGAACCTGTTTCGTTTCACGAAGGACATGTTCGGCCAGGAAATGCTGGTCGGCGTCAACTGGGAGTTTCTTTGGCTCCCGGTTGCCGCCGCGGCACTCGCCATCTTGGCACATTTGCTCATTTGTGCGATTCGTAGGAGAAACTGACCCCGGTTGCTGCGGATTGTGAGCACTGCAATTCGGAGGTTCGCACCGACCTATCGGCTTTGCGGAGATTGAATGGCCCAATTTGGAGAAGCGTTGGGAGTGAGGCACCAGTTCAGCGACCGGTTGTTTCACTGGGTCATGGCGGCGTGCGTCTTCCTGCTGGGCGCAACGGCGTTCCTGCCCATCATCGGCATCAAGTTCGATTGGCTCCCGATACACTGGTGGACCGGGGTGGTTCTTGTCGCTGCCATATTGTTTCATCTCTACAGGGTGTTTGCCGTTCATGGCATCGGCAAGATGCTGCCCGGGACCGATGATGTGAGAGAAACCGTACGGGTCGCCTTGAACCGGAACACGGAAGACCTGGAGCCGGCGAAATACGACGCATTCCAGAAATCCTATCACTGGACCGCTGCAATCACGGTGCTTGCGACGGTGGTGACCGGTGTGATTATGCTGGCAAAGATCGACACCACGTTTTGGAAGCGCAATCCCTCGCTTCTGCCGGAACCTGTCTGGGGCGTGATTTACGTCATCCACGGGTTGGGCGCGATGTTGCTGCTTTTCCTCGTCATCCTTCACATCTATTTCGCACTTATTCCCAGTCACCGCGCCTACCTCACTTCGATGTTTCTGGGACACGGCCCTGAACTCGCACGAAAGGACTAGCAGTCATGCTTGATGATGCCGCCGCCACACGAATGCGCGATGCTTTCGACATCATCGAGGAGGCGTACGAATTCATGCTCGCCTATGCGGCGCAAGGCCGGAAATCAGAAGAAAGCAAGAGTTCCGGTCCCAGCCAGATTCGCCAGTTCCTAACGCGGTTCCGCACCGCAACTCAGGATCTTGTCGACATGCTGGAAAGTCTGAACAACGATGGCACAGGCGTTGAGTTCCGTCAGCGGTGGCTGAACGACGCTCAGGGCATTCGATCCGTGATCGACCTGCTGTTGGCTCAACCATCGATCAGTTCCGAGATGATTGACAATACAAACGGCCTGATCGTGATGAGATCCTTTCTCACCGATCTGTTCTTTGCGGATCACGTTATGCTCCCTGGGCGGTGAGACTGACGGCGCAGTCCAGTCTGCCGGATACGCATATGAAAGAGTTCCGGGGGCACGCACCAGCCGTTGCCTTCGTGAATGGCGCCAGCGTTCGTCGCCCTCCGGGGTCGCTGCCCTCGCGGCGGCAGCTGGCTTGCGCCGCATTGCGGGATCGTGTGTGCGATGCCAAGGAGGGAACATTGAACAGAAGCGGTTCGAGCATGCACGCGTTGGTGGCTGCAATTGCACTTGTATTCGTGCCAGAGCCTGCCATCGCCGATCGGCACTGTGCGCCGGTATTGGAAGCCTTTTGGCGAGCAAGAACAATCCTGTTGCAGGAAGACCGCAAATGCCGCGACGCACTTCGCCTGAGCACGCCCGATTTTCACGAGGCCACGGCTCAGGCCAGGATCTGCGGCTTCATGTCGCTTCACGACCGCTTGGATTCGTTGCTCTTCGGAGGCGCCCCGGTGGGAGACGAGGACTGCAGAGCAAAGTTGGAACGCATTCTCGAATTCAGCTCGGAATTGCAGGATATCGTCGAAACACACCATTACTGATCCGATTCCAATGGCTGCCCAGCAGCCCGCAGTCCAGTGAACCTTTGTGGCCTGCGCAGCTGATGGATCATCGATTGGCCAGATCTGTACGTGGGCGTAGGAATTGCAATGTCGGATCTCACAGGACGCCGGCGCGAGACTGTAAAATGTCCGGCGGCACGCAGGCACCTGCCTGGAGCAACACGCGGGATCCGTTCGGGTCACCACCCGGCAGGCTGTTGACCGATTGCATCCATCTAACAGGCCCAGACATCATGGGTGCTGGACCCCTCGCCGGTTCAGGGTGACACGGTAGATCGAAGTGGTCGCAGTTACGTAGAGTTCGTGTTTTGCACGTCCGCCGAAACAAACATTCGAGACCAGTTCGGGCACCAGGATCTTGCCCAGAAGATCGCCGTTCGGTGAAATGCAGTGGACGCCATCGGCGGCAGAGGACCAGAGATTTCCGTCTACGTCGACACGCAGTCCGTCCGAACAGCCCGGATCGATCACGTGAAATACATCGCCACCAGTCAGCCTGTCGTCAGAGCCAACGTCGAAGGCCCGGATGTGCTGCGGATCATCGCTGAACATCCGGCCGGTATCGGCCATGTAGAGCCGTGACTCGTCAGGCGAAAACGCCAGCCCGTTGGGGCAATTTGCATCGGTCACCATCGCGTCAATGTGCCCCGTGGCCGGATCGACGCGGTAAAGGTTACATGGAAGCTCCTGCTCCGCAGAATAGCCTTCGTAGTTGGTCATGATCCCGTAGTGCGGATCCGTGAACCAGATCGTACCGTCGGACTTCACGACCACATCGTTGGGTGAATTGAGACGCTTTCCCTCGAAGCTGTCCGCAAGCACCGTGATCTGTCCGTCGTGTTCGGTCCTTGTCACACTTCGGGCACCATGTTCGCAAGACACCAGCCGGCCCTCGCGGTCGCGAGTATGGCCATTGCTGTAGTTTGACGGCTGCCTAAAGGTGCTGACACCGCATCCCGGAATCCAGCGCATGATGCGATTGTTCGGGATGTCGGAAAACAGCAGGCAGCCCGCGTCGCCGAACCAGACCGGCCCTTCGACCCAATCGAACCCGGTGGCAAGCTGCTTGACCGGAGCGTTACCCAGAACATAGCTGTCGAAAACGGGATTACGGGATTCAAAGAATGACATTTGGCGACTCCAGACTGTTCAGGTGCGGTTGTTATCGATACCATTGGAAAGCATCAAGGAACTGCAACCTAACAAGGGAGTCCGCTTAATGGAATTCACTGCGCGCACACGCATTCTGACCCATCGAGCCACCTTGAAAATGCTGGATGCCGCGGTGGAAGCGGCCGAGGCCAGCGGTCAGCCGCAATGCATCGTGATCGTGGATGCCAGCGGTGAACTGCTTGGTGAGATTCGGATGACCGGCTCGAAGTTCCTCAGCCGCAGGTCGGCGCGAGCGAAGGCGCGAACGGCGTCCTCCACCGGCGCCCCCAGCACCGCTGTCCCCGAAGCGGCACGGCCGCATATCGCGGCGGCCACCGGTGGCGAGGTCACAGGTCTCGCCGGTGGATTGCCAATCCGGATTGACGGGATGCTGCTTGGCGGGATCGGCGTCGGGTCCGGTTCGCCCGAGCAGGACTTGACGGCTGCGCGAGCCGCGCTGGCAGCAATTGGCGCGGATGCAGATCAAACGCCGAAACGCAATCCGTGACCATTCAGAATGCGATCTGCACCTTCACTGCCTGGTTCCGGTCGGAGGCGAGTCGAAACCCGCTTTCTGAATCGTCAAGTGCCACGGTATGAGTGATCAGCGGCTTCACATCAATCAGGTTCCTCTGCATCAGCTCCACGCCTGTGAAAAACTCTTCGTGGAAACGGAACGAGCCTCTGAACTGAATTTCCTTCGTAGTCATGGTCTGAACAGGGATCTGCATGTCGCCGCCGAGCCCTAGCTGCACCACTGTCCCGCCAGGACGCAGTGCTGCGATTGCGCCAGCCAATGCCTGCGCCACACCGGTGCATTCGAAGAGCAAGTCGAAATACCCCTTGCTTGCCTCAAAAGCGGCCATGCGTTCCGGTGTCTGGCTGACATTCACGGTGTTGTCGGCACCATTCTGCCTGGCAATGCGCAGCGTGAAGTCCGAGAGATCAGTTGCCACGATCTCTGCCGCGCCTGATCGCCGGGCCGCGAGGATGCACAAGAGTCCGATCGGTCCGCAGCCGGTGACAAGCACGCGCTTGCCCAAGAGGTCGCCCGCCCTGCGGGCAGCGTGCAGGCAGACGGCCAATGGCTCGGCCGCCGCGGCCTCGCCGGCGGACAGCCCGTCGGCAGGCGCGCATTGCGTGGCGTCCGCCACCAACACCTCCCGGAAAGCGCCCTGGATGTGCGGGAACGGCATCGCCGAACCGTAGAACCGCATGTTGAGGCAGTGGTTGTACTTCGACTCACTGCAATAGGCACAGTCACGGCAAGGGCGTGAAGGCGACACAGCCACCAATTGTCCGACTTCCAGACCGGTCACGCCCTTTCCAAGACGGGTAATGTGCCCGGCAACCTCATGGCCGAGGACCATCGGCTCCTTCAGCCGAACAGATCCGAAGCCGCCGTGATTGTAGTAATGAAGGTCGGATCCGCAGATGCCCCCAATGGCCACGCGGATTTCAACTTGGCCCACGCCGGGCTCATCGGTCGGCCTGTCCTCGATCCGAAGATCCTTTGCTGAGTGAATGACGACCGACTTCATGAAGATGTCAAAGTACGGGCGTCAAGAGCGGTCGGCCAGCAAAATGCGCAGCAATGTTGTCCCGCACCAGCTTGCCCATGGCCTTCCGGGTCTCTACCGTGCCTGATGCGTGATGAGGCTGAAGAAGAACGTTGTCTAGCTTCAGGAAGCGTGGGTTCAGATCAGGTTCGCCCTCGAACACGTCGAGCGCCGCCGAACCGAGCACGCCGCTTTCCAGCGCATCGAGCAGTGCAGCTTCGTCGATGTTGGACGCCCTGCTGATGTTGATCACCATGCCTTCCGGCCCGACCGCCTCGATTACTTCGCGACCAACAAAATTGCGGGTCTCTTCCGAAGCGGCCAGCGTCACGAACAGATAGTCGGAGTGGCGTGCCAAATCAATTGGATCGGCAACGTAGGTCCAGCCTGGCGTGCAGTCCTTTGGCGCGAGGTCGGAATAGGCGACTTCCATGTCGAACCCGGCCAGTCGGCGTGCGACCTCGCGGCCAATGCGCCCGAGCCCCAGAACGCCTGCCTTGGCCTCATGAACACGTTGTTTCAACGGATACAGGCCCTTCCGCGCCCAGTCCCCGCTACGCACCCAAGCCTCTGCCCCGATCATGCCACGCGCCTGACACAGCATCATTGCGACACCCAGGTCGGCAACGTCGCGGGTCAGAACATCCGGCGTGTTGGTCACCCTCACACTGCGTTCCCGGCAGGCGTCCAGATCGACCGCATCGAATCCGACGCCGTAGACGGCAATGATCTCGAGATTCGGACAGGCCTCGATCATCTCTCGGTCCGCGCCCAGTTCACCCCGCGTCGCGATTCCACGTATTGCACGACCGTGCTCAATCAGAAATGATGTCGGGGCCGCCACATTGAACAGCTTATGCATTGTATATGCATTATCTAATGGAACCTGATCCCACTCCGGATAAGGGCCAACCTGAAGAATCTCGGGTTTCGGCATGTCTTTTCTCGTGTTGACAGGTGTGTTATCGATAACATAGATGGAGGCATCAGGTCTTGTCGAGTCAAAAATTGGGAAGCGGATAATGACCACTGGCGCAGCGATGTTCGACCTCAGCGGGAAGACCGCGCTTATCACCGGATCCTCGCAGGGGATTGGCTTCGCCTTGGCAAAGGGGCTGGCCAAATTCGGTGCGACGATCGTATTGAACGGGCGCGACACGGCAAAGTTGTCCAAGGCTGCGGATACGCTGCGAACTGACGGCGCAAACGTCCACGAACTGGCCTTCGACGCGACCGACAATGACGTAGTCAGAGCGGCGATCAACCATTACGAAAGCAGCAGTGGTCCCGTTCACATCCTGATCAACAACGCCGGGATGCAGCACCGTACGCCACTCGAAGACTTCCCCGTGGACAAGTTCGAGATGCTCTTGCGCAACAACATCGTGACGGCGTTCAATGTCGGGCAAGTCTGCGCACGGCATATGATCGGACGCGGCGCCGGACGCATCATCAACATCGCCAGTGTGCAGACGGCGTTGGCCCGTCCCGGGATCGCCCCGTACACCGCAACGAAAGGGGCGGTAGCCAATCTGACCAAGGGAATGGCGACGGACTGGGCGAAGCACGGGCTCAACTGCAACGCCATAGCACCGGGCTATTTTGACACGCCTCTCAACGCAGCCCTGGTGAGTGATGCGGAGTTTTCCGACTGGCTGAAGAACCGCACACCTGCGGGCCGCTGGGGCAAGGTAGAGGAACTGGTAGGTGCGGCAGTGTTTCTGTCATCCGACGCGTCCAGTTTCGTCAATGGCCACACTCTTTTTGTCGACGGCGGAATAACGGCGTGCCTCTAGCCAGCAAGTTTGTGGTCATGGGGGTGTCTGGATGCGGCAAAAGCTCGGTCGGCGCTGCTGTCGCCGCAAGACTGGGCATAAGCTACATTGATGGCGACGACCTGCACCCGCCCGAAAACATCGCGAAGATGTCACGCGGCGAACCGCTGACTGACTCCGACCGAGCGCCATGGCTGGTAAGGGTCGGCCAGCGGCTCGCGGAAATTGACGGACCCGTCTTCATCGGTTGCTCCGCGCTGAAGCGTGCATATCGCGACATTATCCGCGACGAGGCGGGTGAACCGGTGTGTTTCCTCCATTTGGACGGCAGCAGAAAAACGTTGTCCGAGCGCATGGCAAACCGCACGGGCCATTTCATGCCAGTTTCGCTGCTCGAAAGCCAATTGGCCACGCTCGAGCCGCCGGGTCCGGCTGAGACGGCGATCACCGCAGATATCGACCAGCCGTTTGACCAGCTGGTCGACGCGCTTGTAGCGAACATCAGGGAGGGAAGATCGTGACCCAACGAATTGCACTTATCGGCGCAGGTGCAATGGGTGGTGCCATCGGCACTCGGCTTGTCGAAACCGGCAACACGTTGACCGTGTTTGATCTCGATGCCGAAAGGGTTCTGGCACTGGTCGCAAAGGGCGCTCGCTCGGCGGGTTCGGCGGCTGAGGCCGTCTCGGTCAGCGACTATGTTGTCTCAAGCCTCAATTCTCCGAGCGTCGTCGACGCCGCAGTCTTTGGTCCGGACGGTGTCGCCGAAGGCGCAATGCCCGGAACACTGATCATCGACATGTCCTCGATCGACCCTCTGGCCACGAAGGCCCTAGCAGCGCGGGCTACGGAAATGGGCCTGCGTTGGGTCGACAGCCCGTTGTCCGGCGGGCCGCAGAAGGCGCTGACTGGAGAGCTGACGCTGATGGCAGGCGGTGAAGCTGTGGATGTGGAAGAGGCGCACAACGTCCTGAAACACGTCTCGTCCACCTACACCCACATGGGTCCGTCCGGCGCAGGACAGACCACCAAACTCATCAATCAGGTCCTGTGCGGATTGGGCTTCATGGCCATCGCCGAGGCCACCCAACTCGCGTCAGACGCCGGCATCGACGTGGCGAAGATCCCGAAGGCGCTTAAAGGGGGACGGGCCGACAGTGTGCTCTTGCAGGAATACATGCCTCGCTTTTTTGCCAGGGACTACCGTCGCACTGGGCGCATAGACAACATGGTAAAGGACCTCGACGGCGCACAGGATCTCGCACGGCAGACAAATACCGCAATGCCGCTCACTGCTGCCTGCGCTGAAATTCACCGGATGCTCACAGCGGCGGGGCTGGGGGGAGAGGATCAGGCAGCGCTAATGGAGTTCTTCAAGGGTCCCGACAGGGAGCTGTTTCAATGATCTTGCGCATCGCGACTCTTGCGATGCAATCGAGGTGCCAAGACTGATGCGCTTCGCACCGATGCATTCAACCGGCAACTACCGTTCTGGCTCCGACACCGGATCAACCGCAATGGGAGGGTTGTCTTCAACATCAGCTGCGTAGAACGTGTGTGCCGATGTTTCCCCCGATCCTCATAGTCACCAGCAAAAAAATTGGCCCTTGGATAGTTCGTCCTTCGACCATCGCGGCATCGGTCCACGAAAGTGACCAAGAATACCTGCGGCAACCATTGCGATGGCCGCTTCTTCCACAAGTTTGCCATGCCGAACACCAGTTCCGCATACTCCGCGACAATTTGAGACCAGATAGGGCAAGGGCCGATCCCGTCCCCTTCGTTCCATCGGCTCGTGCAATTGACGACTCGAGTCCGAAAGGTACGACGCCCGAACCGACCGCCAACGACAGGAACAATCAATAGCCAGCGTTCGGCATTCGATGGCACGCAAAACCTGAGCGGCTTCGTGATCCAAACCCCCAATTGTGTCACGATCGCCAGTTGCTGCGCTCGGACGGGGGCTCTCTGCTGGCCGTTGCATACATTCAACACGGACAGCACGCGGTCAACTGAAGCATGGCGTGAAACGAGAGCGATCAGGGCTGGCCCAGCGACGTTGGTCCGTTCGGCTTCAACTCAATGCAAAAACACGACCGTTCTGACAGTGCCGCCAAGAACGGCAGCGTTCCCGTGCCGATTGCTTGGCGCCACAGGCGCAAGTGCAACTTACTGTTTCGATTCAACAGCTTCGCTCCAATTCGCACGGTTTCGCTCTCCATGGGATTTGGTCGAAAGTTCAACGAGATGCTTGCAAAACTGTCAACCTTCCCCGAAAACGGAATGTTAACGATAAAGATCAGAGAACCATATTGCAGAAGCCACCCAAAATGGCGGACATCGCGAAAGCCGTCGGTGTCTCCCCGATGACAGTATCTCGGGCGTTCCGGAGGGATACTTCGGTCGGTGAAGTAACTCGCAAAAAGATTCTGCAGATTGCCGAGGAAATGGGCTACGTCTTCGACAGCACTGCGTCTAATCTGCGATCGCAACGAACCGGATTCGTCGCCATCACCATCCCCTCGCTGAACAATTCGAATTTCGCTGACACCGTACGTGGCCTCAACGAAGTCCTGCAGGCGTCCGGGCTGCAGGTATTGCTCGGTTACACAAACTACGACGTGGACGAAGAGGAGCGCTTAATTGAACAACTCCTGCGGCGACGCCCCGAAGCAATGGTGGTGACCGGGGGTCGCCATACCGATCGCGCAAGGCGGTTGCTCAAAGGTGCTGGCATCCCGGTGGTTGAAACATGGGACATTCCTCCGTCGCCAGTGGGCTACACGGTTGGCTTCTCAAACGCGGACGCGATGGGTCGCATGGTCGAGCACTTGCAGTCAGCTGGCGCGCAGCGGCTAGCCTTCATCGGCGGCGACGACAAGGGCGACACACGAGGCGCCGACCGGAGGCGCGGGTTTGTTGCGGCTGCAGAACGGCTGCAGCTCGAATATCAATTGGTTTCGCTCGGTTCGCCGCCGATCTCGATGCGTGAAGGAGCCAGGGCGATGGTTGATGTGCTTGACGCACGACAACCGGTAGACGCCGTTGTCTGTGTCTCTGACCTTGCCGCTTTCGGCGCGCTGACAGAATGCCAGCGGCGCGGCGTTTCGGTGCCTGACGAAGTCATGATCGCGGGATTCGGGGCGTACGATATCGCGGAGGTCGCCTTGCCCGGACTTACGACGATGGACGCACATTCGATGGCGATCGGAAGCAGGACTGGAGAACTCCTGGTAGCCTTGCTCCGCGGCGGCACCGATTGTGCCTCCGCGAAGAAGGTCTCGCAAATAGAACCCACATTGCGAATCTCGGGTTCTACCGTTTCAAGATAGACCCGGCCCGCTTCCGTGCGGACCGAGGTCAGTGCGTCAGCGTTCCAGAGCGCCAACGCCGGAGAATCTGAACGCCTCCTCCTGCAGTGCATCCAATTCCTCGGCACTCATTTGATCATGGGCCACTGTGATCCGGCCCAGGAATACCAACGGCAGATCATCCGCACGGCCTTCCATGTCAGCCTTGATCGCTTCTGCGGTGGCAGCACCGACATCGTCACCCATGCGCATCGGTGTTGCGTCGAGGGTACCCGCACGAATCGCATCGAGTTCGAGACCTGTTCCGCCCCACCCGGTCGAGAAGATTTCCTTCTCCTTGCCCATCGCGACCTGTGCCTCGACCGAACCCATGGCCATGGCCGTATTCGCGTTGTGAATGATCGTAGCTTCGGGATAGGCCTGCATGATCAGGGTGGTTCCTTCAAAACCGCCTTCACGCTGATATTCACCATAGTGCTCGTAGACCGTGGTCCAGTTGCCTTTCTCCTCGACACATGCCTTGAAGTCGCCCGAGCGCTGGTTGTCCGTGATCCCGGGGATGCCTCGGTTCAACGCCATGGTCACGTCATTGCCTAGACGGCTGAGCATATAGTCGCACATGGTCAGCGCACCCGCAGCAGATGAAAAGTCAAACCAGGCGTCGGGTTGGTTTTCAAGGTACTTTAGTGGTGTGTGAAATGCCCAGACATAAGTCGTGAACCCGTCATTGCTCGCAAGTTTGGAAATGTTATCGGCTTGGGTGGCAAGTTCGGACGGCCCAAAGATGACATAGTCATAGAGATCGGCATCCTGTTCCACTTGACTGGCGTAGGTCGATTGCAGTGAGTGTTCGATCTGGCGCGAGGCAAATTCGGTCGTCTCGTACTGGATGCCCAGTTCGTCCAGACGCTTGGTCATGGCAAGGTAGTTGCGAGCCCAAAAATCCGAGACATCCGCCGATGGGTAGATCAACGCAATTTGAATTGGTCCATCCTGGCTTCCAGAAAACGGAACTGCGGCGGAGCCGACGACTTCCTGCAGAGCCTCGAGCTTGCCTTCGGCATTCACTTCGCCGGGAATCCAGTAATCGCGATCCTCGATCCCGGGCAGTTCTCTCAGCGGCAGTTCGTCCGCGGCCCAGGCTGCCCCGGCCACTACAATGGTTGCCACCAATGTGGTTGCTGCTAATTTTCTCATGTTGGTTCTCCTCCTCTGGCTTGAGTGCGGGACCAGCAGTGCCGCCGGGGATGCACCCCCGGCGGCACGATCCCGCGTTGAGTCCGGCTCATCCGCTTGCCTGCGGATTGCCGGCAAAAATCGCTCCGATCGCCAACAGCAGGATCAGCGCACCGATGATGACAGCCGAGAAGCGGGTCAGTTTCTGGCCTTCCGATGTCATTAGCGCGGCGATCAGTCCTCCTGCTCCGTCACGGTCCTTCTTCTGCATCCAGGAATAGAGCGCCACCGACGAGACGATCACGACGCCCGACGCAACCGACTGCCAGAAGAACTCTATCCTCAGTGTCACAAGCGCGTTGATCATCATCGACAAGAGCAGCACTCCGGCGAAGGAGCCGATCATTGACGCGCGACCGCCGAAAAGCGAAGTGCCACCCACGACGACCGCTGCAATGACATGAAGATTGAAATAGGGTGCCGAGGTTGCCTGAATTGCGTTCAGCTTGCCGGTCAGCATGACCCCGGCCAGCGCAGCACATGCGCCGCAGAGTACATAGGCATAGACCTTGTGGCGATTTACCGCGATGCCGGTCAGTTCCGCAGCTTCGGGATTTGAACCGATTGCGATGGTGTAGCGGCCAAAATGGCTTCGACGCAGCAGAAAATACCCTACAATCATGGTCGCGATTCCGATGACTACCGGTATCGGCACAAGTCCCGGGATCTGCCCGCGGCCGATTTCGGTTATGAGTTCCGGAAAACGCGCCAGTACCAGCCCCTTCGCAATCACCAGCGCAAAGCCACGATAGACCAAGTCCATTGCTAAGGTACCAATGAGATCGGGCACGTTGAACCGGGTGATGATCAGCCCGTTTGCGAGGCCCATGAGCGCACCAAGGATCAAGGCGATCGGCACCGCGAAATAGACCGAGAAGCCAAATTGCTTGATCAGGAACGCCATGATGATGGCGGACAACGCCGCAATCGATCCGACTGACAGATCGATGCCCCGCTGCGTAATGACGAATGTCATCGCCATTGCCATCGGCATGTAGAGCGCCGCGTCAAGAAGGATCAAGTTGACGTTCGACCAGCGGAAATACCGTACGGGTTCGACGACCGCCATGAAGAGGAGCAACGCAAGGATCATCGCCATGGGGCCGATGATCGCGAAGTAAGGTTCGATTCGCTCGTTCAGCGTCCGGGCCGCTTGGACGTCTTCGGCAGCCATCACGCGGCCTCCTTCGCACCCACGATCATTCCGAGCACTTCTTGGTTGCTGGATTCTGTGGTCTTGACGAAACCTACTCGCTTTCCTCGGCGCTGAACGTGGATACGATCCGAAACCTGGAACACTTCGTCCAGCGAGTGGCTGATCAATATGATCGCAAGACCTTGCGCTTTCAGGGTTTCGATAAGTTTGAGCGTACGTGCTGTCTCTTGGGGACCGAGGGCCGCGGTCGGTTCGTCCATGACCAGAACGCGCAGGTCTTCGTGATAGACGGCCCTGGCAATCGCTACAGCTTGGCGCTGGCCGCCCGACAAGCTTTCGGTCGGCGAATCCAAGGACTTTAGCGTGACGCCGAGCCGGTCCATCAGTACGCGCTCGGTCTCTGTTCTCATGCGGGCGATGTTGAGCACGGTAACGCCCATCACTTTCTTCGTCAGTTCGTTGCCCAAGAACATGTTCGCAGGCGGATCCAGATGATCAGCGAGCGCGAGCGTTTGATAAACGGCGTCGATGCCCTTGGCTATGGCGTCCGCATGGCTGGCAAAGGAAATCGGCTCTTCGGCCAGGAACATTTCACCTGCAGTCGGTTGGTAGACCCCGGTAAGGATTTTTATGAGTGTCGACTTTCCGGCGCCATTGTCACCGACAATGGCCAACACCTCGCCTGCGTAGGCATCAAGGTCGACATCAGACAACGCAGTCACACCGCCAAAGCGCTTGGTGATGCCCCGCATCTCTACCAAGGGCGTGTCTGACATGACGGCCTCACAAGGTTGAATCATCCGCAACGTGCCGTCAGGGTTGTGCCAGAGGTGACATTTGTCAAGGAAAAAGTTATCGATAACACAACAATCTGAAATTAGGCGACTAAACTATGCAGGCGGCCATCAAGTTTAGCAGGGTAAAGCCGCTGCCATCTTGAAAGGCGAATTCCAGCGACCGGCCTGGCCGCGAATTTTACGAGCGCAGTCGAGGTCCGCTCCCCGCCGCGATGCCGCCTTGTGCGGTGCGGCGTGACTTGGTCGATGCTTGGGAGGCAGACCTGGAACTCTTTGGCGCCTTTGCGGAATGTGTTGAAGCTTGACCAAGCTCAGCCGCGCAAGGGTTCACTCCGCGGCCACAGCGCTCACTCTGCCTGCACGTGCCGCCTTGATCCGATCCTCGATCTCGTCGCGGAAATTACGGATCAGACCTTGGATCGGCCACGCCGCCGCGTCGCCCAAGGCACAGATCGTATGGCCCTCGACTTGGGTCGAGACATCGAGAAGCATGTCGATTTCCTCGACATCGGCCTCACCGCTAACCAACCGGTCCATCACCCGCATCATCCAGCCAGTGCCTTCGCGACATGGCGTGCACTGGCCACAGCTTTCGTGCTTATAGAACTTCGAGAGTCGCCAGATCGCCTTTATGATGTCTGTCGACTGGTCCATGACAATCACGGCAGCGGTGCCGAGGCCCGATTTCTGGTCGCGCAGCCAGTCGAAGTCCATGATGCACTCTTCTTTCATCAGCTTGCCTGGCAGGCAAGGCACCGAGGATCCACCGGGAATGACGGCCTTTAGGTTGTCCCAGCCGCCTCTGACTCCACCGCAGTGACGTTCAATGAGTTCCGCAAATGAAATCGACATTGCCTCTTCAACGACACAAGGGGCATTCACGTGTCCGCTGACCGCGAAGAGCTTCGTCCCCGTGTTGTTTGGGCGACCGAAACCCGCGAACCATTCAGCGCCTCGTCGCAGTATCGTCGGAACCACGGCAATGGATTCCACATTGTTCACCGTCGTTGGGCAGCCATAAAGTCCAGCCCCTGCGGGAAACGGAGGCTTCATTCTCGGCATGCCTTTCTTGCCCTCCAGGCTTTCGAGCAGCGCGGTTTCCTCGCCGCATATATAGGCCCCGGCGCCGTGATGGAGATACAGGTCGAAGTCCCAGCCTGAACCTGCAGCGTCCTTGCCCAGAAGGCCGGCATCGTAGCACTCGTCAATCGCGGCCTGCAGTGTCTCGCGTTCGCGAACATATTCGCCTCGAATGTACGTGTAGCAGGCGTTTGCGCCCATGGCGAAGCTCGCAATCAGGCAGCCCTCGATCAGGGTGTGAGGATCGTGGCGCATGATTTCCCGGTCCTTGCAGGTTCCGGGCTCGGACTCGTCTGCATTGACCACCAAATAGGACGGGCGGCCATCCGATTCCCTTGGCATGAAGCTCCACTTGAGGCCGGTCGGAAAGCCTGCGCCTCCACGGCCTCTCAGCCCGCTTTCCTTGACTTGAGAAACAATCCAGTCGCGGCCCTTCTCGATCAGCGCCGCCGTTCCGTCCCAGTGCCCGCGTGCCCTCGCCCCGGCCAGCGTCTGATCATGCATGCCGTATAGGTTCGTGAATATGCGGTCCTTGTCCTCAAGCATCTGCCTGTTCCGTCCTGCAACCAGCCATCACATGTCAGCGCAAATTGCGCCGCTTGCGCCAAATCTGCCATGTCACGATTAGCGCCCAGAGAAAACCCGCAAGAGCGAAAAGGTCCACCAGAAACGCGTATCGACCAGGCAGGCCGAGCCAGGCGCCCGCTGACTGGGCCACGAACCAAAGGATCATCGTGAGCGCAATGACGAGCGCCACGATGCGTCCTTGACGGCCCAGTGCCCGACCCGTGTCATTGCCGTCAGTCATGAGGAGCCAACATGGTCCAGGCGGAGAAATCTGGCCGGCAGGAGTTCGGCGCAACGTGGAAATCCCGACAGCGAGAATTGAAGAACTGCGCGGCAACGACATGCCACCGCCGCCTTCCTCATATCGGCTACGCCACAACTTCCGACGCTGCAGGCAGATTCCGGCATGTCTAGTTCCCGTCTATGCGCTTGACGGTGTCACGTAACGTGACCGCGAGTTGAACGCTTGCATTATGCCCTTGCCTCTCGCCCTCCCGCACATTGAGACTGGTGAGCCCCGAAACCGGTTCGGAGGCAAAGCGACCGCTTTGCGGGCCTGGCACCGGAATCTTGCCATCGGCGAATTCATCAATGATCGCCGCCAATCGCTCGACAGTCAGGTCTTCGTAGTAGTCCTTGCCAATCTGCGCCATCGGCGCGTTCGAGCAGGCCCCGAGGCACTCGACCTCCTCCCAGGAGAACTTGCCGTCATCAGAGACCTTATGCGGAAACTCGGAAATCTTCTTCTTGCAGACCGCAATCAGGTCTTCGGCGCCGCAGATCATGCACGAGGTTGTGCCACAGATCTGGAAATGGGCAACGCTGCCAACCGGATGCAACTGGAACATAAAGTAAAATGTCGCGACCTCGAGCGCGCGGATGTAGGCCATGTCCAGCATGGCCGCGACATGCTCGATCGCAGCGCGGCTGAGCCAGCCCTCCTGCTCCTGCGCTCGCCAAAGAAGCGGGATAATGGCGCTGGCCTGCCGCCCATCCGGATATTTTTCGATCTGGCGTTCGGCCCAAGCCTGATTGGCGGGCGTGAAGGCAAAGCTCTCCGGCTGTTCGGCGTGAAGGCGACGAAGCATCAGTTCCTCATTTCGTTCGCGAAGGCCGGATATTCACGACCTGATCCCGTCCGCGAAGCACGATTGCCCCGGATGAACCCGTCATCTGTCCACCTCCCCGAACACGATGTCCAACGTTCCAATTATGGCGGACACGTCCGCCAGCATGTGCCCCTTCGAGACATGGTCCATGGCTTGAAGATGCAGATACCCCGGTGCCCGGATCTTCGCGCGATAGGGCCTGTTGGTGCCGTCAGCCACAAGGTAGACTCCGAACTCGCCCTTGGGGGCCTCTACGGCGGCATAGACCTCGCCCTCAGGCACACGGAATCCTTCGGTATACAGCTTGAAGTGATGAATCAGGGCTTCCATCGACGTCTTCATGTCAACCCGTGAAGGAGGGGTCAGCTTGCCGCGGGCAAGGATTTCGCCCGGTTCCGCCCTCAGCTTCTCACATGCCTGCTTGATGATCTTCAGGCTCTCCCGCATCTCCGCCATGCGACAGAGATACCGGTCATAGCAGTCGCCGCTCTTTCCCACGGGAATCTGGAAGTCGAACTCGTCATAGCACTCGTAAGGCTGCGATCGCCGGAGATCCCATGCCATCCCGGAACCGCGCACCATAACGCCCGAGAACCCCCAGTCCAGGGCTTCCTGTTCGGAGACGATGCAGATGTCCACGTTCCGCTGCTTGAATATCCGGTTTTCCGTCAGGAGACCGTCGATGTCGTCCAGCGCCTTCGGGAACTCGTCCGCCCAACTGTCTATGTCGTCGACGAGTGCAGGCGGTAGGTCCTGATGCACGCCGCCGGGTCGAAAGTAGGCGGCATGCAGTCGCGCCCCGCAAGCACGCTCGTAGAATACCATGAGCTTCTCGCGTTCTTCGAACCCCCAGAGCGGTGGAGTCAGGGCTCCGACATCCAGTGCCTGCGTCGTCACGTTCAACAGGTGGTTCAAGATGCGCCCGATCTCCGAATACAGGACGCGGATCAGCGACGCTCGGCGGGGAATTTCGGTACCGGTCAGCCTTTCGACCGCGAGGCACCAAGCGTGTTCCTGGTTCATCGGCGCCACGTAGTCCAACCGGTCGAAATACGGCAGGTTCTGCAGGTAGGTGCGGCTTTCCATCAGCTTCTCGGTGCCGCGATGAAGGAGGCCGATATGCGGGTCGCAGCGCTCGACGATTTCTCCATCAAGCTCCAGCACCAGCCGCAGCACGCCATGGGCAGCCGGGTGTTGAGGTCCGAAATTGATGTTGAAGTTCCGAAGCTTCTTCTCGCCGGTCAGGGCGTCGTCTGGCTGGCCATCCATCATTCCGCCCTTCCCGGCCGTTGAGGCAAGTCGCTCCGGAGAGGGCACGTCGCCTCATCATGCATCGGCATGCTGAGCGACACGCCCGCACCGACAACCGGGGCATGCCAAGTGCTCACGACGCACTTCACGCGGAACATCTTGCTCATCGTTCAGTCCTCTGCCCCGGCCCGTTCGTCCCCTGGCAGAATGTAGTTCGCTCCTTCCCATGGAGACATGAAATCGAATTGGCGGTACTCCTGCACCAGCTTCACGGGCTCGTAGACGACGCGCTTCAACTCTTCGTCGTGCCGCACCTCGACAAACCCGGTCGTGGGGAAGTCTTTGCGCAGCGGATGACCCTGGAACCCGTAGTCTGTAAGGATGCGTCTCAGGTCTGGGTGGCCGGAAAAGAGGATGCCGAACATGTCGAACACCTCGCGTTCGAACCAGCCCGCTGAGGCATGAACGTCTGTCAGTGACGGCACAAACTCATTCTCGCGCACAGCAACCTTCAATCGAATGCGCCGGTTCTGGTGCATTGAAAGGAGATGATAGACCATGTCGAAGCGCGCCTCCCGCTCCGGATAGTCGACGGCGGTGATGTCAACGAGCGTCGTGAACCGATAGCTCTTGTCCGACTTAAGGAAGTCCACGATGCCGACGAGGGATGACAGCGCGACCTCGACCGTCAGTTCCCCGAAGGCAACCGTGCGCGCGAGCACGCTGTCTGGTCGCTTCGCTTCGATCCCGGCTGCAAGTTCAGTGAGCTCTGCGGACATCTCCGTCTCCTCAGCGCGTGATTGTGCCCGTGCGGCGAATCTTACGCTGCAACTGAAGGATCCCGTAGAGAAGCGCCTCCGCGGTCGGCGGACAGCCCGGAACATAGACGTCAACCGGAACGATCCGGTCACAGCCGCGCACGACCGAATAGCTGTAATGGTAGTAACCGCCGCCATTTGCGCAGGACCCCATCGAGATCACGTAGCGCGGCTCAGGCATCTGGTCGTAGACCTTGCGCAACGCGGGCGCCATCTTGTTCGTCAACGTTCCGGCCACGATCATCAGGTCCGACTGGCGCGGGCTCGCGCGAGGCGCCGTGCCGAAGCGCTCAAGATCATACCGCGGCATGGACGTGTGCATCATCTCGACAGCGCAGCACGCCAGCCCGAAAGTCATCCAGTGGAGGCTTCCGGTCCGAACCCAATTGATGACGTCCGCAGTGGAGGTGACAAGAAAGCCCTTGTCCTGCAACTGCCGGTTGAACTCACGCGCATCCACATCACGATCAGGGCCAACGGCATTGGGCGATGTGACAACGCTCATGGGTTCACCTCCTGAGGGCGCGGTTTATCCGCTCCCCCGTGAAGCGTCAACGCGACCTAATGCAGCAATTCACTCGTGAAATGCCTAGAAACGCAACTCCGGCGCATCCTGCGACGAAAGGCGACAATCCCCGGAGCCCGGCGTTCGGGGTCACTCCCAGTCCATCGCGCCTTTTTTCCACTCGTACGCGAATCCGACCGTTAGAACCACCAGGAAGACCATCATCGACCAGAACGCTGCATCTCCCAGATCACCGAAGGCGACCGCCCAAGGAAACAGGAAAGCAATCTCGAGATCGAAAATGATGAACAGGATCGAAACCAGGTAGAACCTGACATCGAACTTCATCCGCGCGTCATCAAATGCATTGAACCCGCATTCGTAGGCGCTGAGCTTTTCCGGGTCGGCATCGCTCGGTGCCAGAACGACGGCCGCGAGGATCAGGACCAATCCAAGCCCGGTCGCGATCACGAGAAAGACCAGGATCGGCAAGTACTCCCTCAATAGATCGTCCAAGGCGACCTCCGCATGAATTGCCGTCGATGCGCCATCCCTACAGCCCGTGCCGAATGTGGTCAATGTTGAACAAATGGCGCTGCAGGCGGCTTGGGCGCAAACTTCAAGATTTTGCGACCGAGCAAGGTGAATTGGCGGTTGGATGCCAAGCGCCGGGTTCTTCAGGCGTTTTCCGGCGCCGGGATGCTCACTCTGCCCTCGACAATGCCCTCGTTTACCTCCAGCCAGCGCGCCCGGAACGCAAATTGCGCCGCCGACGCAACGTCGCGTTGAAAGGCAACATTCACGCCTGCTCCGATCACCGCCCCGACGATTGGCACAACCTGCGCCATCTTTCGCGTCGAAAGATTGACCCCAAGCGTCGTCGCCAACCTTTGTATTGCCACGACCGAACCAGTCGCCCGTCCGGTCATGGCCGCAATCTTCTGCCATTCGTCACGGCCGAACTGCGTTCGGGACACGGCAAGACGTTGCAGGGTCGCGTCACGCTCTTCTACGGAATTCGCCCCGGCAAGCTGCAGGACGTCGAGAATGTAGACGCGCTCCTGCTCTCCAACACCGCCAAATCCATAGCAGAGCCCGGTGAGCCGCGCGGTTCTGAGCGCCAAGGTTACAGTGGCCGGGATGTCAAATGCCAGTCCTGCCGCCCCCAAGACGCCTGTTGCGGCGCCACCTGCAGCCGCATAGCCCAGTGCCCAACGCCGCACATCTGCGGCAGCCACGTCGCAGGCCTCGAAATCCTCGAATTCGTGGGAGATCGCCGCGGAACGGATCGAGGACGAGGCAACCCAGTCAGCGCTCCGGACTGCCGCCTCAACAGCGCTGGCAGGAATCAACCTGTCAGTCAGGGGCCCAATTGGCGCGGTGACCGACCGGACAATCCTGGGCAACACGGACGGACCTGCATGCCGATATGCATCCTGTTCGGCCAGAACCTCTTGGACATAGGGCATCACTTCGTTGCGTCCGGTCATTCAATCCTGTCCCGCACCTTCCCTGGCTACCGTTCCGTTTGGCTCTCACCCTTGACCTGCAATCGGCTCCGAAAGTGATCCGAATCGTGCCTGCGATTGATTACTTGGCAGCCCGCTTGTAGATCGCGCCGGGACAAATGTGCCATACGCACCGCACTTCGCGCAATGCAACCCGGGGTGCTTCCGGCGGCAAATTGAAGCGCCAGGCGTCTTGGACGCGACCTCCAACCGTACCAGAATCAGTGCTTGTGCTGCGGTTCCTGGCCACGTTCTGGTCGGCGACCAGGACCCTCGCCAGGACAAATGTCTCGAGGAACGGCTATCCGGCGACCGTCGGTAAGGACGGCGACCGACGCGCCGTTGGACCAACCTCTTCTACGGGGCTTCAGCGCCCAACGACTGCAGGCGGCACGCCTAGCCTGTGACGGGCCCGAAGGCCGAAATCTATCCCAAGAGTGACAACGGAATCTGCGAGTTCGACATAGACCGTGCCCCACTTCGGTCCGTGTCGGGGCAAGTCGAGATCGCCAAATCTCGTCGCTGGATGAAACTACCAATAGCGACGAGCAAGGCCCGCTGCCAGCAGTAGCCCTGCCGAAATTGCGCCGAACGTCAGTGTCACGCCCAGTCCCAGGAATTCCACTGCGATCCCGAGAACGGCAGCACCCATCGCGCTGCTGCCGATCGCGACGCTGGCCCACATGCTCATCACGCGGCCGCGCATCTCGTCACCGATCCGTGTTTGGATGACAGACTGGCAGACAATGCCCGAAGCGCTCGCCGCTGCCGACATGGCAGCGACCAGACCGATTGCAGCGGGCCAAGACGAGGTCAATCCAAGACCCGCTATGCACGCCACCCCGAATGTGCTGATGGCAGCGGCCAAAGGAAGACGATTGCGTCCGAAGACTGGCGGCAGCAATACCAGCCCAATGCCGGAGACAATCGCGCCCAACCCGGAAGATGCAGTCATGAGACCAAGGCCTGCGGCTCCCTTGGCAAAGACGCCATCCGCTATTACTGGAAGGATTTCGAGCGCCCCCAATATGAATATCGATGCGATCGCCGAAAGTGCCAGTGCGGCGCGGATGCCTGCATCGCCGAAGGCGAATCGGGCGCCTTCGACCAGATCGCGCAAAAAACCAGGCTTCGAAGACTTTGTGGCCGCTTGCCGGACACGCAAAAGAGACAGTGCCACCAGAAACGGAATATAGCAGAGCGCAGTTACGAGTGTTGCCAGCCCGGCACCAAATTGCACAATGGCCCAGCCGCCAATCGCCGGGCCGGTCATGCGAGATACATTGTAGGTGATCGAGGCAAAGTTGACCGCCGACGGGATGCCATTGGATGCGACCAGCCTGGGTGCAATCGACATCCGTACCGGGCCGTGTGCTGACATTATCATGCCTGTGACCAAGGAATATGTCAGCAGATGCGGTGCGCCTAGGATTTCCAAATACTGGGCAAGCCACAGACCCAGGGCGGCCGTCAAGAACAGTGACTGAACGATGATTGCAGCGCGACGCACATCTGACCGGTCGATCAAAACACCGAAAAGAGGCCCGAGACACATGGTGGGCAGGAAGTACACTAGTGCTATCAATCCGACAAAGCTGGCTGACCCCGTCAAGTCCCAGGCCAGCCAGCCGACGATGATGCGGAGCATCCACATCGCATTCAACGCAAAGAGATTGCCAGCAAGGTACAGGCGAAAGTTCCGGGAATTGAGAGCTGACAGATTCACTTGTCCCACCATTCACCTGCAGTGAACTTGCCCCACCCTTCAACTACAGTGAAGCTGCGCAAGTGCCAGGCCAGATTCACCGGCGCACGCGTAAAACAGCCAGAGGTGATTGTCTTCACTGAATACGAACGGATCCCTCAGTTGATTGACACGTTTGTCGGCCGGACCCATGCGCGAAGGCGAGACCGGCTCCTCGGCACCCTCCCAAGGCATCTCGGCTCGCAAAAGTTCCAATGGATCTGACAGACGCCAGTCGCGCCAGTTCTCCGTTGTGAGAATGCGAGAAATCAGAAGTCGTTCCGGCGCATCACCAATTCGGCTGAAGACAAGGAACAGTTCATCCTCGAATGAAAAGATGGCGACGTGGCGCGTGGATGGATCGCCAAGGCGCGTTCTGTCCGGAAATGACAATCCGGAGTCAGGCGAGCGATAAAGCCAGCCTTCCAGCGCCGCGGCATAGGTAACGCCGTGCAATTCGAAGACACGGGCATAGAAGTCCGCGCCGGTCGGCTGCGGGTCGCGGAAGTCAAGGCCGTTCCAAGACACCGTGCGCCGAGTGGTCTGCGTGCAGTCTCGTTCCAAGCCATGAAAGTGCATGACGATCTGCCGTCGAGCGTGGTCGACATGGACGTCCGGTGAAGCAATGTGCGGGCGAAGATCGCCTGAGGCGACGCGCCTTCGAAACCGCTTCGGCGGATCGAGTTCGGACGATTTCGTTGGAAAGCCGGAGCCTTCGAGAAGCAGCGCGCCCGGTTCGTGAACACGCCAGGGACCAGTGATCTCGTCCGAATGGGCCAGGCGAATGTGGTCGCCGCGATGGTCGGCAAAGTAGAGATAGTATCGACCGAGCGGAGCCTTGATCCAATCCGGAACGCGGATCGCGGAAGGTCCGTTGATATTGGTCCCGATTGTCTGTGCGAGACCAGGATGAATGATCGGCCTGTTGCCCAGCCGTACGGCGTTGAAGCGAGTCATTTTTCTTGAAAGAGAATTTCGCGAATTCTCGAACCCTTGGTCCTGGGGCACTATGCGCGTGCCAGGAACGTCGCTAGGACTATTGCTCGCCCTTGGCAATGTTGTCCTGGCAGGACTGGACCAATTCGGCGAGCACCTCAACTGAGGCACGCTGAAGCCGCCGCCCGGTTTCGACGTATCATCTACAGGTGGTAGCGGTCCAACATTGAATGGGCCTCGCTGTGGCTGATCTGGCGCTCAAATGGGGCTACCTCCGAAGGGTCCTTCTCTTCATCGCCAAAAAAGATGTCCGTCAGCCAGTATTGATGCACCATGAAACTGCGCGGCTTGTACCTGTTCGTTGCCCGGCACTCAGCTCTGAGTGGTTATGCTTCCGCTTAACCGCGCTTCTGAGGTTCGCCGTCGCGCTTGAACTCGATGTGGAGGCCAGCCTGCGCCCTTCGTCAGATTCCAGGAACACCATCATGTCGGTTTCGAGCCAACGGAAACCAACAATCCGGATGATGCCGCCGCCTGATCCCTGAAGGCTTGCAGAGGACATCCAACCGTCGGAACTCTCCGGTCATTAGACGTCGCACTGCAGCGAATGCGCAAATTCTCGACCAACTCCATGAATCAAACGTGCTTTGCCCGTGTTGAGCATCAGTTGACATTGCATCGTCACACGGAGCGACGCGGCGTTTTCGCCGGTGCTCAGAAAGGCAAGACTGGTCAGACCGTCATATCCCGGACTCGGCTTGACACGCCGGAAATTTGCGGCCCTGTTGCTATCGGTGCAACCGAGTGACGGCGTCACTAGCGCGGACTTTTCGCGGTGAGCGTCTGGAGGCGATGGCATGGATACGAATGGGGATAGCAGGCATATTCGCTATGCTGCGGACGAAAAGCCTCCAACGCCGCTGGCATTCGGTCTCGGCCTGCAATTGGCACTTCTCACCATCGCCGGGATCGTGCTCACCCCGTCGATCGTTATCCGCGCTGCCGGAGAAGGTGATCCATACCTGTCCTGGGCGGCGTTTGCCGTGGTTGCCGTCAGCGGAATCAGCACGATCATCCAGGCGGTTCGCGTCGGCCGCTTCGGCGCGGGCTATGTTCTCCTCATGGGAACGTCCGGAGCGTTCATCGCGGTCAGTATTGCGGCGATCACGGCAGGAGGCCCGGCGCTGCTTGCCACGCTTGTTGTCGTTTCCTCCCTGATCCAATTCCTTCTCGCCACGCATCTTGTCTGGGTGCGCCGAATATTCACGCCCACTGTTGCCGGCACTGTAATCATGCTTATCGCGGTGACGGTTATGCCGATTGTATTTGGCTTGCTGGAAGAGGTGCCGGACGACGCCCACCAGTTGGCATCGCCGCTTTCGGCGGCTGCAACGATCGCGGTGATCGTCTGCATCGCGCTTGCCGCAACCGGGGTCTGGCGCCTGTGGGCTCCGGTGATTGGGGTGGTTGCCGGTTCGGTGATCGGCTGGATGTTTGGCATCTACGATACGGAGCGTGTGGTTCAAGCTGCCTGGATCGGGCTTCCTAAAGGAGGATGGCCAGGCTTCGACCTGGACTTCGGTCCGGCGTTCTGGAGTCTGCTGCCAGCCTTCGTGATCGTGACCCTTGTCGGCGCAATAGAAACAATCGGCGACTCGATGGCGATCCAGCACGTATCCTGGCGCAAGCGTCGGGCCGTGGATTACAGGGCGGTTGAAGGGGCTGTCGCCGCCGACGGACTTGGCAACATGCTTTCCGGCTTGCTCGGCACGGTTCCGAACACGACCTATTCCACAAGCATTTCCGTGACCGAGCTTACAGGGGTGGCTTCGCGTCGCGTCGGAGTTGCCGTTGGCCTCATCTTCCTCGCCATGGCCCTTCTGCCCAAGTCGCTCGCCGCAATCCTCGCGATTCCTGGACCAGTCGTGGCCGCATACGCGACCGTGCTTCTATCAACACTGTTCGTCGTCGGCATGAGGATGGTCGTGCAGGACGGGCTCGACTATCGCAAGGGAGTGGTGGTCGGAATTTCATTCTGGATTGGCGTCGGCTTCCAGAACGGGGTGATCTATCCTGAGTTTTTTGCGGAATTCGCCCGTGGCCTGTTTCAGAATGGCATGACGGCCGGCGGTGCCTCGGCCATTTTGCTGACAGTGTTGCTGGACGTGACAAAACCTCGGCGCAGGCGCATGGAAGTCGTTGCGCTGGACGAGTCCGCGCTTGGCCCAATGAGCGCTTTCCTGAGGCAATTTGCCATGAGCAACGGTTGGGGCGCCGCAATGGCGCAGCGGCTTGACGCCGTCGGCGAAGAAACCCTGTTGACGCTTCTAGAGAATCAGACGGGCGAGCGGTCCCGCAACCTCCGCCTTTCTGTTTCGCGCGAAGACGGGGGCGCCATTCTGGAATTCGTTGTTGCCTCCGGTGAAGAGATAAACCTTGAGGATCGCATTTCCAGGCTTGGCGAGCACACCACCGGCACGTCGCTTGGCCATGAGGCATCGCTTCGGCTGTTGCGGCATCTGGCGTCGTCAGTTCATCACCAACAGTATCACGACACCGAAGTCGTGACCGTGAAAGTCAAGGCACCGGAGCCACATTGACAGAAGGCCTTTCGGATTGCGGCCTGCTGGTTGTCGCCTTGCCGAGGGACTGGATGCCGCGGATTTCTTGGCGACGGACACTCGGCGCACGAATTCGCCAAAGTGTCGACCGTCTTATCTGCTGAGCCTTGCACCCGCATCACGCAACCTGCCCAAGCAACTCCCGACCGATGAGCATCCGCCGGATCTCGCTCGTTCCCGCTCCAATCTCCATCAGCTTCGCGTCGCGAAAGAGCCTAGACACGGGATGGTCGTTCATGAAGCCCGCACCACCCATCGCCTGCACGGCTTGATGCGCCTGCCGCATCGCAGCCTCGCTCGCAAACAGGCAGCACGCGGCGGCATCCTGCCGCGTCACGTCGCCCCGGTCACAGGCCTTCGCCACTTCGTAGACATATGCGCGCGACGAGTTCATCGCCGCATACATGTCCGCGATCTTGCCCTGCATGAGTTGAAACGACCCAATCGGCTTCCCGAACTGCTTGCGCTCGACCATGTAGGGCATGATCTCGTCAAGGCAGGCCGCGATGATCCCGGGTCCGATGCCGGCCAGCACCACGCGCTCGAAATCCAGTCCGGACATCAGCACGCGGGCGCCCTGCCCCTCTTCTCCGAGCACGTTTTCGAACGGCACTTCCACGTCATCGAAGATCAGTTCCGCAGTATTCGAGCCCCGCATGCCCAGCTTGTCGAAATGGGCGCTCGTCGAGAACCCGGTCATCTCACGTTCGACGAGGAATGCCGTGATACCTTTCGACCCTGCATCGGGGTCGGTCTTTGCATAGACGACCAGCGTGTCCGCGTCCGGACCGTTCGTAATCCAGTACTTGGTCCCGTTGAGCCTGTAGTGATCGTTTCTCCTCTCTGCACGAAGGCTCATTGAAACGACGTCCGAACCGGCGCCTGCTTCGCTCATCGCAAGCGCTCCTACATGCTCTCCCGTGACGAGCCGGGGCAGGTACCTTTCCTTCTGCTGTACGTTCCCGTTTAGCCTGATCTGATTGACACAGAGATTCGAATGCGCCCCGTAGGAAAGCGATACGCTTGCAGATGCCCGCGCAATCTCCTCGACGACAATCGTGTGGGCCAGATACCCCAGACCGGCGCCGCCATATTCCTCCTCAACAGTGACGCCGAGTATTCCCAGTTCGCCCATTTCTCGCCACAGCTCCGAGGGAAAGGCGTTCGAGCGGTCAATCTCCATGGCCATGGGCCGAACCCGCTCCCCTGCCCAACGCTGTACAACGTCGCGAAGCGCGTCTACGTCCTCGCCGAGATCAAATTGCATGGAAGCGTTGAACATCTGGGGCTCCAGTATATGAACGAGCGTTCATTTACCTAACTGTGCGGATTCCGTGCGTCAAGCATGGCAGGCATCACGCTCGTCATTGAAAGGGCCGACAAGTTCGGCATTTGACTGAAATGGTCAGCAAATCAGCTCCGCTGGCTGGCGGCTTCCTCGCGGATGATCCTGGCGATGATCTCGCAATCCTCCTCCGAAAATGTGAGAGGCAGGCGCATGTCCAAAAGCCCTGCCATCACCTGATCGGTCTGCGACAAGTCTGGGGCGTGCGCATAGGCCCAATGGCGATAGGTGGACGTGAACCCATGTGCCCGCGCGGCGCCAAACCACTTCAATTCAACGCCACGGTGCGCGCACCTATCCACGAAGGTCCCGATCTCGTTCGCTTCATGGTCCGGCAACCGAAACTGGAATGACGAACCGACACGTACCAGACCCGGATGCCGGTCGATCAGGCTCAGGTGAGGCACGTCGCGCAGAACATCTTCCATTGCGTCATGCAGGTCGGCCCAGCGCCGCACGCGCCCAGGAAGCAAGGCAAGCTGCGGACGCAGGATGGCCGCCCGCAGGTTGTCCATGCGACCCGAAAGGTTTGGCGTGAAGTCCCGTATCGCCTCGAACACATCCGTGCCGGGGCCAGCGCCGTGACGCTCGTAAAGCATGTAGCTCCCGGACAGGAGCGTGGCGCGCGCCGCCACTTCCGGGTCATCCGTTGCCAGGAGACCGCCTTCGCCGGAATTGATGTGCTTGTAGGTTTGCGTGCTGTAGCACGCGCTTGCGCCGTGGCGACCCGAGACGACTCCCCGCCAGGAACCGCCCATCGTGTGGGCGCAATCCTCGATAACCTCGATGCCCCTACCCTCCGCGATGCGCATGACCCTGTCCATGTCGGGTTGATGGCCTCGCATGTGGCTCAACATCAGGACCCGTGCACCGGACATCTCTGCCATTTCCTCAAGGTGAGCAAAGTCGATCGTCAGGGACTCCGTCGTTTCCACGAAAACAACGCGTGCGCCCACGCCCGCAATCGCGCCCGGTACCGGCGCCAGCGTGAAGGCGTTGGTCAGAACGGCATCGCCCGGTCTTACATCGTGAGCTCGCAAAGCCGCCGCAAGTGCATGACCTCCCGAGGTCATTGCCAGCACGTAGCGTGCTCCCGTAAACGCCGCAAAGTCGCGTTCCAGGAGCGAAGCCTCTCCGACCTCGTCCTCCGCCAGATTGTATCGATGCAACCTGCCGTGATTCAGGACCGTGACCGCGGCATCTACCGCCGCCTCCGGGATCGGCTCCTGTTGCGTGAAGCTGCCCTCAAATCGATGCACCATTTCGACTACCCGATCAGTTCGGCCACGATCCTGCCAAGCGCTCCGAAGTCCGGCAAGAGCGCATCCGGCTCCAGGCGAGCTACACGTTCGCCCTCGGGTCCGAAGGAAACGAGAGCGACCGGAACGCCGGCCGCTCGAGCGGTCCTGACATCGGTTTCCGTGTCTCCAACCAGCATGGAACGCGCGGGATTGCCGGACGCCCGAGTCACTGCTTCGAGAAAGGCTTTCGGGTCGGGTTTCCGCACAGCCAGCGTATCGGCACCAACAAGCGATGCAAACCGGTCTCGCACGCCGAGCCGGCAGAGCAGGAGGTCTGCCAATGCCTCGGGCTTGTTCGTGCAGATGCCGACTACGTAACCCGCGTCACGCAATGCATCGACCGCAACCACTGCATCCGGGAACAAGACCGTCCTGACATCGATGACTTCGCGGTATCGGTCGAGGAACTCTGGAAAGGTTCGCTCCACTGCCTCCTCATCCTCCCTGCCTGAGCGGGCAAATCCCAGCTTCAGCATCGCCCGCCCGCCGCGCAGGGCCGTCAGCCGATCTTCTGTCTCGTCTAGCTGGTCACCAAGACCGCGTGTCCGGAAGCAGGCATTTGCCGCCTCGATCAGGTCACCGCTCGTGTCTGCGAGCGTTCCATCAAGATCGAAAATCACGCACTTCATGCCATTTTCCTTCGGCAAGTCCCCGCCCAAGATGTAACTTGCGGCAACACAAGTTGATGCCGGCAACCTTTCGGGCCTTCGCGCTCGCGGCTAAAAGGTCGCAGCCAAAAAGGAAAGGGCGAATGCCAACCCACCTGATCGTTCTCGCCGCAGGAGCAGGAACTCGGATGCTGTCCGACCGCCCAAAGGTGCTGCACGAAGTCGGAGGCGCCCCAATCCTTGCACACGTTCTCGCGGCCGCGGAGGCTCTTGATGGCGAACGTGTCGTCGTTGTCGGCGTAGATAGTGATGCGGTCAGCAAGGAAGCGCTGAGAGCAGACGGCGGAATCAGGATCGCCGAGCAATCCGAGCAACGCGGGACGGCACATGCCGTCACGGTGGCGGCGCCCGAACTCGACGGCAAGGGTGGGGACACGCTGGTACTGCTCGGTGACACCCCGTTCATTCGCCCGGAAACGATCTCTGCCATGGGCAAGGCTAGGGCGGACGGCGCGGAGATTGTGTTTCTCGGATTCGAAGCTTCGGATCCCGGGCGCTACGGGCGCATCGTGTCAGACGGCGCAACTTTGCTGAGAATCGTCGAATGGAAAGACGCCGATGATGCAACGCGTGCAATAGCGCTTTGCAACGCGGGACTGGCGTTGGCCGACACTGGCACGCTCCTTCGTCTCGCCGCAGTTGCAGGCCGGGACAACGCGGCCGGCGAGCACTACCTTACCGACATTGCCGCCTTGGGCCGTGCGGAAGGGCTCGATGTCAGGTTCGTGACCTGTGACGAAGAGGAAGCGCTCGGCATAAACACTTGCGCGGACCTCGCTCGTGCCGAATCAGTGTTCCAGGCACGTGCGCGCAGTGCCGCCGTCGAGAAGGGCGTGACGCTTCGCTCACCGGAAACGGTGCACTTTGCCTTCGACACCCTCATTGACCCCAACGTCGTGGTGGAGCCGAATGTCGTGTTCGGCCCGGGTGTCGTGATCGAATCCGGAGCCCGTATTCGGGCGTTCAGCTACCTGGAAGGCTGTCACGTCGGCCGCAATGCTGTCGTCGGACCTCATGCACGTCTCCGTCCCGGCACGGAACTCGGGGCCGACACCAGCATCGGCAACTTCGTCGAAGTCAAGAACGCCAAGTTCGGGGAAGGCGCACAGGCGAAGCACTTGTCCTATATCGGCGATGCGTCGATAGGCCGAGCCGCGAATGTCGGCGCGGGAACCATCACGTGCAACTACGACGGCGTATCCAAGCACAGGACCGAAATCGGCAAGAGAGCCTTCATCGGGTCCAGCACCATGCTGGTGGCACCAGTCACAATCGGAGACGATGCGATGACTGCATCGGGTTCAGTCATAACCCGCAACGTCCCCGATGGGGATCTCGCGATCGCCAGGACCCGGCAGGAGAACAAGCCGGGATTTGCTCACAAGCTGCTGGCGATGCTGCGCGCAACCAAGGGCGTCGGCAAGGCGGAATGAGGCGATGTGCGGCATCGTAGGCATCCTGGGCAGTCATGAAGCTGCTCCGACCTTGGTTGAGGCGCTGAAGCGTCTTGAATACCGGGGATACGACAGTGCCGGCATCGCGACCGTGAACGACGGTGCACTGGACCGTCGCCGTGCGGTCGGCAAGCTCGTCAATCTTTCGGACATGCTGATTCACGACCCCCTGCCAGGCAAGGCCGGAATCGGGCATACCCGCTGGGCAACGCATGGCGCACCCTCGGTGACGAACGCCCACCCCCACAGGTCTGGGCGCGTTGCGGTCGTCCACAACGGCATCATCGAGAATTTCCGGGAACTGCGCGAGGAACTCGCCGCCAGCGGCTATGCGACCGAGACCGAGACCGACACCGAGACCGTATCGCTATTGGCGCAGTATCACATTGATAAGGGCCTCGCACCTTCTGACGCGGCCACAAAGACGATTGCGCGCCTCGAGGGCGCCTTTGCCTTGGCGTTTCTGTTCGATGGCGAGGACGACCTCATCGTCGCCGCACGCATGGGATCGCCGCTTGCGCTCGGCTTTGGCGACGGTGAAGTGTATCTCGGTTCCGACGCCGTTGCGCTAAGCCCGCTGACAGACCAGATCTGCTACCTTGAGGAGGGCGATTGCGCGGTTCTTACCCGTTCAGGCGTGGAAGTTCGCGACGCAAACGGGCGACGTGCAAACCGTGAAGTCCGCACGATCCGGATCGACCCGCGCCAGATCGAAAAAGACGGCTACCAGCACTTCATGGCCAAGGAAATCGCTGAGCAACCGGGCGTTCTGGCGGATGCGGCTCAGCACTACATCAGGAACGGCGCGTTGTTCCTGCCCGATGCGTGCCCTGACTTTGCCGAGGTTGACCGAATCGTCATGGTTGCCTGCGGCACCGCATTCTATGCCTGCCAGACTGCAAAGTACTGGCTCGAGTCGCTCGCGGGAATTGCTGTCGAGGTGGACGTGGCTTCGGAGTTCCGCTACCGCGACACTCCCGTCGGCCAAGGCACCCTGGCAATTTTCGTCAGCCAGTCCGGCGAGACGGCCGACACGCTCGCAGCGCTTCGGCATGTGAAGGAACGTGCCCAGGTCCTGTCCGTCGTCAATGTTCAGGAAAGTTCGATTGCGCGCGAGTCCGACGTAGTCCTTCCCATCCATGCAGGGCCAGAGATCGGTGTTGCCTCCACCAAGGCATTCACCTGCCAACTCTTTGCGCTTCTGGTTCTTGCACTCCGGGCCGGGAGTGACCGCAGGCATCTGGACGCCGAAGCGCTCGCAGACCACTTGCGTGCACTTCAATACCTGCCCGGACTTGTCGCGCAGGCTCTGGGCAAATCAAGCCAGATCGAGGAAACGGCCCGTGCCTTGGCCAGGTTCCGCGACATCCTGTTCCTTGGACGCGGCGCAATGTACCCGCTTGCCATGGAAGGAGCGTTGAAGCTGAAGGAAGTCAGCTACATCCATGCGGAGGGCCATTCATCCGGCGAATTGAAACACGGTCCCATCGCACTCATCGACCAGGCCGTTCCGGTGATCGTCATGGCTCCGCAAACGGTGCTGTTCGACAAGACCGTTTCGAACATGCAGGAGGTGCTGGCACGGGGCGGCAGGATCGTCCTGATCACCGACAGAAAGGGCCGGAGGACCGCAGGCGACGGCTTGTGGCGCGTCATCGAAATGCCGGAATTGCCGGAACTGGTGGCGCCCATCCTCTATGCCATCCCGGCACAGCTTCTGGCGTATCACACTGCAGTCGCAAAGGGGACTGACGTGGACCAGCCCCGCAACCTGGCAAAATCTGTAACGGTCGAGTAGCCGCAACGGGATCCGCATTCACGGAAGCTCATAGACCTCAAGGGTAGGCAGGCCTGCAAGCGGTGCCTCGAGAAGCCGCATTGCAGCAAGCGAAACGCGACTTGAACCGCCGTCCGACGGCATCAATGTGACCTCGACGCTCTTGCCGTTGGCCGGATACACCAGTCGCCCCGGCCCTTCCGCCGTTGCTAGCGGTGTCTCAACCCAAAAGCCCGGCACCGTTGCATCGCCAAGCGACGCGACGGTTTCACCGAGAAGCCGCCCGGTGGCGCCGAGCGCAACCGCCGCATCGCGCTCGGCGGCGGTCGTGGCGTCAAGTTCCTCGACAGTCTTTGCCGCGGATGGCGCAAGTGGCGATGTCACGAGTTGCGGCTTCCGAATCTCTGTCTGCTCGAACTGTCCGCAACTTGAAAGCAAAAGGGCCGTTGCAACTGCCAGACTCCCTGATCGAATGACTGAATTCATCGTGCGGCCACCTTCGCTTGCCGCGCCAACGGTCTTGGCGATGGCTCTGCCTTTGATGGAACTTGTGGCGGTAACAATCATTGCGTGGTGCTCTCTGGAGACTTGATCTGGCTGCGAAACGGTTGCATCCGATGACTATATTGCACGGAGCAGTTCGGCACAACGGCGCACGACGAGTATGCAGGGGCTAACAACGCATGAATCCGGCCGCACTTTCCCACGCTGCGGCCAATGTTTCGAATAACCGCCAGCTGCGAACTAGACGGGTTGGAACAGCAGCAACGGCGCTCGCTGAAGGAGGTGCCGCCACGATCAACCGCGCAGGTCGCCTCGCATCGGCTCGGCGACCTCTCGAAGAGTGGACACCGACATGTCGTCGCATCTTTCCAGACGTGAGACGCATTCCAGTCAAATGGCAGGCACGGTCGCCGGGATAACAAGAGTGTCTCATAAGGCTAATATATTAAAATCATTCTCTTATGATCAGTACTTAATGCAAGAAGGGCTCCGGTTTGGAAGCGCTGCGACAGAAATTCCGGTTGTCAAGATGCGACGACTGCGCAATCGTTGACACGCGTGACAGGAATTTTCGCCAAAGGAGGAGTCAGACATGAAGACCTATTCGCCAAAGTTCCGTCCCAATCGTCGCAGCCTCTTGGGCAGTGCAGCGACATTGGCCGGGATGAGCTTTCTGCCGCGGGGCGCGATGGCCGCCGAAGAAAGGAAACTGAACTTCTACAACTGGGACACCTACATCGGCGAGACCACGCTGGAAGACTTCAACGCGGCCACAGGCATCGAGGTCAAGATGGACCTCTTTGCCGACAACGATGAGTTGTTCGCCAAACTGCGGGAAGGCAATCCGGGCTACGATCTGATCGTTCCGACCAATGACTATGTCGAGCGCATGCTGGCCGCTGACATGCTGCTGCCACTGGATCATGACAAGATTCCGAACATGTCAAATCTAGGTGCCAATTTCCGCGATGCCAGCTACGATCCTGGCCTCAGGCACTCAATCCCGTACATGTGGGGGACAATCGGGGTCGGCTACAATGCGAAGCGGACCGGGGATATCACCAAGTCCTGGAAACATCTCTACGATTCCGATCAGTTCGCGGGCAAGATTTCGCTTCTGGGCGACGGACAGAACGTGCTCGGCCATGCCATGAAATACCTGGGCAATTCGCTGAACTCGACGGACCCAGCGAATGTCAAGGCGGCGGAGGAGCTGCTGATCGCGCAAAAGAAGAACATCAAGGTCTTTGCCGACGACAACGGTCAGGATCTGCTGGTTTCAGGCGAAGTGGTGATTGCCCAGGAATGGAACGGCGACATCCTGCAGGTCATGGCGGATGATGACGACCTTTCGTTCTACGTTCCCGACGAGGGCGGCCTGATCTGGCAGGATTGCCTGTGCATGCCAAAGGGTGCGCCGCATCCGGAGAACGCGCACGCATTCATCAACTTCATCCTTGATGCCGACGTCGGCGCTGCCATCGCTGACTATATCCAGTACGCGACACCGAATGCGGCTGCCCAGGCAAAACTCGGATCAGAATACAACGAAAACCCGGCGATCTTTCCGTCCGATGAAACGGTCGCCAAGTGCGAATTCCAACTCTACCTAGGCGAGGAGCATGTGAAGAACATCAACGACGCCTGGACCCGGGTCCAAGCCGCCTGACCATCGAAAGGGCGAGTCGGACCGCACTGGCCTGTTCCCGGCGTGGAGAGTTACCGCAAGAATCAAAGGGTCTTCTGGGTCCTCGCGGGCCCAGGATCCTTCTGGCTACTGTTCTTCTTCCTGATTCCACTTGGCATAGTGTGGATTCTTTCGTTCGGCGAAAAAGCCGTCATCGACGGCAAGATCTCGATCACTGAAACCGAAATCACCTGGACACTTGCCAATTACGTCCGGGCCCTGGCCGATCCGGTCTATCTGGTGATCATATGGAAATCGATCTGGATCTCGGTACTGGCGACGACGCTGTGCCTTGTAATTGCCTACCCGGTCGCATTCGTGATCGCCTTCGCCACCCCGCGCTGGCGACCGTGGCTGCTGCTGGCGGTGATCCTGCCGTTCTGGATCAACCTTCTCATTCGCACATATGCCTTGATCGCGGTGTTCAGGATCCGGGGTTACGTCAACTTCACGCTCGAATGGATTTACGACACGCTTTGGCTCAACAGGCTGTTCGGACCGTTTGAGCCGCTGGAACTGCTGTACAACGACTTTGCCGTAGTCGCTGGTCTGGTCTACGTGTTCATGCCCTTCATGGTACTGCCGCTGTTCGCTTCCATCGAACGGCTGGATCGATCAATGCTTGAGGCGTCGCTCGACCTTGGCGCCTCGCAGTTGGCCACCTTACTGCGCGTCACGGTGCCGCTGACGATGCCTGGCATCATTTCGGGCCTGATTCTGGTGTTCATCCCCTGCCTTGGTTCGTTCCTGACCGCTGACTTGTTGGGGGGCACCAATGCCACGATGATCGGCAACGTCATCGAACGGCAGTTCAAGGCGGCCAATGACTGGCCGTTTGGCGCAGCACTCAGCTTCCTGCTGATGTATGTCACCTTCGGCGCACTGGCGCTGCGTGCATTGCTCAGCCGTGATGTGGGGACGCGGATATGAGGGTGCCGCGCCGCTGGGTCGATCCGCTGGACTATGCCGGGCGAACCTGGATGAGGGCTTTCTTCGGCATGGTGTTCATCCTGCTCTATGCCCCGGTGGTCCTGATGATGGCGTTCAGTTTCAACGACTCGAAGCGCAACATCGTCTGGAGAGGATTCACGACAAAGTACTACGAAAAAGCGTGGAACAATGACGGGTTGATCGAAGCCTTCATCAACTCGTTGACCATTGCGGCCATCAACACAATTGTCGCCACCATTCTCGGCGCAATGGTGGCGCTGCTGTTGTGGAGATTCCGGTTTCCGTTCAAGAGTGCCTACGAGGGATTCATGGCGCTGCCGATCGTGATTCCCGAAATCTGCATGGGAGTGGCGATGCTGGCCTTTTTTTCGCGCATCGGCTGGCCGACGGGAATGCCGTGGCCACTCAACCTTTCGGCAATCACCATCGCGCATATCGCCTTCAGCTTCCCATTTGTGGCCATCGTCGTTCGCGCCCGCATGGCGGGTTTCAACCGTGAACTCGAAGAGGCATCACGCGATCTCGGGGCCTCGGAATGGCAGACATTCTGGCATGTGATCTTCCCCTACATGCGACCCGGTCTCGTGGCTGGCGCCCTGCTGGCCTTCACGCTTTCGCTTGATGACTTCGTGATCACCTTTTTCACGTCCGGCCCGGAGACCGTAACCTTTCCGGTCAAGGTCTATTCCATGGTCCGGTTCAGTGTCACACCTGAGGTGAATGCCGCCTCGACCGTGCTGGTGGTGATCACGCTGATCGTTGCTGCATTGATGTTGCGGGTGCAGCGTCAAGGCCAGGCAGACAGTCCATGAGCATCATTTCCATTCGGAACGTCACCAAGAAATTCGTCGGGATCACTGCCGTCGACAATGCGAACATTGAAATTGCGGCGAACGAGTTCTTTGCGGTGCTTGGGCCGTCCGGTTGCGGCAAGACAACGCTCCTGCGCATGCTGGCAGGCTTCGAGACACCAACCGCGGGGGAAATTCTGATCGACGGCGTGGATGTCAGCACCACGGCGCCCAACAAGCGACCGGTGAACATGGTCTTCCAGTCCTACGCCGTGTTCCCGCACATGACAGTGCTGGCAAATGTGGGATACGGGCTGAAAGTGACCGGAGTGCCCGCAGCCGAGACCCGGCAGAGGGCGGAGGAAGCCTTGGAAATGGTCCAGCTGGCCCACCTGGGCGAGCGCAAGCCGGATCAGCTCTCCGGCGGGCAGCGCCAGCGTGTCGCTCTTGCACGGGCGCTGGTGAAGCGTCCCAAAGTGCTGCTTCTTGACGAGCCGATGTCAGCGCTCGACGCGAAGCTGCGCGAACAGATGCAGCTTGAACTGACGCGCCTGCAGGAAGAGGTCGGAATCACGTTCGTCATTGTCACCCATGACCAGGACGAAGCCCTGTCCATGGCCGATCGCATCGCAGTGATGCAATCAGGGCGTGTGGAGCAGATCGCAACCCCTGAACTGCTCTATGAATCGCCAAACTCGCGCTTTGTCGCTGACTTCATCGGCAAGGTGAACCTCCTCGATGGGCAAGTCACAGGTGCCTCCGATCAAGGCGTCACGGTCGACGTCGCACACCTTGGCAAGGTGACGGTCCCGCATTCAGACCATGCGCAGGGCCCGGTTTCGCTGGCTGTCAGACCCGAGAAGATCCGCATGACCGTTAGCAGGCCCGATTCCGGGCTTTTCATTCAGGGTCGCATCGTTGATTGGGCGTATTACGGCGACACATCACACATCCGAGTTCAGCCTGCCAGCGGCCTGCCTATGTCGGTCACCGTCCAGAACGATACCCGATCTACCATCGATAACGGAGATGTAGGCGATCAGGTCTGGCTCAGCTGGCAGGCAGAGGACACATTGGTCCTAGACCGCTGACCGACTGTGGGATTTGCACCGTCAGACCGGTGTCCAACCTTCCCTGACAAGATCGTCGTGCACACGCTCTATCGCCTGTCCAAGGCGATCGACGGCGAAATCAATCTCCGATTTGGTGACGATCAGGGGAGGCGACATTACATTCAGCCGTCCGATGGGACGCACCAGCACGCCGAAGGATTCCGCTGCGTCGGAAATGCGTTTTCCGATATCGACGTCTTCCGGCAGCGCTTCCTTGGTTGTCCGGTCAAGGACGTTTTCCAGGCAGCGCATCAAGCCGATTCCGCGCACGTTGCCAACCAGTATCATCCCCTCCAGGTCGCGGAGTCGTTCGCCGAAATAGTCTCCGACCTCCCGGGCATGTTCGAGAATGTTCTCGCGCTCCATGATTTCAATGTTCTTCAGTGCCGCCACGCAGCAGACCGGGTGCCCAGCATAGGTGAAGCCACTGGTATAGACGCGCGAAGGGTCACCAGTTGAGATGGTCTCGTGAATGCGATCCGAATAAATCGTCGCGCCGATCGGCAAATAGCCCGATGAGAGACCTTTTGCCGAGCAAATTATGTCTGGAACGATTCCGAACACGTCCTCGGACGCGAACCAGTGCCCCAGACGGCCGAATGCGGTGACCACTTCGTCAGATACATAAAGGATGTCGTGGCGCTTGCAGACCTCGTGCATCCGTTTGAGATAGTCGTCGGGCGGCACCAATACGCCCCCGGCCCCCATGACCGGCTCGGCAAAGAAAGCCGCAACTTTGCCCGGGCCTATCTCGGCGATCTTGTCCTCGAACTCCTTGACAAGATGATCACAGAACTCCGCTTCTCCCATACCGCCAGGAGCCCGGTACAAATCCGGTTCCGAGACGTGATGGATGGTGTCCTCAATGTATCGGAACCCGTGGCGCCGGTCCGCCTCCTTGTAGCCGATTGATATCGTTGCATAGGTTGACCCATGATAGGCCTGGCGGCGCGCGATGACATGGACCTTTTCCGGCCTGCCTGCGCATTGCTGGTAAAAATGCACAAGTCGCAACGCACTGTCGACCGCGGTCGAGCCACCGGTGGAGAAATGCACACGATTGAGGTCGCCAGGCGCCAGTTCGGCCAGCTTGGCCGCCAAGCGGGCCGCCGGTTCGTTGGACATGTCAGTGAATGTCGAACTGTAGGACAGCTTCGTGACCTGCTCCGCAATCGCATCGGCCATTTCCTCTCGACCAAGGCCAATGTTGTTGCACCAGAGACCGCCGATCATGTCGAGATAGGTTTGACCGTTGGAGTCCGTCATCTCGGAACCGGACCCTCTGGAAATGATCAGCGATCCCGAATCCTCATAACTTTCGAAGTGGGTAAACGGATGCAGAAAATGCCTGCGATCAAGTTCCCACAATTGATGCGCTGCGTCGTTTCTCAGTTCTGGCGAATTCATGTCGTCCTCATGCAAGCCAAATTGCTCCGTTTACTTGTGGTTACTGGTTCACTCCTGCACATGCAAACGCGAGCCGGCCATTTCGAAGGAGGGCCTGTCCGGAAGACTTGCAGTCGACGGTATCAAGCTGGTCTCGCAAATGTCCGAATCTCCGGCATCCGCACCGACGGGACTTCAATGGGCATGCGCCTCATCGACTTCAGCCGATGCTACCGTTTCCGGTTCCTTCGTCCTTGGCGGCATCTCTCGTTCCCTAAGACCCCGGTGCCAAGGGGAGCACAAATCTCCTCAGGCCGATTTGGCGGGATCCAGCGGCAAGTTGCTGTTTGTTTCTGCGGCGTTGCACAAAAGCGCGATCCGAATGACGCCGAAAGGGCCGCGCCCCTATTGCCCATTGACTTGAGATCGTTGGAATCTCGGGGCAGGCAGCGGCGAGCTTTGGTGATCGGCCGCAAAAGGTGAGTTTCCGTTCACACGTCTGCGTTTGCGAATAAGTTTGGGATTTATATACATGACTAACCATCAGTCCGCCGCTTACCGTTCCGCGTCCTGCCCCGGCAACCCGGCGACATGTGGTTCGGGAACACTCTCGGACGCGCCGGGACGACCCGAAGGGCCGACGTCCCACCCGGCCAGCGCGATCCCGCGCCGGAGAATGTTCCGTGCCGCGTTGACA
>JAJDVJ010000140.1 GCA_022826205.1 Silicimonas sp. | reverse complement strand
GTTGCCGGGTTGCCGGGTTGCCGGGTTGCCGGGTTGCCGGGTTGCCGGGTTGCCGGGTTGCCGGGTTGCCGGGTTGCCGGGTTGCCGGGTTGCCGGGTTGCCGGGTTGCCGGGTTGCCGGGTTGCCGGGTTGCCGGGTTGCGTCACCTTCGCGTACAGGTGGGTGCATGATCGGCGCAGCACAACGGTGGTGGCTCCTCCGGCCTTCATCCTCCCCGCCTGAGTCTTCCGTCTTCACCGGCTGGCGCGTCGACGCCTGCCGACTCGCTTTTTCTCCCGACAGTGTCGATCGTCCTTCCGCCCGGGACGGGGCGGCATGATGTCCGGCCTTGCAGCCTCGCACATGCCTGTTTGCACCGTCACCTCCACCCAGCGGCAGCTGTGGATAAGCTTGATTCCCCAACATACAAGGACTTGGAACCATGCAAGGACTTAGAACAATGAAACTCGCCCTGACAGCGCAAGGCTTGCGCGCGACTGCAGCCGCAGCGTTACTGATTGCCGCCTCTCTGCCTGGCCTGCAGGCCCATGCCGATGACGGGACTCTGCCGGTCGTCAGCGTTCTGGCGGGCTCGGGCATTGCGGAAGGCGGCGTCGCCTCGTTCTGGCTCCTCCCCAGCCCGTTGTCCGCCACGCCGCTTACAGTCAGCGTCAGCATCGGCCAGACGGGATCGTTCGTTGCGCCGGGGCAAGCCGGCCGACGGACCGTCACCATCCCCGCTGCCCGCGGTCAGGTCAGGTTCACGGTCAGGACCACGGATGACGGACGGAACGAGGCGCCGGGCTCGGTGCACGTGACCGTGAACCCCGGTTCCGGATACCGGGCAGCCGAAGACGCCTATCGATCCGCCAGCGTCGATGTAGCCGACAACGACCGGCCCATCATCACCATCGCGGCCGGTTCGAAGATCAGCGAGGGAGGGACCGCCCGCTTCACGCTGACAGCCAGTCCGCGCCCCGCCGCGCCCATCGACGTCGCCGTGTCCGTGACCGAGAAGGGCGAATTCGCCAGCCAGGGTCAGAAGGGCCAGAGAACCGTTCGCATCGGGACCGATGGCAGAGGGAGCCTCAGCGTCGCGACCGACAGCGACGCGAGAGACGAGGACGACGGGTACATCACGGCGCGTCTGGTCAGCGGTCAGGCCTATGCCGTCGGCGCGCCGGCTTCCGCGAATGTCGACGTGACCGATGGCGGCGCGCCGACGCCCCGGATCAGCGTCCGCGCCCTGTCGTCGGCAATTGTCGAGGGGGGGACCGCCCGTTTCGAGCTGACCGCGAGTCCCCGGCCCGCAGCCCCGCTGAATGTGCGGGTGGAGATCGCCGACAGCGGCAGCTTCGCGAGCCAGGGCGAAGCCGGGACGAGAATCGTGACCATCGGCACGAATGGCAGGGCCAGCATCGACGTGGAGACGGAGAACGACCTGGTCTCGGAGCCCGACGGCTCCCTGACCGCCAGGGTTCTGAGCGATGCGGGCTATCTGGTGACCTCCTCCGGCCGGGCATCCGTTGCGGTTCGGGACGAGAGCATCGAGGTCCGGATCAGCGCCGCCGGGGACATCGTCGAAGGCGATGCCGCGAGGTTCACGCTGACGGCCCATCCGGCGCCGCCGGAGAGCCTGGTCGTCAACGTCAGCATTGCCGAGAACGGCAGCTTCCTGTCGCAAGGGGCCCACGAACAATTGATCACGGTCGGCACGAACGGGCGCGGGACCTTCTCCGTGGACACGACCGATGACGAGAAGGCGGAAGCGGACGGCGCCGTCATCGCGACGGTGCAGAGCGGCTACGGCTATGCTCCGGGTTCTCCGGGCCGGGCGACGGCAAGGGTGTCTGACGCGACCCCGACGATCACGATCGCAGCCGGCCCGAGCGTCGTGGAAGGCGATATCGCGACGTTTGCGCTGACGGCCCGTCCGGCGCCCAGGCACAACCTCGCGGTGCGCGTCGACGTGAACGAAACCGCCGGCGGGACCTTTGCTCCTTCCGACGAACTCGGGCAGCGGGACGCCACCATCTTCACCGACGGCACGGGAACCCTCGAGGTCCGCACCGATGATGACGAACAGGACGAGGGCAGCGGCACCATCACGGCCAGAATCCTTTCCGACGCGGACGGGTATTACCGGATCGGCTCGCCGCGGTCAGCCACGCTCCAGGTCAACGATGATGATCATGACCGGAACGCGCTGACCGTGTCGGTCGGCGATGCCTCGGTGACGGAGGGGCAGCGGTTCGAATACGGCAGGCGGATCATCACGTTTCCGGTGACCCTCAGCAAGCCGGCCAACCGCTGGGTCTCGGTGTCCTTGCAGACCCGGCCCCATGAAGACGCCGCCAACCCGGCGACCCCGGATGTCGACTACAGGGCGACCCTCTACGGGAGGCATTGGAGAGCATGGTTCCCGGCGGGCGTGACCGAACGGTTCGTCAGCATCGAGATTTACGATGACGACGAATACGAGCCGGATCCGGAGACATTCGAGCTGGTGATCAGCCGTGTCTACGGCGCGGAAATCGCCGATGGCCGGGCCATCGGCACGATCCTGCCCGATCCGTCGGACGCGCCGCGCGGCACGCCGGTGGTCACGATCACCGGCGGGGGAGCCGTGGAGGAGGGCCAGCGCGTCACCTTCACATTGACGGCGGAACCGGCGCCGGAGGAGGACCTGGTCGTCCAGGTGAGGGTCTATGACGAGAGCCTTGGAACCCCGGCGAGCGACTATCTCGCCGAAGACGACGAGGGTCTGCACGATGTGACCATTCCTGGCGTCGACAAGCGGTTGTTCCAGCGTTACAAGGACAGCCCGGCGCGCTTTGCCCTGCGGACCGTTGACGATGCCGAGGAGGAAGCGGGCGGCAAGATCTTCGTCCAGATCGAGTCCGCCGTCGACGGAAGCTATGACACCAGTCAGGAGCCGTATTCCGCCGAGGTCGGCGTTCGCGACAACGACGGGCCGCCCCTGTCCGTCAGGCCGGCCATCCGCATTGCGGATGCGACGGCAAACGAGGCCGACGGATCGATCTCGTTCGACGTCACGCTGGACCCGGCGGTTCCATACGGCGCGGGCCCCATGACGGTCGATTACCGGACCTATTCGGGCTCGGCCAGGGGGAATGTCGACTTCGAGGTCAGGAACGGGACGCTGACCTTCTACGAGGGCGAGTCGTTCAAGCAGATCGAGATCAATATCCTCGAAGATCAGCACGACGAGGGCGAAGAGTCCTTCTACGTATATCTGCGCAATGCGCGGGGCGGTGCCGGGATTGCCGATGGCTGGGCCAGGGGCACCATCGTGAACTCCGACCCGATGCCGCGCGATCACCTCGGCCATGCGGGCCACTCCCTTGCGTCCGGCGTGGCGAGTGCCGTTCGGGACCGGGCAGACGCCGCACGCCCGTCCCTCGGCGTCACGCCGGGGCTTGACGGGAGGTCCGCCGAGGTGGGCACGGAAGGCGGCTGGGCGGTCTGGACCCGGGCGACGGGCGCGTCGTTCGGCGCGGACAGCCTCTCCGGCGACGCGCGGCGCATCATGCTCGGCGCGGACCTCGACCGGGGCGACAGGCTGCTGCTCGGCGTGATGGCCGTGACCGACACGGCGGAAAGCGACTCCCGCGGCTACGTGGCGGAGACCGACACGCTTGCCGTCGTGCCCTACGCCGCGATCCACGGCACGTGGGCGGCGCTGGGCGCGGGAACGGGCGACCTGTCCCTCGCGCCGGAGCGGTCCGCCCCGATGGAGGCCGGGACCGAATGGCTCTTCGCCGGCGCGGGATGGACTGATGGAAGCGTGTCGGGGGACGCCTTCTGGCAGCGCATGTCCTCGGACGCAGCCGACGGGCTCGCCGCTGCCGAGGGCGAGACATGGCGGCTGCGGCTCGGCTGGGCGGGCACCTTCGCGCCGACGCCGACGCTGTCGCTTTCGCCGTCCCTGTCACTCTTCGGCGAGGGCGGGAACATCACGGGGGAGTCGGGCATCGAGGCCGGGCTCGGGCTGTCCTGGCGGGACGGTCCGTGGGCGCTCGACGCGCAGGCGTCACGGTCCTTCACGGACGGCGGCGCGGACGCGGAGTCGCTGTCCGGGACGCTGTCGCGGAGCTGGCGGAACACGCGCATGTTCGTTTCCGATGACACGGTCGGTGCGGAGTTCCGGAAGGAGTTCTGAGGCGGCGCAGGGCGAAGACAGTGCCGGCGGGGCGCGCGATCACGGATGGCGCGCCCCGCCGCGAACACGGGGACGTCCCGGAACCGGGGGGCATCGAGCCGGGACCGGGTCTGCCCATGCCGGCACCGGCCTGCCTCCCGAAGGTCAGGCCCCCTTGCCTTCCGTCAGCCCGTCCATCGCCTCCCCGATCCGCTCCGCCACCGCGCGGATGTCGTGGTCGTCCAGGTGGACGCAGCGCAATGTCTTCTCATGTTTCGATGTCCCAAGAGCCGGGAGACCACGGGCACCGGCACGCCGTTCATGACGGCTCAGGAGGCAAATGCAGCGATCACATGATAAAATGATTTCGCATGCTTGAAGGATCGAGAATCCTTCAAACACGGCTTCGGAAGCAAATCCGAGGCTTGACGCGCCGCTCCGGAGCTCTGCGACCAAACGCAGAAGTCCTGACCTCGAGGGGTGAAGCTGACAACATTGTTGAACCCTTTTTTCTTGAATTCCGCTGGTGCGCCGAAGGCGAGACCCCTTGTTTTTATGCTTCGGTGCGAATGTCCGGAGGCTTCAGCCCCACATCAGGGTTCACGGAATATTGCGAGCCCACTACGAGCCTGAATTGCAGGTAAAGTCCCCCAACGACCTTATTTTCCTAGATGAATTGGGCCACAGGAAATTCATGACTGTCCCTCGGTGTCAGGACGTCTGAAACGGAATGATCGATCCATTGTCGGCAGGTGTTCCGTCGCGCCGTGGAAGCGCCTGGCCACTGCCGCAACCGACATTGCCGAGAGGACCGGTTTCCGGGCGATTCGGGAGAGGCCCTGCGGCCGCTGGCGGACGGCTCGCCGAAATGCTTGCCTTTGCCGTTACACGTTCCACCAAGCCGTGATGGCGCGGGCTGCCCAGACCGGCAGATGATCCGAAACCCAAGGATACTGGCTTTCCGCGTATCGATGGACCTGGAATTGCGGCTCGATTCCACGGGCGGACGGGTTGCTCACCTTTGCCGCCGAGGCGCCGTGTTGCTATAGTGTTGACAAAACGCAAGGAGGCACCGAGGCTCGAACAATATTGTAATGATTACAATAAGTTAAGGTATTGGCAATTCTGTCCTTTCAAGTTCCGCAAAAGGTGGAATGTGGCGGGACAGGCATGGCGAAACAAAGCAGAAGACGCGTGTCAGGCTCTGACCTCCGGTTCAAGCCGACCCGTCAAAAGGTAGTGAGGCCTCTGGCAAGTTTCAGAACATTCAAGGAATCATTCGATCTCGACGTAATTTCTCAAAACCATGTCCACGTCGGCACCGGGAACAATGTTGTCTGCATACATTGCCGCGAGAAGCTTCCAGTCCAGCGGGTCGTACTTTGGCGCTACCATGTTGTCGAAAGTGAAGTATGCCGATCCCGGCGCATCGTGCAGAAGGCCCATCGTCTGTACCAGTTCCTCGTATATGCAAGCCCTTTCCTCCTCTCCGGAAAGATCATACCTGATGAATATGTGTGCGATCCTTATCTCGTTCCTCAGGGACATCGCGTAGAAGAAACAGGGCGTTTCTCCTTCAACGAACTGACGTGACAGACTCCAGGCCCCCTTGGCAGCTCGGCTCAGGACCAGGAACAGCGAACTTGAGGCAATGTCGAGCTTGTAGACGAATATGCTGGCCGACATCGTCTCGCCATCCGGGAACAGGACCCTTGCAATTGTCGACTTGTCGCCTCGGGACCTTCGATACTCCAGCCGTGTCTCACCGAAAAGACTTCCTTCAACGGAGCTCAAGTTTCTCTGCCTTAAGTTCGTGTCGATCCCGAGACCGACAAGGGAGTCTATGAATTCAATTGTCTTCCTCAGGTGAGCAAAGTCGAATTCTCCTGCGTGCAGTACGGCGATTTCAGGTGGGGACAGCCATTTTCTTACGCTTCCCGCTTCTGTGGTCAGAATTTTCCTGACGTCGTTCAATTCGTCGTCTTGGGACAGAGCCTGTGACGGAAACTGGCTTGCAGGGAATGCAAAAGCGCAAAGGAAGAAAACGCGCAATCCGGCTCCAATACCCTGTACGCGATGATTCATTCGGCTGCACCTTCGACTTGACGTCATGAGATCTTGGTAGTCCTTGCCCGGTCGCGATTCAATGCCGCGCAACGGATCGGACGTGATCTCGCAGGTTACAAGGGTGACGTAGCGTCGCGAAGGCGATGAAACTTTGAGTTTCAGCGGCGATTGCCTTGAATCTCGCCACTGGACTGCATTTTCGTCGCTCTTGTCGCGTGTGACGCGATCAAGGCCCTGAGCGACGAATTGGCTGTCATGTTCTCTCGAACTGGACTCGATGCGAATTCGGCATGTCTGGATCCATGAGGTTGCGTGTTCGATGCACCATCACTTGGCGTGAAGACGCTCACCCGGGAGGTTCTCGGCGACCCCGAGACTTTCGGCCCGCATGTCGCCAGGTTCCGGGGCTTGAGAAGCGGCTGCGTGAGACGGTGGCCGCGGTCACGGAAACGGTCAGGCGCGACGCGCCCGTCCGAAAGGAGGTCGAGGCCGCGCACAGAACGCAGATGGTGCGCGAAAGGGAGATCAGGGAGCGCGAACTGGAACTGGAGAGGAGCCGCAGGCCGTCGCGCTTCATGGGTGCCGAGATCGACTACGGGCGGCAGGCTGCGTGTCGACCGCCGGCCCCGGTGCGCGACACCCGAAGTTGGCGCGTGGTGGAGCGGATTGCGGGCGTCATCAAGGTCGAAGCGCCCGAAAACCGGTCAAGCCCGACAGTCTCCGCATGCCCGGAAAGTTCCATCGCGCTCACTGGGAGCGGGAAGTCGGAAGGCGCTTGTTCCGCCGCCTGGCGCTCCTGCCGGACGCAGAGCGTCGGAGGGTGTAAGCCACCGGAACCTCGCCGAGATGTTCAGCGTTTTTAAGAGCCGTTCAGCGTTTTTGTCCAGTGAACCTGTCATGGATTCTGGCATCGCCGCATCGTTCCCAATCGAACCGATTGTCTGGTGCTTGACAGCGAATGGACGCGTGGGGACAGGCTCTTGCGTCGTGTTCCAAGGCCAGCGTGTTCCTGGCAAAATCGAGGAGATCGAGATCGCTTGACTTCGGACCGATCAATTGAAGGCTTGATACGATGTCGGCTTCTGGTGCGGCCCAAGGGAAAGCCAGAACGGGATGACCGCTTTGATTGAAGATGGCCGTGTAGCGAATGAGCGTGCTTACGATGTCAATTTCACTTTCTGCGATCGGGACGGTTTCCGCTTTCCGCTTTGGCGGCAGGACCGGCAGCGTCGGAATAATCAGGTAGTCCACCAATTCGAACACGGCTTCCAAGTCAGCCAGCAACTCGGGCCTTTGCTTCAAGAGAAGCTCGTGTTGATTGTCGCTGACAGCCTCGCCGATCTTCAGGCTCTCCACCGCCACGTCCGGCAATTGATCGAGCTGCGCGTCGGAGATGTCGTGGTACAGGTCGGCCGCCTCCTTGAGGGACAGACTGATATGGAGGTCCAGCAGCGTGTCGAATGGCGGCAGCTCCACCGTTTCGAATTTGAGACCCAGGCGTCCCTTCACTTGCGCGAAGTCTCGCAATGCTCGCAGGACCGCCGGCTCGCATTCCTCCAGCGCGGTCCAGGGAATGGCGATGGTCGGAATGGGGTTTTCGGTGATCGGCCTGGCCCCAGGCTCCCCGCCAATTGCGATCATGACCGATTTGATGATGTCCAGGTTCTTTGAGAGTGGGCCGATGTGATCGTATGAAATTGTAAGCGGGCGAACGCCGGCCAGCGGCACCGACCCGGCGGTCGGCTTGAACCCAAAGATTCCGCAACAGGCTGCTGGTATGCGAATGCTGCCGCCGGTGTCAGTGCCGATCGCAAAGTCGCAAAGATCGGCGGCAACCGCAGCCGCCGAGCCTCCGGATGAGCCTCCCGCATATCTGTCCGGGTAAATCGGATTTCTGACCTGCGGTGTCGTGACGCCGAACGCACCACTGTCGGTTTCCGTCACGCCAAGGACTATCGCCCCGCAGTGCCTGAGAGCATCCACGACCGTGGAATCAGACTGGGGCCTGTGGTCACTCAGAAAACGCAGACCGGCCTTGGCCACAGCCGGAACCGTATTCACGTTGTCCTTGATTGCCGCACACAAACCTGACAATTCGCGGCCTGGCTGGCCGTCTTGTTCCCTTGCGGTGTCCAGTGCGGAGGATTCAAGTAGCTCGGAATAGGCGTTCACATGGGGATTGATCGCCTTGATGCGGTCAAGGAAGGCTTTGCAACGAGCAAGCGCGGACCGCTCTGTCGCCAGATTGGACGCAGATGGCTTTGCAGGTATCTGCTCGCTCGAACTTGGCATAGCTTCCCCAGGTCAGAAGTTCCCTGACCCCGCCTTGCAGCCATTTCAATGGGCTTCCCCGAGCCTTCTAGGCCCGGGGAAGCCGTCAAAGGCCGTGCCGTCAGGCCAAGTTGCAGCCGGGAACGCTTGGCGTGATCGCGCCGAAGTTCTCTATGATGTCGTAGAGACCATCGTTGCGGCATCTGCCGATGATGCTGTTCACCGCGAGATGGTTGTTGCTGCCATCAAAGGTCACCGGACCCTGCGGCGCCTCAAACGAGATGCCGGCCATGGCGTCAATGACCTTCTCGGTGTCGGCACTTCCCGCCTTGTCAACCGCCTTTGCGTAGAGGTGGGCCGCAATGTAGGTCGATTCAGCGATGGAATTCACCCATCTGTCCTGACCGAACCTGTCCTTGTAGGCCTTCAGGAACGTTTCGTTTGCGGGTGATTGCAGAGACGAGAAATAGGACTGGTTGACGATGACGCCTTCCACGTTGGATCCGTCGACGGCCGTCGTGAACAGCTCGTCCAGTCCGTTGGTCAGCAACGTGCCACCTGGCTTGAAGCTGTTGTATTGCTTCAGAAAGGTGAGGGCATCGGCGCCTGCGAACAATTCCCAGACCACGTCGGGCTTGGCGGCCCTGATGCGATCCATGGCCGGTCCGAGATCCTGGACGCCAAACGGGAAGAACTCTGTTCCAACCGTGCTGCCGCCGTTGGCTTCAAAGGCCGCAGAAATCGCCTTGGCCGTCTCTTGGGGCCAACCGTAGTCGGAGCCCAGGATGTAGACGGACTTGCCGACATTTTCCGTGATCCACGGAACAAACGGGTCCACCGACTGGTTCGGAATCTGGCCGGTGCATGCCAGGTAGCGCTCGCACTCGCCACCTTCATAGTAGGTTGGGTAGATGACCAGTTTCCTGGCCGGTGCTGAGACACTCAGAGCCGCCGAACGCTCCAGCGAAGTGATCATGCCGATGATCACATCGACCTCGTCTTCAAGAATGAACTTGCGGGTCTTGTCGATTGCGCCACGCGTGGTGGTCTGGTTGTCCTCGACGAGGTACTCGATCTCGCGGCCGCCGGCGCCGCCGCCGGCATTGATCTCGTCAATCGCCATTTCGAAGCAATTGACCTGAGTCTCCCCGAGCAGTGTTTCAAGGCCCGTCAACGCCGAGTGAAAGCCGATCTTGATCGTGTCGCCCTCTGCGGCGCGCAGGATTGACGGCATTGCCAAAAGCCCTGCTGCGGCCCCCGCGGTCTTCAGTACGCTGCGCCGAGACGCAGGCCTGTCTATGGTTGAGTTGTACTTTGTCATGGTGACTTCCTCCTTCCTGGTTTGGGCTGTCACAGAGCCAATGCTTGAAAGACTTTTCTCTCGTCGTTCAGGTCGCTCTTTGAGAGGTTTCCGGAGATGCGTCCCTTTTCCATCACCAGGCACCGCGAAGCCGCACGCCTCGCCAGTTCAAGGTTCTGTTCGACAAGAAGGACGGTCAGGTTCGTGTTGCGATTGACCGTTACGAGCAGCTCTCCGATCTGCTGCACGATGGATGGCTGGATGCCTTCTGAGGGTTCATCCAGCAGAAAGAGTTCAGGATCGCCGCAAAGCGCTCGTGCGAGCGCAAGAATTTGCTGCTGACCTCCGGAAAGCGTCCCGCCAAATTGAGACAGGCGCTCTCGCAGGATCGGAAACATGTCCAGGACTTCTTCGGGAACCGTCTTGCGCCCGTCTGCGCGGCTTCTCAGCCCAACGAGCAAGTTTTCCTCAACGGTCAGCTTGGGGAAGATGCCACGACCCTGGGGCACATAAGCCACGCCGGCTTTTGCAAGCCTGTTGGGAGCCCAGCCCGTGACCTCGGTTCCGTTGAGCCGGATCGACCCCGATGTTGGCTTGTTGATTCCGATCAGGGACTTGAGAAGCGTGGTCTTCCCGACACCGTTTCGGCCGAGCAAGACAAGTGTTTCGCCCTTCTCAAGCGAGAGCGAAACATCGTGGAGAACGGGAAGCATTCCGTATCCGGCTTTCAGTTTCTCGACGTCAAGCACGGCTAGGCCCTCCCCAGGTACACGTCTCTGACAAGGTCGTTTCGTTCGATGTCGACAAAGTCGCCCTCTACGATGATGGCGCCCTGGTGCATGACATAGGTGTGGCACCCAAGCGCACGCACAAAGCTCATGTCGTGCTCGATGGCGACGACGGCGGCGTGCCTGGCCAGGCCGTGAACCAGATCTGCGGTGCGCTGCGTCTCATCGAGCGTCATGCCCGCAGTCGGTTCATCAAGCAGAAGCAGTTTTGGATCCGACATCAGCGCCATGCCAATTTCGAGCCATTGTTTCTGGCCATGGGCGAGATTGCCCGCGAGCTGATTTCGCATGCCAACCAGATCGACCTTGTTCAGCATGGCATCGACGCGGGCGGCGAGGTCAGGCTTGCTGATCGCGCCGTGGATCGATGTTTCTAGGTTTTGCTGAACGGACAGAGATTCAAACACGCTTGGAACCTGGAATTTCCGAGCGATTCCTGCTCGTGAAAACTCATGGAGCTTCATCCCCGCGAGCGATCGCCCCTCAAAATTCACTGAACCGCTGTCAGCGGCGAGTGCGCCGCAAAGTATGTTGAAGAGGGTGCTCTTGCCGGCACCGTTTGCGCCGATGATGCACTTGACCTCGAGGGGCCTTATGGAGATGCTCACGTCATCGACAGCGACAACGCCGCCGAAGCGCTTGTTCAGCTGCCTGGTTTCAAGGAGGAGGACTGCACTCATGCTCTGCCTCCTGGACCGGAGACAGGTCGGATCATGGAGAAGAGCGCTTCAGCCCGCTTTAGAACTCCGTCCGGGAAGACAAAGACCGCCAGGATGAACAAGAGGCCCATGAACAGCGGCCAGAGCTGGACATTGATGCTGGAGACCTCCTGTTCCAGCCAGATGACGCAGACCGTCGCCAGAACAGGGCCAAAGAGCGTTCCTCGACCGCCGATCGCGACAAAAATGATGGCCTGGGTGGAGAGGATGAGGTTGACGCTGTCCGTGGCGACCACGCCAACCGAGGAGGCGTAAAGCGCTCCCCCAAGCGCCGCAATCACGGCCGATCCGACGAAAACGATCAGCAGGTGCAGAGATGTATTGTGACCAAGCGCCTGAGCGCGCTGTTCATTGTCCTCGATCGATTTGAGGAGTGCGCCGTAGCGACCGCTGCAGAGCCACCACATGCCGCAGGTGACAGCACAGACCGTCGTCATGACGAACCAGTATTGACCCAGTTGCGAGAGCGGTCTGAACCCATCCACTGTCGGAAAGCTCAAGGGTGGGACGCCAAGGAGGCCCGCATCGCCTCCGGTGTATTCAGAGAATGTCAGGACGACGTGTACGGATATGACGCCAAGCGCGAGCGTCACAATTGTAAAGTACGACCCGCGAACGCCACCGAAGATCAGGAAATACCCGACAATGAATGCGATCAGACAGGAAAACAGAATGCCGCCAAGGAGACCCAGCCATGCTCCGTAGGATGGGTCCATACCGAACTGGGTCGAGATGATCGCCGCCCCGTATGCCCCGGCGCCAAAGAATGTCGCGTGGCCAAAACTGAGAACGCCGGTCTTGCCCCAAAGATAGTCAAGACCAAGGGCCATGAGACCAAAGAGCATCGCATCGCGGAACAGCGACGCCGAATAAACGCCCACGTAGAGGGGTGCTATGTACATCGCCAAAAGGAACAGCAGCGACAGGCTGACGAGTACCCGTGAGCGAGAGCGAGTTGACGAACCGGTATCCGATGGAATCTGGCTCATGGCGCCCTACCCCGGAACCAGTCCGCTGGGACGGAAACGCACGACAATGATCGCCAGCACCAGAACGAGTGCCTGGGCCAGTGTCGCCGGGATCGCGTAGTTGAGCAGCGTTTCAGTGCCGCCGACGAACGCGCTTCCGGCGACAACGCCGGGAACGCTGCCGGCACCCCCGACAATGACGACGAAAAAGGAACGCGCAAGATAGTTGATGCCCATTTGGGCAATGACCACCGTGAGCGGGGCAAGCAGAACGCCCGCGGCAGCCGCCAGTCCGGCCCCTATGGAAAATGCGATCGCGAAGACTCTCTTGGTATCGATCCCGAGGGCGTCGGCCATCTCAGGGTTCTGGATCACTGTCCGCATGTCGAGGCCAAAGCGCGTCTTGCGAATGAACAGATAGGCCGCCACCATGATGGCGATGGCCATGGCAATCATGACCAGCCGGTAGGCCGGGTAGTTGACACCAAGAACTTCAACGGAGGTGGTGATTGGCGAGTACACGCGCTGAGGCGCCGCACCAAAGATCAACTGCAGCGATTGCTGCATGATCAGGGATAACCCCCAGGTGGCCATAATGGTTGCAAGAGGGCGCTTGTAGAGGAACTGGATGATTGATCGCTCGATGAGAAATCCGATCAGGGCACCAATGAGAGGCGCCAAAAGAAGAGCCAGCCAAAAACTGCCTCCGAAACTCTGGATGAGCGCCAGGCTGAATGCGCCTATTGTGATGAAGTCCCCATGGGACATGTTGATCACGCCCATCAAACCGTAAATTACGGCAAGGCCCAGACCCACCAACATCAGGATGCTGACAAGTGTCATGGCATTCAAGAACATTGGCAAAATTGTTGTCATTTTCCTCCCGCCCCCGCAAATCTCTTGTTTTTCAGACGACAAGGGCACTGCGCCTAACAGACGCAGAGCCTGACTTGCCGTAACAGGTGAATTGTCTTATTTTCACTTAAGCTTGTATTTAAGTAAATGCGGTCATGCTGGGAAGCGTCTCTGATATCGACCTGCGACTGTTGCGTGTCTACGTAACCGTTGCCCAATGCGGTGGCTTTGCCTCGGCTCAATCAGCCCTGAATGTCAGCCAGGCCAACATCAGCATGCAAATGAAGCAGTTGGAGGAGCGACTTGGACTGAAGCTCTGCCACCGGGGCAGGGGCGGCTTTTGGCTTACAAAGGAGGGCAAGGAGGTTTACGACTCCTGCCTGACCCTGTTTCGCTCGCTTGACGAGTTCAGATCTTCAGTCGCGTCGTCTTCCGGCAAGCTGGGAGGGCGACTGTCCATCGCGGTGATCGACAACTCCATCTTCAATCCCGGGTTTCGGCTGAGCGAAGCGATCGGAAACTTCAAGCGGGCGGTCACGGAATCCGAAGTGAACCTGAATGTCGTTTCGCCCAATGCCGTGGAACAGATGATACTCGACGGTTCCTGCGATCTGGGGATTGGATTTTTCCCGGCAAGGAGACAGGGACTGGAATACGTGCCGTTGTTCACCTCTGACATGAACTTGTATTGCGGCCGGGGAAGCCCCCTCTTCGACAAGGCGCCCGACGAACTGGAAGTCGAGGAAGTGTTTGCGTCAGAACATGCGGCTCGCGGATATGTTTCGAGCGCCCAGCTCCCGGCATTCGAGCGCAATTTTCTCGTCGGGGCATCCTCGTCGTCCGTTGAAGGACTGGTCACGCTGATCTTGACCGGCCAGTACACTGCCTATCTTCCGGCGCACTATGCCCGGCACTGGGTCAAGACGGGTGAAATTCGACCGATGCTGGCGGACAAGATCAGCTACACGTCACTTTACGAACTAACGATGAAGAAAGAAAACCGGAGAAACGAGCTGCTGAGAACGCTGGTCGATCATCTTGTGCAAGTGCATCCGCAGATCAGCGAAGAACAGGATTTCCGGATCGGTACAGACTTGCCCGGCGATGAATCGTCGTAACAAATGATTTGCGGCACCATGTTTCTTCCATGGGGTGTATGGTCATCGGATCATGATCATCGGCATCAGGCACAAGGGCCTGAAGGCTCGCAACCGACCCGGTTCGTCGAAGGCGATGCGGACGGATGTTGGTCGCCGTGCCGGAGACGTTTTGCTGGTCCTGGAAGACGTGCAGAGACTTGGCGATCTGACCCGCCTTTCCCTCGTCTTCATGTGCCGGCGGACGCCATGAGGGAAAATGGTCCGCAAGCGTCAACGCCCAATTCCGCCCCGCGCTCATTCACTGCACGGGCGGGTTCCGGGACTTGATTTTCGAAGACCGACATCGAATGGAGAAGAGGCGATGATGAAGAATCCCCCTCACCCCGGCGAAGGGCAAATTCACGACCTGCGGGCCTTGGGGCTGTCCGCAGCCAAGGCGGCGGAGAACCTCGGCGTCTTGCGCCGACAGGTCAATGAAGCGCTGACCGGCTGGAGCGCAGTTGCTCCGACATTGGCGCTCTGGCCGGAAGCGATGGATGGCATGGCCGCCGATCGCCGGTTCAAGCTGCAGGCCGCCCGAAACCTCTTCGAAATCCGTCGGCGCGCACCGGAGAACTCCGTGGGACCGGGCTGTTTCCAGCATGCCTGCCTGCGGAAATTTGCAGGAGATTCAGATGGCAAGTTTTGAACCCTTCGAACTCCCCGGGGACCGAATTCGCTTGCTTACCCGGCTCCTTGTGACGATCGAGATGGATATCGTGCCGCTGACGACGCAGGGCGTTGCCGCCGGCAACAAGGTTTTCGGTGCAGCTCTTCTGCGGAAGTCAGACCTGGGCCTGGTGCTGGCGGAAACGAACAACGAGACCGCAAATCCACTCTGGCACGGGGAAATCCAGTGCCTCAAGAGTTTCTACGAACTGGAGGATCGTCCCGGGACGGATGAGCTGATCTTCCTGTCGACGCACGAGCCGTGTTCGCTGTGTCTCTCCGCGATAACTTGGGCGGGTTTCGACAACTTCTTCTACCTCTTCAGCCACGAGAGCAGCCGCGACAGCTTTGCGATACCGCATGACCTGAGGATCCCCGGCGAGGTCTTCGGTCTGGGGGATGGCCGGTACAATCGAAGTAACGCCTACTGGTCGTGCTGGAGCATCAGGAACGAGATCGACCGTCTTGACGATTTGGAGCGCAAGCTGCTGTTGGCACGAGTGGAACGTCTCGACAAGCTCTACGAGACGCTCTCCGAAATCTACCAGGAATCGAAGAGCGTCTTGACCATCCCGCTCCCATGACCGCTTTGGGAGGCCGTCCGGCAATGCTGGAAACGGCACTTCGGGTGGCAGCGGCGGCCGGCTCATGCGCCGGTCACTGGTTCAGGCTGCAAACGGTCCATGATCTCAAGAGAGTCCATCTGCCCACGGGAAATCATTGCGTGCCTGTTCCGGCCTCATCCTGCCTGGCTGGAACGAGGCAGTTTCCCGATCTGCCACGGTGCGACCGGTGACGGCGTGGTGTCCGGTTCCATTAAGTGGATCGGCGATTCTTTGTCGGCTTCATCGAGTTTTCCGCAAGAAAGTCGTGGAGGTGGAACGGCAGATTGCCGCCGGACAAACGAAAGCGTCCGTTCGGGTCGCGGCCCCGCTCATGGGGAAGCGAGGCCGCGACCGCATCTCGACGCGTGTTGACCCGCCGTTGCGTCCATCCTGCAGGAATGGCGGCGGGCCAGGTGCATCCGGCCACGGCAAGCCCGTGCCGTCAATCCGGGTCCGGGCGAGCGGCGGCTGGACGGCGTTCCCGGACCGGCGCGCAGTGGCTCCGAACGCCGCGGAGGGGTCGGGATGCTCCAGGATCCCGGCGGCGCCCTCGTGGCGCACGCCCGCGAATGTGCCTGTCACGATGCCGGGATCGTCCCCGGCGGCGAAGGTCGAGACGAACACCTCGGTTCCCGCGTCCGTTGCCACCCCGATCGTGTAGCGGAGATCGCCGTCGCCCCAGACGAGGCCGCTGCCCGTTGCGCCGGGATGCGTCTCCCGGGCTCAGGATTCGAGCTCCCTGAAGTCGGCGCGGCCCTGAAGGCTCGACAGGTCGATGCCGATCTCGGCGTCTCCGGCGACCGGGCGGCCCGCGCCGGTGAAGCCCAGGAGCGACCCGGCCCACGTCGCCGTGCGCCGTCCCGACATCTCCGGATTGTCCCGAAGTCGTGTTGCCGGCGCGGCCCCCTAAGCCCAGGGCCTGCCGAGGCCGTTCCTGTATCCGGCCCCGAACTGCATGGCGTCGGCATCCGGTCCGCCAAGGCCGGTCTGTCCAACAAGGTGGAATCCGTCCTCGTTCCACGGTCCGAGATCGCCGACCGCCAGGTCGGAGACCCGCGTTCCGGGGGCGATCCCGATCGCCGCCAGGAGCGCCTCCCCCTCCACCGTCAGCCAGAGACGGGGCACCTCGTCCAGGCTGCGCGGCAGGGCGGGCACGAGCAGGGCGTCAGGATACGCGTCCGGATCGACATGCGCGCCCATCCCCCAGGCATGCAGGATCTCGTGGGCGACGACGAACTCCATCCGCGCGGCATCGCGACCGACAGCCTGCCGGTCGATGTAGACGAATCCGCCCAGGATCCTGTACGCGTCGCGGTCGGCGTTCGCCCCGCCGATCCCGAGGACGTTCGGCTCATAGTCCTCGCCCTCGCCAGGGTCCGGCCAGGACGCCCTGCCTTCGGTGAAACGGACATGGATCTCGTCTTCGGGAATGTCCTCGGTTGCGAGACGCTCCGAAATGTCCGGGCCGAGCAGGATGCGGTGCCGCCAAGGCAGGGCGGCGTTGATGTTGCGCAACGCGGCGATGGCGGCCCTGCGGTCCGAAGCGCGCGCCGTGCTGTCGATACGCAGGGTCTTCTGCGCCCCGAAGTCGACGAAGACCAGGTCTCCCCCGCCTTCGTGATCCTGCCGTTCCTGGAAGGAGCGGAGGATGCGGACCACCTCCGCCGCGTCGGCGCTGCCGTCCCGGCCCCGCGGATCCCGCCAGCGTCCAGAGCCGACCGCGAACGCCCCGCGGCGGGACCGGGTCTCAAGATCGCCGATGTCCGGCCTTTCGTTCGTGAAGGCCGGGCCTATCCCGATCTGGCGGCCGCCCCGGGAAACGCCGATCTCGGTCGGCACGGGCATGGCCAGGGGGTGAGGCGACGGAGCGGGCGATTCCGGCGACGTGTCCGGCGGCGGCGAGGACGGTCCCGACGCCGGAGCCTGAGGCGTGGATCCGTCACCGCTTGGCGGCGATCCACCCCCGCCGCCGCAGGCGGACAGCAGAACGGTGGCGGCGAGCACTGCGGCACGGATGGAAACGAGGCTGTGCATAGAGTCTCTCTCGGAATCGCCTTGCGGACCTGCCGGCACCCTCCCGAAGACAGACCTTCCGAACAATCCGGAAGGACGCCGTCTTAATTGCCGGGAAGCTCGCTGACCTGGCTGCCGAGACCATGACGGCTGCGTGGCATGGCCGCAGCCGCAAGAGAACTGCGCTCCATAGCAGGACAATTTGCGGAATCCGTCAAGCCAGGATCGGCGACCTTGGTGCATGGCGAGTCTCTTCATGATTTTCGGGCACTCCTTAAGTGTTTGGCAGTCTTGATCAACCACGGAGTCGAGCGACCTGCCAAAGATGAACGAATCGCGCGTCGTCTCCAGGTCGGCGGAGCAGCCAGGCCGATCCTGCGGGCCCCGCTTGGGCCCGCCTCGTCAGCGCGGCCTGCGATACGCAACGTGCATGACATCGGTGATCCCGGAGGCGAAGCCGGCGGCGCAGGATGCAAGGTAGAAGTCCCACTTGCGATGGAAGCGCTCGTCGAAGCCCAGCCTAGTGATCCGGCTCCACTGGCCGTTGAAGCGGCGTCGCCACATGCGGAGCGTTCGCGAGTAGCTGTCGCCGAACGCCTCGGTGCCGAGCATCTCGAGACCGGCGGCTCCGGCGAGCTTGCCGAGCGCAGCCGGGCAGGGCAGCATGCCGCCGGGAAAGATGTGCTTCTGGATGAAATCCGTCCGCCTGCGGTACGTCGGAAACAGGCTGTCCGCGATCGTGATCGCCTGCAGCGCAGCGGTGCCGCCCGGCCTGAGGCGGTCGTGAAGCGTGGTGAAATAACCCGGCCAGTACCTCTCTCCGACGGCCTCGATCATCTCGATCGAGGCGACCGCGTCATAGGTCCCGGGCTCGTCGCGGTAGTCGCGCAGCAGGACCTGGCCTCTTTCGGCGAGCCCGGCCTCGAAGAGGCGTCGGCGGGCAAAGTCGTATTGCGCCTTCGAGATCGTCAGGGCGGTCACTCGCGCCCCCCGTTCGCGGATCGCGTATTCGGCGAACCCGCCCCATCCGCAGCCGATTTCCAGCACCCGCTCGCCGGGCGCCAGCGCAAGCCGGTCGCAGATTGCCGCGTACTTGTTCTCCTGAGCCTCTTCCAGCGTTTCGTGCCCGGTCCGGAACAGCGCCGACGAATAGGTCATCGTCACATCGAGCCAGTGCCGGTAGAACGCGTTGCCAAGATCGTAGTGCCGGGCGACGTTGCGCCGCGACCCGAGACGTGTGTTGGCGTTCAGGCGCTGGCGCAAGCGCTCCCACAGGCGAATAAGTCCAGCGCCGCGGAACTGGCGCGCCATGCTATCGTTGTTGAGCATGATCGAGTCCATGAACTCCTGGAGATCGGGTGTCGTCCACCAGCCGTCCATGTACATCTCGGCAAAGCCCAGCTGGCCTTCGCCGAGCAGGCGCCGGAAGAATCCCCGGTGCAGGATCACGATCCTGCACCGGGGGCCCGGCCTTGGCCCTTCAGCGCAGAGGCGCCTGCCGTCAGGCAGTTCGACCTCTATTGCGCCGAACTCGATGCGCCTCAGAACGGGGAGAAGTGCCCTGAGCCGTCGAGGAAGGGCCGCAGCCTGCCCAGGCGCTTCGCTGCCCGCGCCTGCGCTGGTGATCGGGGCGGTCATGGATTACGCCTCCGACGCTGTCTGCCAAATGCGAGAAGCAGGGAACAGATCGGGCGGGGCAGTGCGGACAGCAGCCTGAACGCCGTCGCCATGACGAATGGAAAGGCGATCTCGTGCCGATTCCGTGCAATGCCGCGCACGATTCGTGCGGCGGCCTCCTGAGCGGTCATGATGAACGGCATGCGGAAGGCATTCTTTTCCGTAAGACGCGATTCGACGAAGCCGGGGTTGCAGATCTGCACCCTGACGCCGGACCCGTCCAGATCGCAGAGCAGGCACTCGGCGAGGTGCATCAATGCCGCCTTGGTGGCGCCGTAGCCCCAGGCATCCGGGAGACCCCGGTATCCGACCAGCGAACCGATCAGGAGCACGTGTCCCGACCCGCGGCGGCAGAATTCCGGGACGCAGGCGGCGAGAACGCGGAGCGCGCCCGTGAGATTGACGTCGACGATCCGCTCGAGCGCCTCGAGATCGGGACGCGTCGCCGACATCGGCTCGTAGGCTCCTGCGCAGTAGATGACGCCGTCGACCGCACCGACGTTGCGGAAAGCCTCGATCGTGGCGGCGCTGTCGGTGACGTCGAACGCGACCGCGGCATGGCCGCCGAGGTCCGTTCGCACCGGCTCCATGTCCTCCACGAGGCTCAGGAGCGCATCCTCGCTGCGGGCCGAGGCGGCGACCGCGGTGCCCTCGCGGGCCAGGCACAGCGCGAGCTGCCGGCCGATGCCCGAACTGGCGCCGACAAGCCAGTAGCGCTTTCCGGCGAGGCCGGTCATGGCTGCCCGGCCCGCGGCCCGGAGACTTCGCCCCTGCGGAAGCAGGCGACGATTTCGCCGACCTTAAGGCCGAACTTCGACATGCGCGCACGGTTGATCAGCGTGCCGTCGTCAACCAGGTAGAACCAGTCCTCGATGCCGACGACGGTCTGCCCAGTCTTCCAGGGAACCAGCAGCCGGTAGCGCATCGCTGCGGCGTTCCCGCTCTGAGCGCCCGTCGCCTTGCCGAGGACGTCGTCGGCCGTCGCGGTCAGGCTCCCGTCCTCGCCGACGTCCATTTCCCAGATTCGCTCGCCGGTCTCGCCGCCGTCGTAGCGAAAGCGCTCCTCGACCGTCCCGTGCCTGCCGGACCAGCGACCGGTCATCTCCATGGTGAAGCGCCGCTGGACGTGTCCGGAAAGCCCGATGAAGACGCCCGATGCCGTCAGCGGTCCTTCGAGGTAGTCCCTCAGGTCGAGAGGCGGGGCTTCATCGGCATACGCGTCGACGCGTTGCGCCGCCAGCTCGAACAGGAGTCCCGAACCAGGAACGTGTCTCGTCCTCATCGCTTCGTCCTTTCGTTGATCAGGAACAGGAGCATCGGCAGTGCGGCAAGCTTCAGCGTGCAGGGCACGAGCGCGTAGGCGGCCGAAAGAGCCATCCGCCCTTGATCGGACGGAACGCCCGGCTCGTATCCGGCAAGATCGAGCAGCGGCAGCGCGACGCCAGCGGCAAGCGCTAGCGCGGATTTCTGCAGAAAGGTCCAGAGGGCGAAGACCTGCCCGCCGCCACCCCTGATGCTGGCCGCCAGCATCGCAGGCGCCAGCGTCATGTCGGCGCCGAGCGCCGCGCCTGAGGCGGCGGCTATCACGTAGAACGCAGCAATGTCGCCAGGCCCCAGGACATGGGCCCAGACGAAGACGGGAATCGACAGGGCCATGCCGGAGGCGAGCGCGGCCTTGCGCCCGATTCCCGCCGCGAGGCGGGCCCAGCAGGGCGCCGCGAAGGCGGCGGCGGCGAAGAACGCGAGCAGCACGGGTCCGCCATGCGCTTCGGCCTCCAGGATGTCGGCCAGGAAGAACAGCACGAGCGTCGACGTCACCGCCGTCGGCAGCGTATTCACGAAGCCGAATGCGAGCAGCGGCTTGACGCCGGGCGCCCGCAAGGCCGGCACGAATCCTGCGGACGGCAGCGACCCGCCCGAGGCAAGCCAGCGGCTCCGCATTCCGCCAAGCGCTATGAAGGTCATTGCCGCGAATGCGACGGCATAGCCGGAATATGCAAAGGCGCTGCCCAATGACAGTTCCAGCACGGACGGTGCCGCGGCGGCAAGGCAAATGCCGGCAAGCCCGCCCGCCTCGCGCCAGAGCGCGATCTGCGTATGGCCGCCCCCGGCTGCCGTCGCCTGTGCGAGCCCGTGATCGAGGAGCGCGATCTGCAGCGCGCTGAATCCGGTGAACGCGGCAATCAGGCCGGCCGCGAGCCGCGGCACGGGCTCGCCCCAGTCCGGCGGCGCGAAAAGCAGCGCGAAACCGATGCAGAGCAGTGCTCCCGACGCGAGTACCCACGTCTCCCGGCGGAGCGGCAATCGGTCGGCGAGGTGACCGATGAGCGGGTCCTGCAGGCTGTCGAGCGCGCGCGCACCCAGCAGCACGACTCCGAGCGTGGCGAGACCGACCCCGATCTCGTCCGCGTAGTAGCGCGGCGCGTGAATGTAGAGCGGCAAGCCGGCAAAGGCGAGCATGGCCGCGACGGCAGCGGGCGCAAGGAGTTCGTGCTGCGGGGGGCCCGCCGCGCCGGCCTCAGTCATCGCATCGTCCGGCAAGAAGCTGGGCCCTCCGATGCAGGCTGCGGGCTTCGGGACCCAGCCAGATGTCAAGGAACAGGTCGGCGTCGTGCGTGAGCACGCCTGTCCTGTTGCCGTTGTGGAAGAACTCGACCCGGCCGGCAACGCCCCGCCACGCCGTGATTCGGTCGCCCTCGTCGACGCTACGGAAGGCGTTTTCGAGTTCTCGTCTGGCCGCATCGAACGCGTTGCGGGGCCGCCCCGACATGCGCGCCATCTCGTCGATCGACGTGGCGACAAGCGTTCCGCGCTCGAAGCCTCGCCGGTAGACCAGCGAAAGGGCGAACGATTCGCCCGGCCGCGTGGGGGCGTTCGTCCAGAGCTCGGCCCTGTAGAGGGACGCGGCGAAGAACGTGTACTCGGCGCAGCCCGCAGGTCGCTCAGATGAAACGCGGCCCGCGAGTTCCGGAAGCGCCGCGGCGGCGCTGGCGGCGGAGAGCAGAATCAACGGCATGAATGTCAGGATCGTCACGTGATGCCCCCTTCGGGCGGGTTCGGGTGCCGCCGCACCGGCACGCCCTTCCGCCAGAGCTGCAGCGCCTGCCAGTGGATCAGAGCCGTCGTCCTAGCAGCGCCGAACGGTCGGGACATGAGCGCCCGTGCGATCTCCCGGTCGGTGAAGGGCCGTCGCTCGCCGGTGATCGCCGTCTCGAGCCCGCCGCCGCGGCCGTCGTCGTAGCGGATCCGAACGGAAACGCGGGACTCCTCCAGGCGAAAGCGGAAACGGTACTCGCCGGCGACGTCGAAGAACGGCGAGACGTGGAGGCGCTTGCGCGACGTCGTCCAGCAGTCGCCGTCGATGTCCGCGCCGGCATTCTGCGCGCAGAGGTAGCCGTGCCGGTCGCCCCATGTGTTGTGCACTTCGGCCAAGACCGCGCGGAGGTTTCCGGCGCTGCCGGTCATGAGCCAGAAGCTGACCGGGTTGAACACGTAGCCCCAGCAGCGCGGCTGAGTCAGGAGAAGCACGCGGTCGACCCCTTCGATGCCTCTTTCCCGGGCAAGGACCCGGACGCCCTCGATGCCTCTGCAGCCCGCGACGCCATGATCTTCCGGATGGAGCGACACGATGTTGGGCCTGCCGCAGGAGAAGAGCCTCACGGCCGACTTTCCGGCGAGCGCTGCCTCGTCGAGCAGCAGGAAGTTCACCGCGTAGTCGAAGCGGTTCGCCTCGGGCACGCGTCGGGCATGGCTCACGCGGGCCCGGACCACCGAGGGATCGGTCAGTCCCATGGCGGCGGCGCTCCCAGCTTCCTGGCCACCTGGATCGCGCTTGCCAGGCCGTCCTCGTGAAACCCCATCCCGGTCCAGGCCCCGCAATGCCACGTGCTCGCCCGGCCCTGGATGGACGGAAGCTCCGCCTGCGCCGCAAAGGCGCCGGCATCGTACTGCGGGTGCTCGAAATCGTGCACGTCGAGAATGCGGGCTTCGTCGATCCGCGTCGCGGGGTTCAGCGTTGCAAAGACCGGTGCGTCGTCCGGAATGTCCTGGAGCGAATTCATCCAGTAGGTGACCGAAGCCTGGCATTCGTCAGCACGCGACCTGGCCAGGTACACCCAGCTCGACCAGCATGCCCTGCGCCGCGGCATGAGACGGGAATCAGCGTGCAGCACGATCCGGTTCCTGCGAAATGGAATGCCGCCGAGGACGCGTCGCTCTTCAGGCACGGCGTCACGGAGGATCCGAAGCGTCTCGTCCGGATGGCAGGCAAGGACGACGCTGTCGAAGGTCTCCGCGTCCTGACCCGCGACCTTTACGTGGACGCCTTGCGGGGTCCGCGTCACGGCCTCGACGCGTGCGGACAGTCGCACGCATGCAGGCATGTCATCGACCAGCTTCGTCACGTAGGTCCGCGACCCGCCCTTGACCGTCCACCATTGATGGTGGCCTCGGAAGCTCAGCAGTCCGTGGTTCGCGAAAAAGCGAGCCAGTGGAAGTGCAGGAAACTGCAGCATCTCGGCCCGCGGCGCCGACCAGATCGCGCCGCACATCGGCAGGAGGTAGTATCGCTCGAACCAGACTCCGAGGCGCTGGCGGCTGATCAGGCCGCCGAGCGTCAGGCCTGGCGCGCGAGACGCGTCGGCAAGCGCCGTGCGGTTGAAGCGCGCGATGTCGCGGAACATGCGCCAGTATCCCGGCTTGGCAAGGTTTGCCGGTTGCGCGAGCACTCCGCGGAGGCTGCGCGAGCCGTATTCGATCGCCCCGCCGTCGACCGATACGGCGAACGACATGTCGCTCTTGAGCGCGGCCACGCCAAGCCTGTCGAAGAGCTGGCAGAGGTTGGGGTAGTTCACCCGGTTGAAGACGATGAAGCCGGTGTCGACCGGAACGTCCTGGCCTTCTGCCCGGACCGTCACGGTCCGCGCGTGCCCGCCTGGCCGTCCGGCGGCTTCGAAGACCGTCACGTCAAGACGGCGCGAAAGGAGCCATGCGGCCCCAAGGCCGGAGATGCCCGCGCCGATCACGGCGATCCTGCGCCGACCGTTCCTGTCCGGCGTTCCTGCATCTTCACTTCGCATCGTGACTTGAATACGCGGCGATGGCAAAATCGGATCACTTTCGGGGACGAGGTGATCCGAATCCGTGCACCGGCCGTAAGAATGGACATGAAGAGGCCAGGCAACGTGATCGAATATCCGGACGCGGACTCGCGCCGGACAGTCGTCCGGGCGGTCCGGGATCACGGCTCGGCGGAGTCGACCGAAGCGAATGCGCCTGCCGTTCGGACCGACGAAATGTCGGCGCGGCTGGTCGCCGTGGCGGAACGCGGCGACCCTGTCGCCTTCGCGTCGCTGTTCAGGCATTTCGGGCCGCGAATCAGGGCCTACCTGCTGCGCGCCGGCGGCGATGCAGGCAGGGTGGACGATGTCCTGCAGGAGACCTTTGCCGCGGTCTGGAACCGTGCGGCCCTCTACGACAGAAGCCGCGCCAGCGCCGCGACCTGGATTTTCGCCATCGCACGCAATCGGCGGATCGATGCCTTCCGCCGCGACCGCCGTCCCGAATTCGATCCCCATGACCCGGCTCTTCACCCGGATCCCTTGCCTGGCGGCGAAGAGGCGCTTGCGGCGAGCGAGCGGGCCGCGGCGGTCAGGAGCGCTCTTGCCACGCTGAGCGAGGAGCAGCGCACGGTCCTGTGGCTGTCCTTCTACGAAGGCGAAAGCTACCCGGCGATCGCGATAAGGCTCGGGATTCCTCTCGGCACGGTCAAGTCGCGCGCCCGCCTGGCATTCGGTCGGCTGCGCTCGGAGCTCGGCACGACGCGGGAGGACCTGCAATGAGCGTGGAACATCATGTCGGCGACGACCTGCTGCTTGCCTACGGCGCGGGCAGCCTGGACGAGGCGACCTCGCTGCTGGTTGCGACGCATCTGGCGCTCTGTCCGTCCTGCCGTCAGGAACTTGACCTCGTGGAGGAGATTTGCGGCGCGATGCTTGAGTCGATGCCGACCGACGCTCCCGTTGACGAGACGATGCTCGGTACAGTGACCTCAGGCCCGGGCCGATCTGCGCCGACGGTCCCTCCGGCATCCGGCTCGTTCGTGCTGCCACAGCCCTTGCGTGACTACGCTGGCGGCGATGCGGGAGACCTGCGCTGGCGCGCCCTTGGCGGCGGCATCCGGCATGTGCCGCTCAGGACGGGCGGAACGGCCACCACGGCGCGTCTTCTCTCGATTCCGGCCGGGCGGAGCGTTCCGGACCACGGCCATGGCGGCTTCGAGGCCACTCTGGTCCTTGCAGGCTCCTTCTACGACAGGGAGACGTGGCATCGCCGCGGCGATGTCGCGCTCGCCGACCCGACGGTGGTGCATCAGCCGGTCGCGGGGCCGGAAGCGGACTGCATCTGCCTGGCCGTGACCGATGCGCCGCTCCGCTTTCACTCGCTCGTGCCACGCCTGCTGCAGCCGATTCTGGGACTCTAGCCGGAACTTTCGGTCGATCATCCGCCCCTTTTCTCGTCCAACGCGCTGAAACGCAACGGCTTCCCGTCGCTGGCCGGGTGCCATTGCCGGGATTTCATATTACATAAGAAAGCCATTGACAATACCCTTCAATGACAT
>JAJDVJ010000091.1 GCA_022826205.1 Silicimonas sp. | reverse complement strand
CTGCAGAAGCGGACCTGCCACGATTACGCCGCCTCGACGCGCGAGGCGGAGGCCATGCGGTTGTCCCCCCTGTTGAGGTTGTACTTCATGATCAGCCCGTGGCGTCCGGAAATGTCCCGCTCGAGGCCGTAGACCGGGCCGAGCGGCCCCCTTGCCCGGCTTCGGACGGTTTCGATCTCTGCGCGATCCTCGTCGGTCAGCCGCAGTTCCAGGGCGTGCAGGGTTTGCGGCAACCGGTCGGCATAGCGTGCGCCCACGATGGCGGCGGTTACTTCGGGCCGGTCCAGCGTCGCCTTCAGTGCGATGGTCGCTATGTCGGCCCCGTGGCGGTCGGCAACCGCACGCAGCGCCGTGAGCAGTTCCTGGAACAGTGCCCAGCCACCGAATTCCTCAATGATCAGGCGGTATTTCACGAGGCTCCGATTCCCGAAGTCGAACCCAGGATCCGGCCGGGACAGCCAGGCATCGGTCAGGAACCCGCCGGCGAGAACGCCGTAGGCGAAAATGCTGACCCGTCTGCGTCTTGCCAGCGCGGCGAAGTTTCCCGAGGCGCGGCGGTCGAGCAGGGAATATTGCACTTGGGCCGACGCGATGTCAGTCGTGTCGCACAACTCCGTCAGGTGCTCGACGTCGAAGTTGGTCACTCCGATCAGGTCGATCTTGCCCTTGTCGCGCAGGGTGTTGAGGTGCCCCATCGCTTCGACATGACCAGGCACGGCATAGTCCCACCAATGGAATTGCACTAGATCCAGCCGATCCAGCCCCAACCTAAGCAGCGAGCGGTCTATCCCCGATTCGACATCAGCGAGCGTGAGCCTTGCCAGGCTGTCCCGATCAGGCACAAATTTCGTGTGGATCTTGACGTTGTCCAGCGCAACCCGCCCGCGGGTTCGGATGAGCCCGGCGCGAAACCGGCCGATCTTTTCCTCGACGCCGGCATAGATGTCGGCGCAATCGAAAGTGGTGACGCCGGCATCGACAAATCGGACCATGTCGGCAATCGCCTGATCCGCATTCACCGCGCCATGGTCGCCGGCAAGCTGCCAGCCACCCTTGATGATCGTCGAGACGAAATAGGCGGGCCGAACCGTGACTCTGGGGACCTCCGTCATGCTGCCCGAACTTGCGCCGTTTTCCAGATCGCCTCCCATATCCCGGTCCTGCTGCCTTCCTTCAGGAAACCTATTGGCAACCCGGTGCGACTTAAACGGGACTGCGATCCAGACGTGAAGAGAGATATCAAAATGTCCATCCGGCAATAGTGATGCATACAAAAGCAATGGAATGCCACCCATCACATCACCTGTCCGAAAATCGGTCAGGATTGCATGATCACGCAAATGCAGCCCCAAGTGCGTCTCGAAACGTCCATATCAGTCGTCCGGCGGTGACGGACGCTTCGGTGGGTCCGGAATGTCGAACGGACCGGATGTCGCCTCGCCGGATCCGGGCTCTTCCCCCTAGCTTGGATCCTCGGTGTCTGGTGTCCTTCGGCCGTCGTCACCCGGCATGGAGCGGCCGTCTCGGCGATGCCTGGGGACTGGATGCGGCGGGACGATCAACTCCGCCGCCCGTTCACCTAGATTGCCCAACCATGACGGTCTGTGGACTCCGGTCAGCGGGCGCCCGAGCCGCGCGGCCTGCGGTCCAAGGCTGGCAATCTCGCGGGCGATTTCGGCCCGCATCTCGACACTTATGTCCGAAAGCGCCAGCTCAAGCCCGTCGCGATCCCGTTCGCCGGCGGTGCAAATGTCGTAGAAGTCCCGAGAGACGAATTCACCGTTGCCATACATCCGGAGCTTCAGCTTGCGGGCCAGGATTTCCGCTGTAGGTTCGAGACCAAGCCCGAAGCAGGATTCGCGGTCCGCCAGCTCTGTCAATGCAGGCAGGAGTGGAGTGGTGGTTGACATGCTGAACTCTCCGTCGGCGCACATTCCGTTCAGCCAGCCGCGGCCATGCCGGATGTTCGTGACGGAAGCCGCTTTCAGCAGCGCCTGTATCCGGTCACCCTCTCGACCAATGGCGGTCGCTGGAACCGTCAGGTCGATGTCTGCGCTCTGGCGGTGCTGCCATCTCGCGGTCAGCGCGGTCCCGCCGCCGATCAGGATGTCGCCGGGATCCAGAACCTGGAGCAACGCTGGCGCGATCTGCCTGAGAATCGCGTCCGCCGGGGGGAGTATCTCGAATTCGCTCACGCGGCAGCTCGTGCCAGCGACTCGCCGCCCGGAACCCTGCCCTTCCAGCCCTCCGGCTTCTGCGCGAACTGATTCAGCCACCAGGACAACGCTCCACGGCGCACATCGCTTTCCAAGACCGCGCGGGCGACGTGCCAAACGCTGAGCGCGTCCCGGCGCCGCAGCTGCGGATAGTCATCTTCACGAATGTCTTGCAGCAGTTCGGCAAGCCAGTCCCGTTCGTTGCGGGTTCTCGTCCCTTCGGTCAGCCAGCGGAACAGTTCCGCCCCCGATGGACGGCCCGTGTAACCGGCAAGATGTTTGCCGGAAAGCGATGACAGCAGACGGTGGTCCGGATCCGGCTTCCTGAACACATGTCTCGCAGGATCGTTCTCGAACCAGCTGAGAGGCATCGGCGCGTACCGGAAACGCTTCTCCAGCGGGTTCACGTCTTCCCGGGGAACACACTTCCCCTTGCAGCTCATCAGCGAGCTGTGGCGTCCAATGTCTGACGCTTCGGGATCGGGCACCGCCCTTTCCATCTGCCAGTGCCAGCGCGCATGAATGTCCTCGCGCGTCGGAGCACGGTCGGTCCGCCAGCCGCCGCCGCTTCGGTCAAGGCGCCAGAACTCGCGACGGCACGCTTCCACGTCAAAAGCCATTCGGCGACTCCTGAATTGCCTGGCACGACGACAGATCACCCGGAGCGAACGCACGCCACTCCCGGCAGGCATCTGTCCGTCATCATGTCAGCAACATGCATGTGCGGCACCTCGACTTCAAGATGCGCCGCCTCCTGCAGCGCGAGACGGTGCCGAGAATGGCACGTGTCACAAGCGCTGCATGATCGCGGTAGGGAACCGGGTTGCCCCGGTCCCCCCGCGCAGATCCGGACGTGCGCGTTAACGCATCCGGCTCCTGCCTTGGGTGTTGACGGTGAGGCGCTGGGCTGGCCACGGGTGACGGATGGTGGGCTTTGGCCAAT
>JAJDVJ010000125.1 GCA_022826205.1 Silicimonas sp. | reverse complement strand
GGCCACCGCCACAAGGCGATGGAGAATGTTCCGTGCCGCGTTGACATCGCGGCAACTTTGCGGACCTTGTGCGCTACATTCCCGCCGGCACTCGCAGCCTTGCGGTTCAGTTGTTGAATGCACCTGACCCTCTCCCGCGCGTAATGCACGGGCAGAACGAAAGCGCAACACTTTTCCTTCATGCCTTTCAGTAAAGCAAGTAATCCCCCACAAATTCAAAGGAAGGCACATGTTCTACAGACCTGCGGACGGCCCCGGACTTCCCCGCAACCCATTCAAGGCCATCGTGACGCCGCGACCGGTTGGCTGGATCTCCACGAGGGATGTGGATGGAACGGAAAACCTCGCTCCATACTCTTACTTCAATGCCGTCGCCGACGAACCTCCCCAAGTCATGTTCGCCTCATCTGGCACGAAGGCCGATCAGGAAGACGCAAAGGACAGTGTCTCCAACATCCGCAGAACAGGCGTCTTTTGCGTCAACATCGTGGAATACGCGATGCGAAACCAGATGAACGCAACGTCAGGTGTCTATAGCAAGGACGTGGACGAGTTTGAGCATGCCGGGCTGGACCGTGCACCTTGCCAGACTATTCCATGCTCCCGGGTCGAAGGCGCTCCGGCCGCGCTTGAGTGCAGACTCACGGAAATCTCTCGGCTCAGGGGCGAAACGAACCGCATGGTGCTCGGCGAGGTGACAGGCATCCACTTGCGCGACGACTGCCTCTCGGACGGATTCTTCGATGTCCTCAAGTACCAGCCGCTGGCAAGGCTGGGCTACCGGGACTATGCGCGGATCACGGAACACTTTGCCATGATCCGACCTTCCGACTGAACCGAAGCGCCTTCCGGCGACCCCTATCGCTTGCGCATCGCCAGATTCAGTTGGTCTTCTGTCTCGGGATGAACGGCAATGGAAGGGCTGGCACTCCGTCCTCGATCAGCTTCTGAGCCTCGTCTGACCGCGCTTCTCCGTGAATCGATCGTTGCGGCATCGTGCCCTCATGCATCGCGCGCGCCTCCTTCACGAAACGGTCGCCGACATAGTCCGAGTTCTCCTCCACATACGCCTTCAACTTGCGGATTGCGTCGGCAATTTCAGGGTCATTCCCCGTCGCCATGGATTTCGGCGTCTCGTCCTGCACCTCTTTCTTGACCGCCTTCTTGCGAGAGGCGCGCACCGGCGGCGCCATCAGGTCCTTGGAGATGTCGGCGCTGTCGCATTCAGGACAAGTCACATGGCCAGCCGAAACGAGATCAGTGAATTTCTCGCTCGAGGCAAACCAGCTCTCGAAGCCGTGGCCATTGGCGCATTTGAGCGCGAACCGGATCATGAAATCTCCTTACCGCGTCAATCTTGCTACGCTTGCCGGGAGCAATTGGCAATGCAAGAGCCGAATTACACGTTCGCTGGATCGAAGCGCCTTATGATCGCGGCCAGTTCGGGTTCGCTTACAAGTTCTGCCGCCTTGGCCAGCGAAAACCACTTCCGCTTCCGCTGGGAAGCTTCGGGGAAGTCCCGACGCAGCTTCTTGACGCGCATAGGGAAGATGGCGACCACGCAGGGTGCAACCTGCCTTGCCGTGAAAGTCTTGTCGTAGCTGAAGATTCCGAGGCATGTCGCCTTTGCTTTGCCTTCAACACCGGCCTCTTCCCAGGCTTCCGCAACGGCGGCATTCACCGGTGTAGCGCGATCCTGTGGCCAGCCCTTCGGAATGATCCACCGTTTTCGGCGCCGTGAAGTTACAAGAAGCACCTGAATCTCGTCTCCGCTCCGCCGCCAGCACAATGCACCAAACTGGGTTCGCACCCCGCGCTTGCCACCGTCGGAAAGCCTGAGCGGGCGTTGTTTTCCGCCTTGGGCGCCCATTTTCCCTGCCACTTCAGCTCGATTTGCCCTTAAGGAATGACACTAGCACCAAGTTCACGTCTTGAGAAGAAGTCAGTTGCCCACAAGTTCAAACCAGCACTTCAGGCGCAAACCGGGCAATCCGAACGCTTCGAAAGCTTGATACTTCGCGTGTCCCCATAGAGCGCGTCGTAGATGAGCATGCGGCCCCGCAGCGTCTCGCCCGCCGAGGAAATCTCCTTGATCGCTTCCACCGCCATCATCGTTCCCAAGACTCCCGGCAACGGACCAAGAACACCGGCCTCTGCGCAGCTCGGCGCCAATCCCGGCGCGGCAGGTTCAGGAAAAACGCATGCATAACAAGGCCCTCCGCGTGCGGGATCAAACACGCTGACCTGTCCTTCCCATTGCGCGATTGCACCCGAAATCAACGGAATCCTTCCTTTCACGGCAAATTCGTTGACCAGGTATCGGGTTTCCACGTCATCTGTGCCGTCCAGGACCAGATCGTAGTCCGCGAAGAGGTCGGCAGCGATCTCGCGGGTCAACCGCCGGTTGTAGGGGCGGACGCTGACGAAGGGATTCTGGTCGGCCATTGCCTTCTGCGCAGAAAACACCTTGGGCATGCCGATTCGCGCGTCTGCATGGATCACTTGGCGTTGAAGATTCGAATTCTCGACCTTGTCGCCATCGATGACACCGATCGTGCCAACGCCGGCAGCCGCCAGGTATTGAAGGACCGGCGCACCCAGGCCGCCGGCACCTACGACAAGAACTCGGGCCTCCTTCAATCGCTTCTGACCGGTTCCACCGATTTCGCGAAGCGCAATGTGACGCGCGTTTCGCTCGACTTCGGCGATCGAAGCGCTGGCACCCGCCCCGACTTGATTCTCAGGGCGAACACGGCCCCTAAGGTGGCACAAGACGCGCCAATATCCCCAAACCGCCGCTGCCAGCACCCCTACTACAAGCCACGCGGTCGCAGACCCGCCCGTGGCTTCGCGCAGTGAATTGCCCGCCGGGAGCACAAGCTGCATCGAAAGCACCGCGAGGTAGAGAACCGCGATCAGGACAAGACGAACGCGCGTGGGAACCTGAAGGAGGCGCCCCGCGAACCAGATCGCCACGGCCAGGGCAAAGACCAGCACCATCAGTCGCGCCCCGTCGACCCGAATCCGCCCGCGCCCCGAACCGTGTCCGGGAGCGACTCAACAACTTCAAAGCTGGCCCGTACCACGGGCGCCAGAACCGCTTGGGCAATGCGTTGACCGTGCTCCACAACAACCGGGTCGGTGCCGAGGTTGATCAAAATCACGCCTAGGGGACCCCTGTAGTCGCTGTCAATCGTGCCGGGCGCATTCGCCAGGCTCAGCCCGTCCTTCAGCGCAAGGCCCGAACGGGGACGGATCTGCATTTCGAATCCATCGGGTATCCCGACATGCAGGCCGGTCGGCACCAGCCGCCGTTCGCCTGGCGCGAGCTCGATTCCCGAACGGTCCGCTTTCGGCAGGTTTGCCCGAAGATCGGCGCCAACTGCACCCGGTGACTCGTAGGCCGGAAGCGGGAGACTCCGATCCGCGCCTTCGGCCCAAGTCATGGCGATCTCGGCTTTCATAAAATCTCGTCGGCGATCCGCTGCGCGAGTCTGCGGGCCACATGCTCCTTTGATGCCCGCGGCCAGACTTCCTCGCCCGCCCGATCAATTACGGTCACCGCGTTCTCGTCACCGCCCATAATGCCCGTCTCCGGCGAAACGTCATTGGCAACGATCCAGTCGCACTTCTTGCGCTTGAGCTTTGCCTTGGCGTTTCCGATCACGTTTTCGGTCTCTGCCGCAAAGCCCACGACCAGCCCCGGGCGATCTTTCCGCATGCGCGATACCGCCGCGAGGATATCGGGGTTTGGGGCCAAGCTGAGATTCAGGCCCGCATTGGAGCCCCGCTTCTTGATCTTTGTTTGGGATTCCACCTCAACGTGCCAATCCGCCACCGCCGCAGCAAACACCGCCACATCCGCAGGAAGTGCAGCCTTGACGGCATCAAGCATCTGGCAGGCCGTCTCGACGCGCACCACGGCAACGCCCTGAGGCGGCGGCTCGGAAGCCGGGCCGGTCACGAACGTGACCTTGGCCCCAAGCCCGGCAAGCGCTGAGGCAATTGCCGAGCCCTGAGCGCCGGATGAACGGTTGGCAATGTACCTGACGGGATCGATGGGTTCATGCGTTGGCCCCGACGTGACAACTGCATGCCTGCCGGAAAGTGCACCGGTACCAAGGTGCGCAACGATGGCGTCAACAATCTCGTCGGGTTCTGCCATGCGCCCGGGGCCATACTCTCCGCATGCCATTTCCCCCTCGGCCGGTCCGACGCGGGCGACGCCGTCGCCCTCAAGTAAGGCCATGTTTCGCTGATTTGCCGGGTGAAGCCACATGCGCATGTTCATGGCTGGAGCGATCAGGACCGGCGTGTCGGTCGCCATCAACAGCGTCGACGCCAGATCATCGGCATGCCCGCCGGCCATCTTGGCAGCGAGATCGGCCGTGGCAGGCGCGACGATCAGGATGTCCGCACTGCGCGACAATTCAATATGGCCCATCTCGGCCTCGTCGGTCAGGTCGAATAGTTCGGTATAAACCTTTTCGCCCGCGAGTGCCGACGCCGAGAGCGGCGTGATGAATTCCATTGCCGCGCGTGTCAGCACCGGAGTCACCGCCCCTCCGGCCTTGCGAACCTGGCGGATCAGGTCCAGCGATTTGTAAGCGGCGATTCCGCCGCCCACGATCAGGAGAACGCGCTTCCCGTCCAGCATGTCTTGCCGCTCCTTGGGTTGTCACAAGTGTTAAGTTCACGACGTGCAATGAGCAAGACATTGCGCATCCGGCACGGGTTGTCTGGTTTCATGCAAATTTGCCCGAAGACATGCCGAACCTTGCCGCGACAGTGATGTCCGCCACGATCCAGCGTCTTTTGGCACCTATGCCCGCCGCCCACCTAGATCTTCGAAGCAGCCAGAAAAGCCTGTAGGGCCACGTCCTGAATCCGGCGATTTGCTTCAAGCCGGAAATCCGACGAAGTCGCCTTCGAGCCAAGGTCTCCCGCGATTCCCGGTTGAACGGTTCCTAGCCAGCGAGGCGCGCGTCGATGGCGTCCCAAATGATGCCGGCGACGTTGATGCCATCGAACCGCTCGAGCTCCTGAATGCCGGTGGGCGAGGTCACGTTGATCTCCGTCAGGTGATCGCCAATGACATCGATTCCCACGAAGACCTGCCCCTTCTCGCGCAGCAGCGGCCCGATGGAATCGCATATCTCGCGGTCACGCGCGGTCAGGCCGACCTTTTCAGCCCGGCCGCCCACATGGAGATTCGAGCGCGTCTCGCCTTCGGGCGGGATGCGGTTGACTGCACCCACTGGCTCCCCGTCGACCAGGATGACGCGCTTGTCGCCATTCGCCACTTCCGGAAGGAATTTCTGGGCAATCAGGGGCTCGCGCGATGCAGCGGTAAACATTTCATGCAAGGAGGCAAGGTTCCGGTCATCACGTGTCAGGTGGAATATCCCCGCACCGCCATTGCCATAGAGCGGCTTGAGAATGATGTCTCCATGTCGTGCCGCAAATTCGCGAATTGCTTCCAGGCGACGCGCGATCATCGTCGACGGCGTCAGATTCGGAAATTGAAGCACGAGCAGCTTTTCCGGAAAGTTCCTTACCCAGAACGGGTCGTTGACCACGAGCGTGTTCGGCACCAGTTCGAGCAGGTGCGTGGTCGTGATGTAGCCCGTGTCGAAAGGCGGGTCCTGGCGGAGCCAGATCACGTCGAACCTGTCCAGCGGCGCAACCGTCTCCTCGCCAAGACGGAAATGGTCGCCCTTTACGCGCCGCACTTCCAGCGGCCAGCCGCGCGCCGCGACTTGCCCTTCCTCCCAGAAGATACTGTCCGGATGATAGTGGAACAGTTCCGCACCCCGGGCTTGAGCCTCTTCCGCCAGCCGAAACGTTGAGTCGGCCTCTATGTCTATCGGGCCGATGGGATCCATTTGTATCGCGACTTTCATGCGCACCTCGCGCAAGCTTTCTGGCCCAAGGCGACGCAAGCATCAATGGCGGTCATTTAACTGGTGGCCAAATTGCGCCGCGCTGTCGAAAGTTCTCGGCACCTTCCGCGCCCTGCTCACGTCGCCTGTTCCCGGACTGGCGGGCCAGCTCCGGACACGAGAACCTGCCGCCGCAAAGCAACGCGCACGCCCGTCGAAACATGGCGCAAGGCCGGATCAGAATTGCGTGAATTGGGACGGCAGGAATTGCGGCTGCACCCTTCGTGCAGTAACCGCAGCACTCGGCGTGAGTGCTCGAACCGCGCTCAAAAGGTGTCGCCTCGACCCGGAGAGAAGTGCGCCAGAACAAGAGGGGCTTTCAGGATGAACGGCCAGCGACTGATTAACTATGCCGCATTCGTGGCGCTGATGGTGTCGACGGGCCTTGGCATCGGACTCCTTTGGGGCCTTCTTTTCCTCTTCTGGACGATCCTGAACTTTCGCTCCCGCAGGGCATTTCTGATCTTCGAAGTCTCACGCGACGAAGATCCCTTCCTGTTCTGGCTGATCCAGTTGGCCTGGGCGGTTTTGGGGGTGGTCATGGTCCTCACGGACTTCCAGCCAGCCCTGAAGTGACATTGCAAGGACGCACAAACATGTCGAAGCGCATGTATCATCATCTTCCAGTGGAGGCCTATACTTCCCGGGACTGGTTTGATCGGGAACAGCGGGAGATCTTTTCGAAAACGTGGGCATATGCGGGCTTCATGGAAGACGTGCCCGAGCCCGGACACTACATTCCGGTTCAAGCAGGGCTTAACAGCTTCATTATCGTGATGGGACGCGACCGCAGGCTGCGGGCGTTTCACAACATCTGCCGCCACCGGGGCACGCAGTTGATCCGCGCTGTCGGCAAGGCGCAGAAGGCTCTGTCCTGCCCCTACCACGACTGGACCTACGATCTCGAGGGCAACCTCATATCGGTTCCTGAAGAGGGCCGGGAGTACGCGGGTCTGGACAAGAGCTGTCTTGGTCTCAAACCGGCTCTCGTTGACATCTGGAAAGGTCTACTGTTCGTGAACCCGGATCCGAAGGCCGGGTCCATCGTTGACTGGTTTGGCGACGTAGACGAAAGGATTGGCCCGCACGAACCCGAGTCTCTCGTCGAATACCCCGATGCTCGAACAAGCTATGAGGTCGCGGCGAACTGGAAGATCGTCGTCGAGAACTACATCGATGTCTATCACCTGAGTCACCTGCACTCGAACACCCTGCAAATGTACGATCACGCAAAGGCACGCTACGGATTCGAGGGCCCGCATTTCCTGTTCTGGGAACCGCCCGTCCCGGAGTATGCGGAGAATCAGGGCCGCAAGCTCACCATGCCCCGGGTCATCCCTCAGGATGCGAACGGGGCCTGGGTGCCAATGCTGTTTCCTGGAATGGGCATCGCGGCCTTCGAGGACGCATGGAACACCTTCGTCGTCACGCCGCTCGCGCCCGACCTGACTCGCGTAGAGACCCGTACCCGTGTGGCAAATGTCTCGGGCTGGGAGTTTGCGAAGCAGTCCATGCGCTCATCGGCATTCTGGGCCAGGTTCGGCATCCGCGGAAAGTACAGTGGCGCCGATGCCTCGGGAGCGGATGATCCAATGGCCTCCGGCGACTTCACTGCGGAGGATGTCTTTGCCTGCGAACAGCAGCAGAAGTCGCTGCAAAGTCCGTGGTTCGAGGTCGGTCCCGCCTCGGTCGGGGAAGGTCCGGTGACAAGTCATCAGAAGGTGGTGTTGAACTGGCTTGGGGACGCCGCTTGAACCGGGATTTTCATCAGCTCCGTGTGCTCGAAACACGCCGCGAAATCAACGGCATGGCCAAGACCCTAAAGTTCGATGTACCCGATGGCCTGAAAGAGGCCTTCGCTTGGCAGGCCGGCCAGCATCTCTCCCTGCGCTTCGTCCTTGACGGAAGGGAAGTGCGCCGAAGCTATTCCATCTCAACCTCGCCCGCGTCGAGAAAGCCGCTGCAGATAACGGTCAAACGGGTCAAGGACGGTCTCGTGAGCAATCACGTCAACGATGCCGTCGAAGCGGGTTCGATTGTCGAGGTCATGCCGCCCTTCGGCGGATTCTGCCTTGATGTGGGCGGCCAGCTGCGGCGCACGCACTATTTCTTCGGAGCCGGCAGCGGCATCACGCCCCTCATCGCCATGATACAGTCCGTCTTGCTTGCCGAACCGTGGTCGGTCATGCATCTGGCTCTTGGCAACCGCAATTCCGACACGATCCTCTTTCGCGAGCAGCTGGCCGATCATGCCCGGACGCACCCGGACAGGTTGAACGTGTGCCACGTGCTTTCCAGACCGTCGCTGTGGTCCGGCCTCGAATATTGGCGCAAGGGGACCGTCGACAAGGCTGCCGTCGAGGCGTTCATCGAGGAAAACCCTCCGTACGCGCAGGATGCGCTGTACCACGTCTGCGGACCCGGAGACATGAACCGTGTGGTCAGAGCCACGTTGTTGTCGCTGGACGTGCCGTCAAGTCGCATCCACATGGAGAGTTATGGCGGCCCCGTGGACGTGGACGAGTCGATCAAGGGAATCGCTTCCACTGCCGCAGTGAGTCTCGACGGCGATACGTCGATGGTTCCGGTGGCGGCAGCGCAAACGTTGCTTGAAGCGGTCCGAGCGGCAGGGCTGACGCCGCCATTTTCCTGCCAGTCCGGCGTCTGCGGCGCCTGCCGGGCGAGACTCACGAAAGGAAGTGTCCACATGCGCTGCCGTATGGCACTGGATGAAGAAGAAATTGCCGAGAACGCGATCCTGACCTGCCAGTCCGTCGCCACGACAGGAACGCTTGCGATCAGATTCGGATGACACACGGTTCATGGCCGGATTGCACGCCCGGAACACGTCCGGACAGCCTCTTGAAAATTGTGGCATGCCGCCAGCCGTGCCAACAGTGGCATCTGGAAGTGCAGGCTCACCATGCTTGCACCGATGCGAATAGCAGCGTGGAGAGGTGCGAATGAGCGGGGATTCGCATGTCTAGCCGGATCTTCACTTAGGGGTCGGCCAGGAAACCTTCGCAATTCAAGGGGCCAACGGCGGAATCCGGCGGTTTCGACCTGTCGCTTACATGGCAACATCCTTGGCAGGGTCGATGTCCAGCAGTTCGAACGCGCGGCGCTGCAGTTCCGTCGGCTTTGCCATCAGCGGGAAGGCGTGGTCGGAACCGCCCCGCAACGTCACATCGTTCTGCATCGGCGTGGCCCAGTCGCCGAGAAGGGTCGTGAAGCTGTGGACCGACAGCCCGTCGGGGATACGCTTCGTGTCGCCCTTGGCGCCCGCGCTCACCGAGACCTCTGTATTCTCCACCGGCGAGCTCCGCCGCGCCCGGGCGCCCTCCCGGTCGTCGTCTTCGATCAGGATCTGCGCGAGGCGGCAGCGCATGTGCCATTCCATGTGGCATGCGAGCATGCACAGGAACACGTGGGCGCGGACATGGTCCTCCGAGCAAACGTGGACCGGGCGAATCCGCAGCCGCGAGATCTTCATCGTGAGGAACGCACGCTCCACCTGCGCGAGCGACTCTTACGCCTCCACTGCGGACTCTTGGCTGGTGCGGATCACATAGATGAAGCTGGACCTTGGTGCCGGTATGGCGTGGCGCTGCCTCTGCGATGCATAAATCACTGGAAACACGTTCGATTCGACTCACATGGGAAGATGTAATGAGCAATTGGTGAGTCTTTTAATGTTCAAATGGTGACATTTCTAATAGACAACTCGTGACAGGACAGCAGGCCACTCGACAAGATGCCTCACGTGGCATGCATTCTCCAGAACGCTCGAAATGAGAATTCCGGCCCATGAGTGATACAGACCCATACCTGCCAAGACATCTCATATCGGAGCTTGAGGACGCAATCGAATCAGCCCGAGTGGTCAACCTCATAGGTCCAAGACAAGCTGGCAAGACCACGCTCGTACGAGACCTGTTTGGTCAGGGCCATTTCGTGACGCTGGATGACACTGCCGTTCTAGCCGCCATCGAAGCAGATCCCGAAGGTCAGCTCACAAGTCTCACGGAAGATCTGGACGGCACCCCGCTCATCTTTGATGATGCGCAACGATCCAGGAACCTGGCCTTGGCCATCAAGAGGATGGTCGACTCCAACCGTCGGAAGGGCCAATTCGTCCTCACTGGTTCCTCAAACGTATTCACAAACATGGATGTCGCGGACTCGCTTGCCGGAAGGATGCGGACACTCAAACTCTGGCCATTGTCCGCCGCCGAAATCAAGACGGCTCCGCTCAATCGCCTGATGGACTGGGCGATGCAAAGCACCCCATCGCTGGCCCAGATAGCTATTCCTGAACCGGTGGGCAGACGCGGCTACATTGATCTCATCCTTTCAGGCGGATTCCCGGAGACCCGAGCCCTGCCCCTAAGATCTCGGCAGCGCCAGTACCGAGACTATGTCGATGCGGTCGTTGACCGGGATGTGGCAGACATCATGCCCGTTCGAAAACCGGACGCCTTGCGCGTCCTGATCGACCAAATGGCCACCCGAACAGCTCAGGAATCCAACACTTCCGAGCTTGCAAGACTAACCAGGCTGCAACGCGTTACGGTCGAGCAGTATCTTGACGTCCTGATCCGCCTGTCGATGGTGACCAGGCTCGGCGCTTGGACATCCGGAGAGGGCAAGCGGGAAGTCAAGCAACCAAAATTCCACTTCGTGGATACAGGGATTGCCTGTGCCTTGCGCCGCATCACCGATGCGACCTTTGCCATCGGCAACTCCCCGCAGGCCTTGGGTGGATTGTTGGAGAGCTTTGTCCTCGGCGAGTTGCAGCGTGCCCTGCCGATGCAAGATGCCGACTATCGACTTTATCATTGGCGCCATGCGGATCAGCGCGAGATCGACATTCTGATCGACGGGGGAAGCCGCTTGGTCAATATTGAGATCAAGTCATCCGCCTCCGTCAGCGGCGCAGATTTCAAGCATCTCAAGTGGTTTGCCACGGACGGTCCCGGTCGCAGCAGAACGTGCACGGGGATCGTCTTCTATCTTGGTCAGGAAATGCTCACTTTCGGGAACCGGACATTTGCGCTTCCTGTGAGCAGCCTCTGGAGCAGTATCGACGCGTAGGCGATGTCATCGGCTCTCGGGAAAGGAACACACTCGTCCAGTTGCTCGACGGCGCGGTCAACCTGCCTCGGCGATCCACCACGCTGCGAGCGGCCGCATGTTGAGAACCGCGCGGCAGGTCAGCCGGCCCCTGTCAAAGGCGGCCGGTGTCTGAAACACCAAGTTTCGTCTTTCGTGGAGCTCTCGACACAGTGCGCGCCGAAGCACGTCGGCTTCGCTGGACAGCCCCCACGCTTCCAGTTGAGCGGCGTAGCTGAAATTGAATCCAGGTTGTATTTCGGCCGTCTGAAAGCTCGTGTCTTCCTGGTGCGGAAGCAAGGCCAGTGCATCCTCCGGGATGCCTGTCAAAGACACGGCACCCTCTCCACCTCCTGCATCGAGGAAATTCCGCTCGTATATTGTCCTCAACGCACTTTCCGCGCTGCTTCGAGGCACGATGTCGCCAAGTCCAAGACGGCGCGCCAGGAAAGGGCCGAAGAGTTGCTCTATAAAGCACGCCTCAGAGAAGGGACCGTCCGTGTCGACGCGAAACCACTTCCCGTTGAAGAGTCGTTCATTGTACGCAACCGCTGCGCGATCCGCCTGGGTCTTCCAGTCCTCCGCAAGATTCGCTTCATCCGCTTCCACTGCGAGTTCCGCCGCGGCGAGGAGCGCTGCAATCCAGAGACCGCCGCAATAGCTTGACGGACCTGTCATCGGTATGTTGTCGAATGTCTGGTCCGGGATGCCATCGTTCTCGATCAGGCCGTCCCCGTCCCGATCAAATTGCTGCAGATGATCAATGGCGGCACGAACGGCCGGGAAGAGTTCCGTCCGCCAACCGGCATTCATGTGTCTTCCTTCCCGATATACGCAAAGGACGAAGTCGCAATTCAGGTCCTTCCAAAGGGTGCCGTCGCGATACGTGTAGGAATTCGGGGTGACAAAGGGGTCCTCACCCGGACCGCCGAGATCGTGTGGACAGGCACGGTCCAGATTGATCGGAAACAGGTTCTTCTCCTGGCCGTGGTGGCGACGTCCCGGATCTCCGGGGATCAGGAATTCCGCGTAGTCACGCGCGACACTCGCAGCAAGTTCCGGGAAGAACTGTGCCACGGCCTCCGCGGCGTAGATCCAGAGATCAAGCGTGTTGTAGAGCGCATAGTCGTGGCACTCGATAATCCCGAAATGCTGCCGTCCGTCAGGCGACCCATGTGCCGAAGCCAGTGCAGTGAGGCCGTCCACGAGAAAATAGCTTTCGTTGATCGTCACGCCGGCACGATGCGGAGCGCTGCCAAGCACCTCGCTTACGTCCTCGTGCCATTCGGAGATTCGCCTCTCCCAGTCCGGCGCCGACCGATGGGCCAGCTCCGTGATTCGTTCCGCGTTCCGACCGTTCCGGCTCCATTCGTCGGTATAGCCGCGAAACCACGTCCGGCCTTGCCCGAACGAGATCCTCGGCAAGTCCCAGGCAAGGGTCGCGAGCATCTCGCAGCTTTCGCCGGGACGCATCGATACCCGCGCGGAAACGGCGGCGGCTGGATGTGCGGGCGGAGTCTCGCGAAACCCGCTCTCGGTGACCCAGCCGCTGCCACGATCAGGTGCATCGCCAGTTGCTAGAAACTCGTCCCAGAATTCATCGCCGTTGCCTGCGCCATCGAAGCAGATCGTACGGGAGAGGACAGTGGCTGTGTCGGCAGACATCGCAATGGCCCACTCTCCCGTGCCTTCAGCCGGTTCGTCCGCCGTGCGACGACGGTCCAGGATGACCCCTGTTCCTCCGGAGAGTTCAGACGGCCTGTTAAAACAGCCGGCCGCCACCCTGCACGGACGACCTTCGTGGAACGAGTCGAACCATCCGTTCAGGTTGGCGAAGGTGAACGCGAGCGAAACGTCCGCGGCCGTTTCTCCCGTGTTCGTCAGTCGCCATTTGAAGAGAGAGACCGGAAGCATCGAGCAGGACAGGTCACGTGGGATGACGGGCGAGAACGAAAGGCATTCCGCTTCGACGCCTGCCACCGGTGCGTGCCGATGCCACGAGAACGGGAAGAGACCGCCCCATTCGGGCGACGCGTGTTCGAATTCGAAGGAATCAAGTTCGCCGCTGTCAGGCTTCGGCTGAAGGGCGATGGCGACGGGTTCCTCGTCCTGCCGTCGGACACGGACGAGGAACCCGTTGCAAGGCATCGCAAACTTTGCCACGCCCCCGCCCTTGATTGTCCACCTGCTGAAGCGTCCGTCTGAAGCGCGGGTTATTCCGCCGGTTCCAATGCCGCCAAGCGGAACGCCCGTGGCGGTAAGCGGCTGGAACAACCGTTTCATCTTTCCGGATGAAGACTTCAGTGCATGCCCCGCAGGTCGCCGCAGCGACGCCGGAGACAGGAAGAACGGATCGTTGCGCAACATTGCGGGACCCTCCGACGCAACGCGTCCGGGAACGAGGCAGATGACCTTTGACACTCAATACCGCCTGAACCGCCCGCTGCAAAACAATCATTGCCCACCGCCGACCTGAATTCGTGGCACTCTTTCTTTCCGAACGCCGGCATCGAGCCAATCTACGATAAAGTCGGCAAGTCGGCGCGGGTCAATTTCGGACGCGAACTGCACTGGCGTCCGCCACAATGGCGATTGCCGATGCACTTGGTGCTCGGGAGAACACTGGAAGCGAAGTCAGGTTACCATCCCGTGGGTACGGTAGATCCGGTGTTCTTGCACGCCGCCAAAAACATGCGCTCCGGCGTTCCAAGGCGTGCGAAGCTCTCCCGAAAGGTCCCTATCCAGGCACCGCTGCCGCGCGCCATCGCTTCACCACGTGAATGTCACATGACATCGAGAGTACGGAACGCATCGAGACCGGCGATCCAACGACCTTTGAAACCGGACGGGAAAAGGTCAATTGCCGATCTTGATCCCCAACTGGTAGATGTCACGTCGGGACATGCCAAATCGGCCTGCCACGTCGCTTGCCGCGTCACGAAGTTTCCGGGTCTTCAGGGCCTCCCTTAGCGCCTGCTCTACTATTGCAGGGTCGGGCGGTGTTTCGCCCTTCCCGATCAACAGCACGATTTCGCCCTTGAGCGGCGTACCGGAAAGGGATTCTGCCAGGGCACCGAGGGTATCCCTGCGAATTTCCTCGAATTTCTTGGTGAGTTCCCGACACAGGGCTGCGGGTCGGTCAGCACCCAGCACGTCGGCCGCATCCTGCAACGTCGCGCCCGTGCGGCGAGGACTTTCGTAGAGAATGAGCGTGCCGGGCACATCGGCGAGCAGTTGCAGAAACCGCCTTCGCGCCTTGCGTTGCGAAGGCGGGAACCCCGCAAACGCAAACCGGTCGCAAGGCAGACCGGCCACGGTCAGTGCGGCGATCAAGGCGGAGGGACCGGGCACGGGCAGAACCCTGTACCCCTCGCCGATCACTGTCCTTACCAAGGCATATCCCGGGTCCGCCACGAGGGGCGTACCCGCCTCCGAGGCGTAGGCCACTGACGCGTTCTGCCTCAACGCGTCAAGCACAGCCTTTCGGTCCCGATCCCCGCTATGGTCGTGGTAAGCCATGACTCTTCGTCCGGCGAGCGGGATTCCGTGGATGTTCATCAGCCGTCTCAGGCTTCGCGTGTCCTCTGCAACCAAGAGGTCGGCAGCGCGGAGAACGTCAAGCGCCCGGAGCGTGATGTCGCGTGCATTCCCCAGCGGTGTGGAAACCAGATGGAGGCCTGCAACAAGGGTTTCACCGTTAGATGCTTTGCTCACCGCTGCGTTGCGTGATTTACTAGGGACGTGTTTCTGCATAGGGTCGCACCGAACTGTCCGAGGAGAATCCAATGCTTGCCCGTTTGCCGCTTTGCCGCAAGGTCATGACCTGGATGACAGCACTTGCCGTGCTTGCAGCATGCGAACCCACAACGTCGACGATAGGGCCACTGATCAACCCGAAAGAGGAAGTGCCGGTCGCACTGCTTGTGCCAAAGACCGCCCCGAACGGCGCAATTCTGGCACAGTCGCTCGAAAACTCCGCATTTATGGCAGTGGAGGACTTGGGCTCGATCGAAGTCAGTTTGCGGGTGTACGACACCGTCGGCACGCCCGAAGGCGCCGCAGAGGCGGCACGACTCGCGATCCAGGACGGCGCAAAGATCATTCTCGGACCGCTGTTCGCCGAAAACGCACGCGCCGTAGGCCAGGTGGCAGCCGCCAGCGGCATCAATGTGCTGACCTTCTCCAACAATCCGGCCGTTGCGGGGGAAAATGTCTTTATTCTGGGCAACACTTTCCAGACCACGGCCGACCGGCTTGTCGAATACGCGCTCAGCCAGGGCAAGAGCGGCATCTTCATCGTGCACGCAGACGATCCTGCGGAACGCGTGGGTGCCGAAGCGATCGAGCAGGCCGCACGCGAGGCAGGTGGAGACGTGCTCGGCGTCCAGTCATTCGCCCTGTCGCAACAAGGCGTGGTCGACGCGATTCCCGGCATCGCAAGCAGCTTCCTTGCCTACGGCGCGGACACGATATTCGTGACCTCAGGCAATTCAGGCGCACTGCCCTTTCTGGCGGCATTGTTGCCGGAGTACGGCATTGACCGGGACACGGCGCAGTTCATCGGCCTGCAGAGGCTCGACGTGCCATCGAGCGCGCTGTCCCTCAAGGGGCTTCAGGGAGCGTGGTTTGCGACCCCCGCGCCGGTGCTGGCACAGCAGTTCAACCGCCGTTATGCCGGAGTCTACGATTCGCAACCCAGCCCGATCGCCAGCCTTGCCTATGACGGAATCGCGGCGATCGGCGCGCTTGTCGCCCAGGGCAAGAGCAATGCCCTGCGAGCAGACGCCCTGACCCAGACCGCCGGATTTGCAGGCGTCAACGGACCCTTCCGTTTGCTGCCAGACGGCACGAATGAACGTGGACTTGCCGTCGCGCAGGTCGAGTACAACCAGGTGATCGTTATTGACCCCGCCCCAACAAGCTTTGGCAGCGCGGGCTTCTGAGCCCCCACAGGACCCGGACAGTCCCGTCTTTCCGGATCTGGGTCTGAGCGCGGTTCAGATTTATGACGGCGCAACCGTGCTGGCCAAGATCGCGGACGACATGGGTGACTTGCCGCCCGGTCGCGGCACCGGGACGCGAAGCCGGATAATCGAGTGTTTGACACAGGCAGTCCACAGCGGACGCGCCACCATCACTGATGCGCTGGAAGCAAAGCCGTTCGCATCACGCGACACGGTACTTGCATTTCGGCACCTGACCGATGGCGTGGTTGAGACCGCCTTTCAAGCAACTTCGACCTGGCTCCACCCCAACCCCAATCCGACAGACGGCGAACGCATCGCGGTTCTCGCCGTCGGCGGCTACGGCCGGGGCGAGATGGCGCCATACTCGGACGTGGATCTTCTGTTCCTCATGCCTTGGAAAGTCACGCCTTGGGCCGAAAGCCTGATCGAAAGCATGCTCTACGTGCTTTGGGACCTGCATCTGAAAGTGGGGCATTCAACACGGAACATAACCGACTGCATCCGGCTCGGGCATGACGACCACACGATCCGCACGGCGCTTCTGGAACATCGTTTCCTGGTCGGCAACAGCACCCTGGCAGATGAGTTGGCGGTGCGGTTGAAAAAGGAGCTCTTCAGCAAGACGGTCTCCGAATTCATTGAATCCAAGCTGCAGGAACGCGACTCCCGTCACCGTCGTCACGGTGGTCGGCGGTACATCATCGAACCCAACATAAAGGAGGGCAAGGGCGGTCTGAGGGACCTCCAGACACTCTTCTGGATCGGGAAGTACATTCACGGCGTATCGGATGCGGCGGAGCTGGTGCGGACCGGCTTGCTGAGCGCCGAGGAATACGAAAAGTTTCGGGCTGCCGAGACGTTTCTCATGGCAGTCCGGTGCCATCTCCACATGCTTGCCGGACGCGCGGTGGACCAGTTGACCATAGACGTTCAACCAATGCTTGCGGAACGGCTTGGCTACAAGGACGGGGCAGACCGTCCCGCCGTCGAGCGCTTCATGCTGGACTACTTCCGGCACGCCACCGTAGTCGGAGAGCTTACCCGCATCTTCCTGACCGCACTGGAGGCTAAGCACGTAAAAAAGGCGCCGTCACTTGCAAGCTTCTTCCAGCGCCGAAAGCGTGTGGGTGACCGGTACATGCTGCGCCACAATCGCCTTGACATTGCCGATGAGCGCACCTTTCTGGCGGACAAGCTTAACCTGTTGAGGATATTCGAAGAAGCGCTGCGCACGGGCTACCTGATCCATCCGGACGCAATGCGGCTGATCACGGCGAACCTCGACCTGATTGACGACGATATGCGCCGGTCGCCCGAAGCAAACCGGATCTTCTTCGATACGCTTCTTGAACACGGGAACCCCGAGAGAGCGCTCCGGCGCATGAACGAACTCGGCGTGCTCGCGGCACTTGTTCCGGAATTCGAGCCCATCGTGGCGATGATGCAGTTCAACATGTACCACCACTACACGGTGGACGAGCACACCATCCAATGCATCTCGAACCTGGCAGGGATCGAACGCGGCGAACTGGTCGAGGAACTGCCGGTGGCAAGCGGCATCCTGGAAAGAGGCGTCAACAGGAAGGTCCTCTACACGGCGCTCCTGTTGCACGACATCGGAAAGGGGCGCAAGCAAGACCACTCGATCCTCGGAGCACATATCGCCCGCAAGGCCGCGCGACGATTCGGGCTCTCGGAGAGTGACGTAGAGACGGTCGAGTGGCTTGTCCGCTACCATCTCTTGATGGCTGACATGGCCCAGAAGCGCGACCTGTCGGAACCCCGCACGGTGCGCGACTTTGCAAAGGCGGTTCAATCCCGGGAAAGGCTCGACCTGCTGACCGTGCTGACGGTCTGCGACATCCGGGGTGTAGGTCCGGGCACCTGGAACAACTGGAAGGCGCAGTTGCTGCGCGATCTTCACGCGATGACTGCCGATGCCCTTGAACGCGGGATGGAGGCCATCAATCGCGGCAGCATGGAGTCAGAAGCCAAGTCCGCGCTCCGCGCAGCGCTGGCGGATTGGGACGAAGAAGCCCTCCAGCACGAGACCTCCCGCCACTACGGACCCTATTGGCAGGGTCTGCCACATGACGCGCACCAGGTATTGGCGCGTCTGCTCTCCGGAATCGGCGACAGCGAAATCCGGAGTGACGTGATGCCTGACGAGGCGCGGGATGCGACTCGAATCTGCTTTGCGCTCGCAGACCATCCAGGCATCTTTGCCCGACTGTCCGGCGCGCTGGCCCTTGCAGGCGCGAATGTTGTCGACGCGCGGACCTACACGTCTTCCGACGGCTATGCGACCGCAGTCTTCTGGATTCAGGACAGAGACGGAAGCCCTTACGGCACGGACCAGATGCAGCGACTGCGAGGCGTGATCAAAAAAACGTTGAAGGGCGAGACCTTGCCGCGTGAATCACTCATCAACAAGGATCGGCGGAAGATGAAGGAGCGCGCCTTCGGCGTGCCGACTTCCATCTCGTTCGACAACGAGGGCTCGGACATCTACACGATCATCGAAGTCGACACTCGCGACCGCCCGGGGCTGCTCTACGACCTCGCACACGCGCTCGCGCAGTCGAATGTCTACATTGCAAGTGCAGTCATCGCGACGTACGGCGCGCAGGTCGTCGACACATTTTACGTGAAGGACATGTTCGGCCTCAAATACCATTCGAAGTCTAAGCAAAGGACGCTTGAAGCACGTCTCCGCGCCGCCATCGAGGCAGGTGCCGAACGGGCCGCTGCGCCATGATCTTCGACGCGACATGGCGAATGCATCGAGGCGCGGCGATTCCATGACCACGATTCGGCTCATATCCGGTGCCGTGACTGTGGGGGCATGGACGTTCCTGTCGCGCATACTCGGCTTTGTCCGCGACATCCTGATCGCGGCATGGCTTGGCAGCGGTCCGGTGGCGGAAGCATTTCTCGTGGCCTTCTCCCTTCCCAACATGTTCCGACGGTTCTTCGCGGAAGGCGCCTTCAACATGGCTTTCGTGCCCATGTTCGCAAAGAAGCTGGAGGTCGGCGAGGATGCACACGGCTTTGCACGAGACGCACTGTCGGGACTGACGCTGATCCTGATCGTCATTGCGGTCCTCGGCACGGTTTTCATGCCGTGGCTCGTTCTTGCAATGGCCAGCGGGTTTGCGAACGACATGCGCTTCGACGCGGCCGTTACGCTTGGACGGATCGTGTTTGTATATGTCGTGTTCATTTCCCTCGCCGCACTCTTTTCCGGCGTCCTGAACGCGGGCGGAAAATTCGCCGCTGCCGCAGCTGCTCCGGTGCTACTGAACATCGTCCTGATCGGCGTGATGATCCTTGCGGAGCTTGGCTACGGACGATCCGTGATCGGGGATGCGGAAAGCGCACGCCACGGCACGCTTCTGGCATTCGGAGTGGTTCTTGCTGGCATCGCGCAGCTCGCCCTCGTCTGGTTGGCGGCGCGGACGGCCGGTTTTGTCCTCCGGCCGGGCTGGCCGCGATGGACCCCCGAACTCAAGCGACTTGCCGTGATTGCCGCGCCCGCCATGCTGGCTGGCGGTGTCGTCCAGATCAATCTCCTCGTGGGCCGGCAAGTGGCAAGCTATTTTGACGGTGCAATCGTATGGCTGTCCTTTGCGGACCGGCTCTACCAGCTGCCACTCGGCGTTGTCGGCATCGCGATCGGGATCGTGCTTCTGCCGGATCTCTCGCGTCGCCTGGCGGCCCGCGACACGGAAGGCGGCCAGTTCGCGTTCTCGAGGGCAGTCGAGATGTCCCTGGCTCTAGCCATTCCCGCCGCTGCCGCGCTTGCAGTGATTCCGGCTGCGATGGTGCGCACACTATTCGAGCATGGGGCGTTCGGACCGGCCGACACGGCTGCCACGGCGCTTGCCACGGCGGTCTACGGCCTTGGTCTCCCGGCCTTCGTGCTGCAAAAGGCCCTGCAGCCCCTCTATTTTGCGCGACAGGACACGAGGAACCCGTTCCGCTTTGCCGCTGCTGCGATGCTGGTCAATGCGATCCTTGCGATCGGGCTTGCACCGTTCATTGGATACATTGCCGCGGCAATCGGCACGACGATTGCAGCATGGTTCATGCTGGCATTGCTTTACATTGGTTCGAAAAAAATGGGCCGGGCCGCCGAACTGGACGCTCAGGTCCGAATGCGCGTTCCGCGTATGATTTTCGCAACGGCTGTGATGGCTGCCGGACTTTGGATCCTGGATCGCTTGCTGGACCCCGTCGCGGCGGCGGGCGAGCTTGCGGCGATCGCCAGCCTCGCCCTGCTCTGCGTTCTGGGGCTCTTGATCTATGCCGTTGCCGGCATTGCCCTCAAGGCGTTCTCCGTCGCCGAATTCAGGACGGCGATGCAGCGGTAGACGGGATTCTGCTATCGCCGCCGCATCCGGTCCAGAAATCCGCGAAACGCACCGCGTGCGAGCGCAGGAGCGAGCACGAAACCCAGCGCAAAGCCGGCCGCATCTGCCACCCAGTCATTCGACCCACCGAAGATGATCGCGAACCCAAGCTGGATGCCAAGCAGGAATCCGATCAGCGTGAAGGCGCGATACTGGTTCTGCCCGGTTGCGCCAAAACCGACCCAGAGCAGAAAAGTGTAGGCGCCGATCAAGCCGTAGACCGATGGAAAGCCGCCGATCAGAGGAAACTCGTCACTTGTCAAACCGGCAAAGATCAGAGCGCCAAAAGCGCCACAGCAGAAGAACAGGACCAGGACAGCAAAGTTGCCCAGCACCTCGCCCACGAGCTTCCCCATGGCCAGGAGGAAAACGATCACGAATGTCGCATGGGCGAATCCCTGATGTATGAATGGATAGGTGACGAACCGGCGGAGGTGCTCCGGCGTCCAGTTGCCGGTTTCGATGATCCAGGCCAGAAGCGGGCCATAGAAGGCAAATTCCCGAATCGCTTCCGTGCGCCAGCCAAAGGCTGCGGGCCCGCCGACATAACCCCGGGCCCCAAACGCCAGTAGCACCTCGATCACGAAAATCACCACCGCCAAGGCCACAACCGCCGGCGGCAGGGTATTGAAGGTTGGCTGCAATCCATCGTCTCGCATCGCTTGCCTTTCTTGACGGAGAAACAAGCTCTCGGTAAGGCCCGCGAGCAGGAAAATCCAGAGGATCGCAGCCACATGTCGGCCCCAGCATTCATCCCCCGCGTGTTTTCGGGAATCCAGCCGTCCGGCGGATTGACGCTCGGCAACTATCTCGGGGCGCTAAAGCGCTTCGTCGACATACAGGACGACGGCAGGCAGGAGTGCATCTACTGCCTTGTCGATCTGCACGCGATCACGACGTGGCAGAAGCCGGACGACCTGGTCCGGAACACGCGTGAGGCGGCGGCAGCCTTCATGGCGTCCGGCATAGATCCGCGACGATCAATCCTGTTCAACCAGAGTCAGGCGCCGGAACACGCGCAACTGGCATGGATCTTCAATTGCGTTGCGCGCATGGGATGGATGGGTCGCATGACGCAGTGGAAGGACAAGGCCGGGAAGAACGCGGAAAACGCATCGCTCGGCCTGTTCGCCTATCCTGCGCTCATGGCTGCCGACATTCTTGTCTATCACGCTACCCACGTGCCCGTTGGCGAAGACCAGAAACAGCATCTGGAACTCACGCGCGACATCGCCGCGAAGTTCAACCACGACTACGAGACAGACTTCTTTCCGATTACCGAACCAATGATCGAAGGTCCGGCCACGCGAGTGATGAGCCTGCGTGACGGCACGAAGAAAATGTCAAAAAGCGATGCCTCGGACATGAGCCGGATCAACCTCTCGGACGATGCCGACACGATCGCGCTCAAGTTCCGGAAGGCAAGAACCGACGCGGATCCCCTGCCCGAGACCTACGGCGAACTCGAGGAACGGCCCGAAGCCCGCAACCTGATCGACATCTATGCCGGCCTGACAGGGCAGTTGCCGGATGCGGTGATGACCGAGGTCGCCGGCCAAGGATGGGGCAAGTTCAAGCCACATCTCGCCGAGGTGGCGGTCGAGACCCTGGCACCCATCACGGGCGAGATGAACCGCCTTCTGGGTGATCTTGCCGAAATCGACCGCATTCTGGGGGAAGGTGCCGCCCGTGCTCGCGAGGTCGCCGCACCCGTTCTAGCGAGAACCTATGAAATCGTTGGCATGATCTCGACCCGGTAAATGGGCACCCTATGAGGGAAGCTGCGCCGAACGGGACTCTCCAGTTGTTGGTGGAATGCAGCTGAGCAATCTGTCCGAACGGAAAGGGAGCTGACGCGAATGGAGCCGGCATCGAATGCCTGCCCCGGCTGTCCACCTGCGACAATCGACACGGCGCGTCCGGTGTATCGATCATGCTGCGCAATTCGAAATGTCGCATGTCAATGCGAACCGCATAACCGGAGTTCATCTCACGGAACGTGAACATGTGCCCGGATGTCCCGAGGCCCTCAAGGCTCTCCTAGCGACGCTCCTCCAGTTGGTTCGTGAGTGACCATGGCGTCGACATCGGCAAGGACAGGCGATATTCGGGCATTTTGCGGAATCTCAGCGCTACTGACACGAACGGCACGTCGCGTCCTCCGAACCCGTGGTTGAATTCAATGCCGCTCAGGCAACCCAGCTTCAACGGCGCCACATTTCCGTCGCGCAAGACACCGCCGGCGACACGCCGCCTTCCGTTACGATTTGGACGTGCCGAGCCAAGAACATGCGGTGAAGTTAGTTGTCGCTCGAACTGGCCGGACGAATGGCGCAGCCGTGACGCACATGAACGACGGGAACAATGTTGAGACCGGTTGCCGCAATGTCCTTGTCGTACCGGGTTCCAAGCCTGACGCGACCCAATTCCCGGCTCAGCACATTTGCGGTCCGAGTGCCGTATCCGAAATTGGGGTTGGCGCTGAATGAGGGCAAGATATCGCGTACGTATCGCTCTGCAGCTCTGATGACGACAATCTCCGGCATGCCTCCGGAGCATGCGTGGCAGGCAATGGCCTGGGCAATCTCTGCTTGTGCTTCAGCCGTTGGGTCATGTCGTGGCACCGGGATGCCTAAACGGCTCAATTGGCCGCGCGAGCAAGCGGATGTCTTCGGCAGCCCCGATCACCCTGGCCTTCAGTGCTTCCCGATTCATGTGCGTGCATTGTCGACGGACATTACCAGCAAATTCGTCGTGGAACAGCGAAGTGGAACATGCTGGCCGCAATTGCACGACGAGTCCGGAATCGGGCGTGCTGACAAGGAACTGCGCTGCACTTGGAGCGCTTGAAGGCAGATCCTATAACAAATCGAGGATAGCGATCATACTAATGCACAGTGGCATTTGAATTCGCTGTTCGTGGTAGGATGCTCACTGCCAGGGTGATGGAACCGAGAAAGTGCATCGCAAGACTCAAGAAAGCAAAAGTCAGGAAAGGAAGAAGTTCGCACCACTCTCATTTCGGTTGCTGCCTATGCTTCTGGGTGGTGCGCTTCTGACCTTGATGCTTCCAATGCTGAGCGGAATCCAACTGCTGGGCTGGAAGATTGTGCCCTATTTCAACGAGGCTCGCGCACAAAATGGCGGGGACGGGGACGGCGATGGCGACGGGGACGGCGATGGCGACGGAGACGGCGACGGAGACGGAGACGGAGACGGAGACGGAGACGGAGACGGGGACGGAGACGGCGATGGCGACGGCGATGGCGACGGCGACGGCGACGGAGACGGGGACGGAGACGGCGATGGCGACGGGGACGGAGACGGAGACGGAGACGGAGACGGGGACGGCGATGGCGACGGAGACGGAGACGGGGACGGCGACGGAGACGGGGACGGCGACGGAGACGGCGATGGCGATGGCGACGGAGACGGGGACGGAGACGGGGACGGCGATGGCGACGGAGACGGAGACGGAGACGGGGACGGCGATGGCGACGGAGACGGAGACGGGGACGGCGATGGCGACGGAGACGGAGACGGGGACGGCGATGGCGACGGCGATGGCGACGGCGACGAGGATCCAAGACTTGCGGAGCTACGCCGCAAAATGCTTGAGGCGATGCAGAATAGCGCTCCCACTGCCGATGATCTTGCTGACAGCCTGCGTGCCGACGACTTCTGAGGTTTGCCCGCAAATTGTTGACTACAGTTCCGAATTTCGAAACCGGGCAGCAGATGAAATCGAGAGACTTCCCGATGACTCACCGATCATAAAGATGTTCAGCGACTACAGGGTCATGCGGAATCAGGCTCGAATCTGCCGCGAGTACCTTAGCGGAGAGCCATGAACGGATCGCAGAATGCTTGCCCTGACATAAAATCCGCCAAAAACATGCCTCATTTCATCAGAATTTCAGAAGACGAGGACATTCCGCCGATTCTTGCGGAACTGGACGCGTCACCTGAAATCTGGTTTGCGGACACAAGCCGCCAGCGAAATGTCCGGTGCCAGCGGAATACTCGAAACATCTTCTTGCGCTCCGCAAAGAAGCCGTTGCCGCATGGCGCGAAAAACGCGAATAATGTTCATGAGAGCAGCTTTGCACCAGCAGCTCGGAGGTTTCCCCTTACGTTGGCATTTTGCCAAAGGGTTGCCGACGCGATGGAAGGTCAGCTTGGGCGCGCGACTCTGGTGGCACTCCAGCCCGGATGCAAGGTGTTCCCCCATATAGACATCGGCGAATACTATCGCATCAGGGACCGATTCCACCTGGTCCTCAAAAGCCCAGAGGGCAGTCCGCTCTCTACCGATGACGAAACAGTCGTGATGCAGGAAGGCGAGCTCTGGGTCTTCAACAACAAGGCCAGACACTGGGCGGAAAACCAATCCGATGAGGAACGCATACACTTGATATTCGATGTCCTGCCTCCCTGCGGACGAGGATTCTTCGTCTTGCCCTCGGACAACTGGCCGGATGCGCCCGCCACGGCCGAACGCGGATACTGCTGAACGCGCGTCGTCTATGTGAATTCGGGCTGGACACGCAATTCGATGATCGAATCAGCCGACCTCCCGTCAAGAGACACCGATTGCAGGTTGCAGAATCTTCATCGCCGCCAACAGTGCGTGAGCAGCGGAATCCACGCGAACCGCGTTGTCGTAGACTTCGGTACGGAGTGCGCCCATCACGCGGTTCCTCTTCGAGACATAGAATGCATCCCGCGCATCTCGGAACTGCAATTGCCTCAGCGACCGCAATCCCCGACTGATCGCGAGTTCGTACGAAGAAGCGCGGGCGTGGTCTCCCACGGTATGCGCAAGAGCTGCCGCTTCGGCAATTCCTTCCACATATGCCCCCGTCGAAGCGGCATGCGGAGGGCCAAAGTCTGGACGTGCCGGATCGTAGAACCGGCCTCGCATGTCTGGAGGCAATCCGTCCCACTGCTGCATCGGCAAGAGCCAATCGTTGAGTTCAAAGGCAAAGTCCGCGAACTCCCGACGGCCGGTTTGCGCAAACAGCGACGCGCAGGCCTGTGTATGCCAAGGCACGAACGCCGGATTCCTCTTCCTCTTATGCCGTGCACGGCAAAGCTCGAAAGTGTTCGCGCATTGCGCCAGCGTAGGTGCCTCTGGAATTCCAAGACGCGTAGCTTCCGCCCAAAACAACAGGGCTTCTCCCGAGTAGAAGTTCCAGTTGTCGCCATCGCGTGCCCTTGGAAAGAAGAACGTGCGGAATCCAGAATCTTCGTCCGCCAGCGAGTTGATTCCTTCCGCAAGCATGCCCAGTTCCTCAAGAAACTCTTGTCCGTCAGACGCTTCGAGAATGGCCAGCCCGGCGACCGCAGAGGCGCCGAGTTTCGCTCCGGTCGACTCTACGATCGCACCGCGACCATTCCCGATATGCTGGAAATACCGTGACAGGTTGAAGCGCAAATTGCGCCGTGCCGCTTCGCCGAGTCTGGCGCTTCTCCTGAACTTTGCCAACCGGGCAAGTGACCACGAGGCAAGGAAGTTTCGGATAGCGTTGTCGGCAGGAGATTCCATGCCTCTGCTTGGCCAGTACTTGTAAGGAATTCGGCCATCGTTGGATTGGTTTTGAATCATCCAGTGCCCGATCCCATCCACGAGACCGGCGGCGTGTTCATTTTCGGCTGGTGGCAATGCATCGACCGTGGTCGAGCCGCGATACAACTTGACAGGTTCATCCCCATCTCCACCTGGAAGCAGAAACTGCTCAGCAGAAAAGGCGCGCACCATCCCCCTTGTGGCAAAGCCACTGCTGTCAATGCCCTGCTCGGCATGAAACCGATCCAAGGCCCGATCAAATCCCAGGTTGTTCGCAATCATTTGCGTTGGCGCAATCCGGGAAACCGCATCGGCAAGCTTGATTTCCATGCCGACAACACCGCGAACTCGATTGAAGAACACCTGCGAAAGTCGCTCTCTGGTCACTACGCGGAACTTTGTCGCAACACAGACCTCGACACTTTCGTCAGCTTGGCCTTCAATGTGTCGGCGCAACTCGCCAACGTTGACGCCTCGTGTCCAACCCTTGCGGCGAGCAACACCGTTCCGACGGATGCAGTACCAGATGAATTCAGAAGGACCGCCTCTCGAATTCAATTTCGTTCGTGCTCGGTTGCTGAATTCATGTCTCTGGATCGGGTTTCTTCCGGTATGGACTCCATCAGCGATTGGATGATCTCGGCCACGAACTCGGAACGCCCGCTGACCCCTGCCTTTGCATAAATTGACGTGGCCTGAAGGCGCGATGTGGTTGCCTTGACTCCGCGCGCACGGGCAATCTCGGAAAACCGGTATCCCTTGATTATGAACCAAGCGACTTCCTTCTCGCTCGGAGTCATCTTCCATTCATCCATCTGCAGATCGATGCTCTGTGCCAGAGCGCGGGAAAACATGTCGTTGCGCTGTTCTTCGCGAGACAGCCTTCTGCGCAATCGAAGCACGTCACTTATGCCAATCAAGAGCACCGCCGATACTGCGAAGAATACAAGCAACTCGATGAAGAAGTGATAGGACGGAAAGGCGTCTTCATAGAGTGCGTCATAGACGAGATCATAGACAAAGAACGCAATCGCCCCTGCGATTGTGGCAAGCGCAAACATGCGGTTGCGCAATATCCCATTGGTTACAATCCCCATCCGGAGTCTCCACGGAAACTACTGCGCACGACGCTTTCCGGACAAAGAAGGTCGCGCTAGTTCAGGTAGGGCCCGGGGTCCACGCTGTTGAAACCCTCCCGCACCTCGAAGTGCAGGAACGGCGGGTTTGCATCGCGCACGACTGCGATTTTCTGGCCGCGCCTGACCCTGTCGCCCTTATCCACGGCGATATTGTCCAAACCGGCATAAACCGTCAGCAGGCTGCCTTCATGGCGAAGCACCAGGATCGGCACCTGATCGGTATCGCGCGTGATTGCGGCGACCGTGCCCGCGTCCGCAGCGACAACGGCTGTGCCGGCCGCCGCCGAAATCCCGATGCCTTCGTTTGAGCCCTTCTGGAAGGGCCGCACGATGTTGCCCTGGACCGGCATCCTGAGGCGGGAATTGTCCGAAGCAGCCGTTTGCTCGTCCTCAAGCCCTGCCGGTCTCGTTGTCGGCGCCCTTGCTGCTATCTCAGTGTCTGGCAGGGGCTTCGAAGCCGACGGCGGCAGCGGCGTTTCGGATCCTGAGCCCGGCATTGCCACTGTCGTGGTCTCTATGGCTCCCGCGGCATCCGCTGGCGGGATCATCAGGTACTGGCCGACCTGAAGCGCCGGGTTGGGTCCAAGCCCGTTCCTCTCGGAAATGCTTTCGGCCGACACGCCATAGTGCCTCGCAATCGTGAACACGGTCTCTCCTGCAACCACCCGATGGCGCACAGGAACAGAGGCCGGGGATGCTCCGTCGGCCCTTTCAATTGCCGAACCGGCAAGTTCAACTACGCTTGCCGAACCTGTGGCAGACTCAGGCACGCGGCGCGGCTGCGAGGGGTTCTCGGCCTTGTTGTCGGCCGTCGGTGCGGAACCAATGGCGGCACGCACAGCCGCCGTCGTGTCCAGCTGCCCGGTCGCTCCGCGGAAGTCGATGTCGAAGTTGCGTGGATCGTATCCACCGCAAGCGACAAGCGCCATGGTGCCGGACAGCAGGACAGCCAGCCGAATTGGAAACGCCAAATGAGTCATGTAGTTGCTCCTCATGCCTGATGCCGCAGCCATCTCCGGACCGTCGGCGATGTCGCGTAACGCACCTGCCTGTACTTCACTGTCGCGACACTCTTCGTATCATAGCATTGATTGGTTGATTCACGCCAACAAAAAAGGCGTCGGCCGCACTGATGCCGCCGTTCGCCCGATGCTGACGCACGCCGACGGCATGGGACGTCCAGTCCAAGTTTGGCTCTATCCGTCGCCCATGCCCTCAATGAGTGGCACGAAACGCACCTGCAAGAGCTCGTCGTAATCGAACCCCGTTTCGGTCCGGGTTACCTTGATCAGAACCTGCACTGCGTCGGACCGGCCCACGGGCACCACCATGATGCCGCCGGTCTTCAATTCGGCAAGGAGTGGTCCTGGTGGGTCCTCGGCGGCCGCGGTCACGATGATCCGATCGAAGGGAGCCTGTTCGGGGAATCCACGGGTTCCATCTGAAGTCATTGCCGTAATGTTGGCGAGCCCCAAGCGCTCGAAGACCTCCCGCGCCTCGCGGACCAATCTCCCGTGCCGATCGACCGTGTAGACCCGTCGCGCCAGCAGACTGAGGACGGCCGCCTGGTAACCCGATCCGGTGCCGATCTCGAGCACCTTGTGGCGCGGGGCGACGGCGAGCGCCTGCGTCATGAGGCCCACGATGGCCGGCTGGCTGATTGTCTGGCCACAAGCGATCGGAAGCGGCGTGTCCTCATATGCTCGTTCGGCAAAGATGCCCTTCACGAAGTCTCCCCGGTCAATCGTCTCCATGGCTTCAAGAACGCGCGCATCCGTAACTCCGTGCTGGCGGAGCGAAAACACGAACTGCATACGCTGTTCGTCCTTGGGAGTCATGAATCAAGCCGGCCACGCAGGGTCTCGATCACGTCATGCGCCGTCAGGTCTGCCCGAAGCGGGGTAACCGAGATGTAGCCGTCGAGATTCGCGGCCACATCCGTTCCAGGTTCCGTCGGTGTGTGCTGAGGGCCTCCCTTGACCCAGAGGAACATGCGGCCCGACGGCGAGCGGTGCGGCTCGATGCCGAATCTGGTTCCCTCGCGCCAGCCCTGGGACGTGACCCGAATGCCACGAACAGCGGCTGCGGATTTCGGCGGGAAGTTGACGTTGTAGAAGACCCGATAGGACTCGTCCTCCCAGATCCCGTCCTTCAGGAGCGCCCGCACGGTCTCGGCCCCGTGTTCGAGGGCGGCTTCGAACGGGTTTTTCAGATTGGCGCTTTCCGGTCCGAAGAACTGGCTCAGCGCGATCGCGGGAATCCCCTGCAGCGCGGCCTCGATGGCCGCCCCCAAGGTGCCGGAATAGAGGACGTTCTCGGCCGCGTTGTTGCCCCGGTTCACTCCCGAAAGCACGAGATCGGGTGGCGCATCCTTCATCACCTGATGAAGCCCGGCGAGCACGCAATCGGCTGGCGACCCTTCGGCGGCGAAGCATCGCGGACCGAACTGGGACAGAAGCGTGGGATGCGTATAGCTGATGCAGTGTCCGACGCCCGACTGTTCAAACGCAGGCGCCACGGTCCAGACCTCGCCGTCCTCGCCGACGATTTCACGTGCGATTTCGTCCAGAACCCGGAGGCCAGGTGCATTGATGCCGTCGTCATTGGTGATGAGAATGCGCATGCCACTGCTTTAGGGGAGCGCGTCGCGCCGGACAAGGCGCGGTTGTCGCCCATGCGGCCATGTGCGCGAATCTTCTTGAAGGATAGGTTCTGCGACATGGGACCTTGATTTGCCTGGGCCAAACGCGCCAAGAAACATGTCTCGGCCGATCACCCCAGACTTTGGATGAGCAATTGTCGACTCTCGCGACCGGTCAACTGATGGCAGCCAGGATGCTGCGCGCGGCGGCATCGGGTGAGGTCAAGGCGCCCTTGTTTTCGCCTGGAAAGAACCTTGCCCGGGTAGCCGTCGGCATGGACGGTGGCGAGAGAATCATCACGCGCGGACCTGTGCGCACGGTCTCAGCCGCCCAGGATCTGGCAAGCGATACTTGCGCCGCCTTCGTCGCGCCATAAGCGGAGAAGAACTTCTCGCCAGCGCGGGGATCGTCGAAGAAGATTGCCTTGCCGTTCTCCGCAGCCTCAAGAAGCGGAGCCATGCAAGCGATCAGCGTGGCCGTTGCGGTGACATTGGTTGCAAGGGACTTCTTAAGGTCTGTGGGATCAAGGTGCGCGGCGGGCGCCAGTGGCGCGACATGGATTGCCGCATGCGCCCAAAGGTCGGCACGCGCCCATCGTTCCTGAACGCTTCGACACACGGCCGCACAGGCGTCGGAATCGGTTAGATCGACAGGCACGAGCGTCGCGCTTCCGCCGGCTGCCCGGATGCGGTCATCAAGGTCTTCGAGACCACCGGACGTTCGAGCCATGGCTATGACATGATGGTCTTTGGCCAACGCCTCGGCAAGTGCGGCCCCAAGCCCGCGCGAGGCTCCGGTAACAATGGCGACTTTGCTCATTGTGACCCTTTTGCCACAGCATTTTCTATCGTCAATGCCTACCCGTTGCCGGAATCAGGCCCCAAGGCTATGTTGCGATCTTCATGGCATGGAACCCTTGGGGGGATTTCTTGCATCGATTTGCCTGCATAAGTAAAGCAGTCCTTCCTATTTGTCTGGCGCTGGCATTTCCCGTCGTGGCGGAGACGCCGGTGTCGGCGTTCAAGACGAAGCCGTCCCTGCGTCAGGCTGCGACTTTGGATACCGTTGTTGCGAACCATATCAGTTCGATTCGGCCAAGACTTCGGGACGCATGCACATCAGAGAACCCGGAAGTGACGGCTCTGAAAGAGAATCCCGTCGCGGATTCGCCGCAATTTCTGAGGGTCGCTTGCGAGTTGGCGTGGCGCTACGATATCCCGGAAGACGTGTTCCTTCGGCTAATCATGAAAGAGTCCAGATGGGACGCGGACGCCCGTTCGCGCAGGGGCGCCATCGGATTGACACAGCTCATGCCTGCAACAGCCAGGTCTCTTGGCATCAACCCCTACGATCCAGTCCAGAACCTTGAAGGTGGCGCACGCTACCTGGCCGAACAGTATCGCGTCTTCGGGAAATGGCGACTGGCGGTTGCCGCCTACAACGCTGGACCCTATGCGGTGAAGAAATTTGGCGAAGTTCCTCCGTACCGCGAAACCCGCCGCTACGTGAGGGATGTACTCGGACAGGTCTGAGCCCTGCGGCTCACCATCGCTTCGACTTTCAAATCAGTTCACTCGAACGAAGCAGGAGAGTGCACCGAATTTCCGCGAAGCATCGGTGGCGAACGGCTTCAGCTACAAGCGACCATTCCAAGCGCCGCGTCTTGCAATTCCTGCACGCTTTGGTTCAGTGACACTCATGGCACGGCAGACAAGCGGACGAGCGGAACGCGGCCTGAAAGTGCGCGTCACAACGGCCCGGCGTCGGAAGTCATCCTCCACCCGCTGGCTTGAACGGCAATTGAACGACCCGTATGTGCGTCTCGCGAAGGCCGAGGGCTATCGGGGGCGAGCGGCCTACAAGCTCATCGAAATCGACGACAAGCACCAGTTCCTGAATCCGGGCGCGCGGGTGCTGGACCTCGGGTCTGCTCCGGGTGGCTGGTGCCAAGTTGCGGCAAGGCGCGTGAATACACTCGGCGAGCAGCGAGGCAAGGCGGCTGGGCGAGTCATCGGCATCGACATTAAGGAGGTCGACCCGATCCCGGGAGCGGAAGTCCACGTGCTGGACTTTCTGTCCGACGGCGCGGATGACCGCATCCGGGACTGGCTTGGCGGCAAGGCCGACGTCGTGATGTCGGACATGGCGGCGAATTCGACCGGGCACAGGCAGACCGACCACGTGAGAATCATGGCACTCTGTGAGGCGGCGGCCGATCTTGCATTCGACGTGCTCGACGAAGGCGGAACCTTTGTCGCCAAGGTCCTTGCCGGCGGCCCGGATTCCAGCCTTCAGGTCGTGCTCAAGCGGAGATTCGGCAAGGTCGTCAACATGAAGCCCCCGGCGAGCCGCGCCGATTCGCGAGAGAAATACGTTGTGGCCACGGGGTTTCGGGCCGAACGCGGCCCAAAGGAGTAGCCGCGCCGTCTCAGACAGCCTGGATCCAAACTGGACCAAGAATTCTGCTTGCAGGACAAAGACTTCTCTCGTGGGTCGTGCGCAATCCCGCTACCGTCGTCGATGTTGGCAATCGGGTTCTCGGGCTGCAGGCCTTCCATCGGAGCGTCTCTTTCCACTCGCCCAGGGGAAAGTGCCAAGCATCAGGAACGCGCGACATCACCTGCCCGTCAGGGCCGGGCATAGGCGAGCGGTTCGGTACCTTCGCTCAGGATTGCGAGGTAAGGACGATATCCGAAGACACGGCCGCGACGTCGACCAGTGATTTCGTTGACGATGCCAAGACGTTCCAGATCTGCGAGTGCGGCGTTGACCGTTGGAGCCGAGAGTTCAGTGCGTTCGACCAACTGGTTGGCAGTCAAATACGGTTTTGTTGAAATTGATCGTGAATGCGCAGTGCCGAACCTGCTCGATCGCTTTCGCGTGTGATGAGGCCTCGATCCGCCTTGAAGAGCTCAACGATACGCGTGCTTGCTTCGAACGCTTGATTGGCTGTTTCGGCAACACCGGCCAAGAAGAATTCCAGCCACGCCTCCCAGGCACCGTTCTCCCTGACTTCCTGAAGCAGGCGATAGTATTCAGCGCGGTTGGTCTTCAAGAAATGGCTCAGGTAGAGAAGCGGTTCGCGTAATGCGCCCTCGGCGCAGAGGAACAGCGTTACAATTAGTCGGCCTATCCGACCATTGCCGTCCAGGAATGGATGGATTGTCTCGAACTGAACATGGATAAGCCCGGCTTCGATCAAGGCCGGTAGCCGTGACACTTCTTCGTGCACAAATCGCTCGAGGTCGCCAAGACATGCATCCAACTCGGTTATTGGAGGTGGTACGAATAGGGCGTTTCCTGGCCTGTTCCCGCCGATCCAGTTCTGCGAGCGTCGGAACTGGCCAGGGTCCTTGGTCTCGCCGCGTCCACTTTGTAGAAGCCTGGCATGCATGTCCCTGATGAGTCTGTGTGACAGAGGCAGGGCATCCAATCGCTCCAGCCCATACATCATCGCATCGACGTAGTTCGAAACCTCGCGAATGTCATTAATGGGTTCTCCAGCCTGCGCATCAGTCTCGAAACGCAGAAGATCCGAGAGAGTCGATTGCGTACCTTCGATCTGGGACGACAGAACCGCTTCCTTGCGAACGTACATGTAGAGAAAGAGTTCCTGATGCGGCAGGAGCGTAATGATCCCGTCAAGCCGACCCAAGGAACGCTCTGCCAGGCCAAACGGTTCCATCAATGATAGAAGATCAATTGGAGGCGTCGGCGGCAACTGTGGCGGGACAAAGGCACGTACCGCTTCCCCACCTACAGCCGTTTCGACGAATCGCCCCAGTCTTTGGTGTTCGACGTCTGTGTTCATGCGCGCGCCATGCAGCGTGCGCGCTGATTGAGCAATGTCCGTTTGGCTTAAATTGGCATCCGCAGCAGTTAAGCCAAATTAAATTTAGGCCGCGAACGTTGGTCTCGATGACTCATGGCTGCCGGACAGCTTCTCTGGCGGGCATTTCCCAGCTGCAGCATGCAAGATCGATCGCAAGGGAAACGCTTGCGTTTCTGGCTGGCTAACAACAACGGCGCACCTCTCGACCACGCGTCCCGGACAGGACATGACTCCAACGGACAGGCTGGCAAGGCCCGATCTCACGCAAGCAATTTCATTCTCGGCAATGTGAGCACGTCGCTGCCAATATGAGTTCGTTCTCAGTTCGAGCAGAACGCCGATTTGATTCAAGGGTTGTCCAAGCCCGTAATCGTGATGAACTCAACCCCCTACATATGGCAAAGCCTGGTTGTCTGGCTTTTTTTGTGAGTATCTGCAAGTGCGTGATTGGCTCCCATGTTGTAGCCAGCGCATAGTGCCGGATCAGCAACCATGTGAAAATTTGCACATTTTGAATTGGTGTACGGTCCGGGTCGGCTTGCATAATCCCGGTGTCGCAATCCCGGTTGCCTCATCAAGTGTTTCGTGCCAGCGGTTCAGAAAGCGAGGTTCATTTGCGGAACGTCATCTTCATTCCGGCACGCTACCCATCTGTCCGGTTTCCAGGCAAGCCTCTGGCAATGCTCAGAGGAGCAACCGGCGATGCACGGCCTCTGATCCAGAGAAGCTGGGAAGTGGCCTGCAAGGTTGCGGGCATCAGCGCCGTATACGTCCTGACCGACGACAAGCGCATTGCCGATGCCGCGGAAGCGTTCGGGGCGGACGTGATGATGACGTCCGAGCGAGCGAGAAACGGAACGGAGCGCTGCGCGGAAGCCCTTCGGATGCTGGAGGATGTACCAGACGTCGTGATCAATCTCCAAGGTGATGCGCCGCTGACACCGCCGCACTATGTCGAGGCGCTGGCCGGAGCCATGAGAGACTCCGCCGTGCAAGTCGCTACGCCTGTCCTCAAGACGGACGACGGTCATCTCGCTTCGCTCCGAGCAGACCGGGCTGCCGGACGGGTCGGAGCGACGACGGCAGTGTTCATGCAGTGCGGCGACGCGCTCTACTTTTCGAAGGAAGTGCTGCCCTTTGGTGATCGGAACGCCAAGTCCGGCACGCCCACCTTTCACCACGTAGGCTGCTATGCCTATCGCCCCGAGGCGCTCAGGCAATATGCCGATCTGGCGGTTGGTGCACTCGAGGCGGCGGAAGGCCTTGAACAGCTGCGCTTCCTTGAATTTGGAATTTCCGTTCGATGTGTTGAGGTCGAAGCGCGCGGGCGTGCCTTCTGGGAGTTGAACAATCCCTCGGATATACCGCTCATCGAGGAGATCATGGAGCGGGAGGGCATCGAATGAGGGAAGTCAGCGCAGGAAACGTGACGTTCGGCCGGACACGACCGCTCGTCCTGATCGCAGGTCCCTGCCAGCTCGAGAGCCTTGAACATTCACGGATGCTGGCGGAGAGGCTCCTGGGACTCTGCCAGGACATCGGCATCGGCTACGTCTTCAAGGCAAGCTATGACAAGGCCAACCGATCAGGATTGAAGGGGCGGCGAGGGACTGGAATCGACGAAGGCCTTTCGATCCTTAGCGCAATACGAGACGAGTTCGGCTGCCCGGTTCTGACCGATGTTCACGAACCCACGCACTGCGCACCTGCCGCCGAGGCCGTAGACGTCCTGCAGATCCCGGCATTCCTTTGCCGCCAGACCGACCTTCTGCTGGCCGCCGGAGAGACCGGCGCTGCCATAAACGTGAAGAAGGGGCAGTTCATGGCACCTTGGAACGTTGGCAACATCGTCGAGAAGATCGAATCCACCGGCAATGAACAGGTCATCCTCACCGAACGCGGCGCGAGCTTCGGCTACAACATGCTGGTCTCGGACATGCGGAGCATTCCGATCATGGCCCAAACTGGGTGCCCGGTCGTCTTTGACGCGACTCACTCCGTGCAACTGCCGGGAGCACAAGGAGAATCGTCGGGCGGACAGGCGGAATTCGTGGGACCGCTGGCACGCGCTGCCGTTGCCGTCGGAGTTTCGGGAGTCTTCATCGAAACCCATGAGGAACCCGCACGTGCGCCCTCTGACGGACCGAACATGGTTCCACTGGACGAGATGGGAGCACTCCTGCAGAAGCTGACCGAAATCGACCGGCTGTTGAAACCATGACCTTGGAGCATTTCAGCAAGGCACTCCGCACCAATCTTGCCGGCCTGAATGCGCTGGCGGATGACGTGGACGGGATGGCCGGGGACATTGAGGCTGCACTTGATCTCATAGAAAACATGAAGGGTCGCCTGATCGTCACGGGCCTTGGCAAGTCTGGACATGTCGGCGCGAAGCTCGCCGCGACCTTCACGTCCACGGGTACACCGGCCTATTTCCTGCATCCCGCCGAAGCGAGCCACGGGGATCTCGGCATGGTCCAGGCCGAGGACGTGATCCTCGCGCTGTCCTGGTCCGGAGAGACAGCCGAGCTCTCCGACGTGCTGGCCTATGCGAAACGTCGCCGGGTGCCTCTCGTCGCCCTGACCAGCGATGCCAGCGGTACGCTGGCCCGCGCCGCCTCGGTGGCATTGGTGCTTCCCAAGGTCCGTGAGGCCTGTCCGCACAATCTGGCACCGACGACTTCGGCTCTTCTGCAATTGGCAGCTGGCGACGCCCTCGCAGTCGCCCTGTTGCAACGAAAGGGATTTGGCCCAGACAGCTTCCATGCATTTCATCCCGGAGGCTCGCTAGGATCCGCTCTCAGACGTGTCGAAGAAATCATGCACGAGGCCGACAAGCTGCCACTCGTCGAATCCGGAGCGCCGGTGGTCTCGGCAATCAATGAACTGTCAGCACGCGGATTCGGCATTGTGGGCATCACCGAGGGCGAGAGACTTCTGGGCGTCATCACCGATGGCGACGTACGGCGCTACCTGGAAAAGATGGCCGGAACGACGATGCAGGAAGCGCTACACGATGCGCAGGCTGACGCAGTCATGACGGTGGAGTCCGTGACGCTTTCGCCCGACACGATAGCGGGAGAAGCCCTGTCTGTATTGCAGGAGCGCCGTATCTCCGCCGCCTTCGTCCTGGATGACGAAGAACGTCCCCTTGGTCTGATCACGATGCTCCGGCTGCTGAATCGCGGCACTGCCTGAAGCAATTCCCTCGCCCGACATCATTCGAGAATGCGTTGAGGACCAACGCATCGGATAACCGCGCCGGTGAGTGCGCGCCTTGTCTCCCTGCCCCGAATTGTTTGCAGCGCACTCAATAGCCACTTGGCCACGTATGGCTACCTGATTGACCGCGATAGGGCGACAAAGTGCCTTGCAAGATTGTCGGTCGAGACCGTGCCGACTGGCAATTGATTGTTTCGCTTGGACGTTTTCGACCTTGGGCAGGTTGTCGGGGCATTTCTGCTGGTTCCGACTGCGAGTCCGCATAGACCAAGTGCACATTTTGGATAGGAGATTCGCAACACTGGCAAGCAGCAACCCAAAAGAAGGAATAACTGTCACCTTGTCCTTCTGGGGCAATGGTCGAGGAGGGTACCGAAATGCATCGCCGGAAGTGCACTAGGCATCAGGGTTCCCTAGCAGTGCGAATAGGCAAGCGCTATCGGCTAGGCAATTTTCGGCCCGACTCAGCCTCGATTCGCCCGCGGTCGGACCTCTGTCCAATGTGCATATCCAGTAACAAGTGTAGCCCAGTCTTCGGCGACCAAATTGAAGCTTGGATGCTTGTGTCTCTCCTTCTCGAACGACCGCTGTAGCCTGGCAAGGTTGCGCTTCTTCCACTCACCCGGTGCGCGCTTTCCACATTTGTCGAAGTCGATTAGCCAAACCCTTTCGCCAGCATCAAGCAGGACCATTTTATTGTCGGTTCTGGAGCGTTGAAGTGGCAAGGAACGGGCATGCCTGAGGCGAACCGGGTTCTCTTCGCGCCGGTTTCAGTGGCCGTTTCTGGTGATCAGGGCTGTCCAGGCACGCTCTTCGGGGTGTT
>JAJDVJ010000127.1 GCA_022826205.1 Silicimonas sp. | reverse complement strand
AACACCCCGAAGAGCGTGCCTGGACAGCCCTGATCACCAGAAACGGCCACTGAAACCGGCGCGAAGAGAACCCGGTTCGCCTCAGGCATGCCCGTTCCTTGCCACTTCAACGCTCCAGAACCGACAATAAAATGGTCCTGTCGCCCCATCCTCCAGAGTTGCACTTCAGACAGGGAGGGGGCATTATCCTAGTGTACAATGCCTAAATTTGTAGAATGCCAAAAAAAGCTCAAGCATCCGGGAAGGAGCAAAATATGACGAATCAAAGCCAGGACTTGATTGACCGACTTGCGCGAGAGGCGCGGAAAGGTCGCGTGTCCCGCCGGGAGTTCATGCACCACTCGATTGTCGCAGGCCTGACCGCCACGACTGCAGCTGGCCTATGGACCAGCAAAGTTGCGGCGCAGACTCCCAATCGCGGCGGCACGTTCCGTGTTGCCCAACATGACGGCAACACGTCGGACCAACATGATCCCGGTCACTATCAGTCGAACTTCGAGATTGCCTATACCCACACGGTCCGGGCCTATCTGACGATGATCAATCAGGACGGGACGCTTGGACCCGACGTCGCCTCGGAATGGTCAGCGACGCCGGACGCGATGGAGTGGACGTTCAAGATCAACGACCGCGCTACGTTCCACAACGGCAAGAAAGTTACCACAGCCGATGTCGTGGCATCCATGAATCATCACCGCGGCGACGCTTCCACCTCGGCGGCCAAAGCGCTCTTGTCCACTGTTGAAGATCTCGTGGACAATGGCGACGGCACGGTGACGTTCAAGCTTTCGGCACCGAATGCAGACCTTCCGTGGATCATGCCTGACTATCACCTTGCGATCCTGCCGGACAACGGCGACGGCACCATCGACTGGCAATCGGGCTTCGGCTGTGGCCCCTACAAGATGGTCGAACTGGAGTTCGGCGTTGGCGGACGGTTCGTGCGTCACGACGATTGGCACGGCGAAGGCGCGTATTTTGACGAGGTGGAATTCCTGGTAATCAATGACCCAAATGCCCGTCAGACCGCACTGATCACCGGAGATGTCGACGCCTCAAGCCTGCTTGAGAACAAGACTCTCGGGCTCTTGGGCCGAAATCCGAACGTTGCAATCGACAACGTCTCGTCAGCCCAGTGCATCACCATGCCGATGCATGTCGATGTCGCACCATTCGACAACCTTGACGTGCGAATGGCATTGAAATTGGCGATCAACCGCGAAGAACTGATCGAAAAGATCACCTTCGGCGCGGCCACGATTGGAAACGACTTCCATCACTCGCCGGCGATGCCGTACTTCCCGTCGGAAATTCCGCAGCGGGAATATGATCCAGACAAGGCCAAATGGCACTTGCAGCAGGCCGGCATGGAAGGACTCTCTGTCGATTTCTCGACTGCGGATTCGATTACGACCGGCGCTGTTGACGCGGCAATTCTATATGCCGAGCATGCCAAGGCCGCAGGGATCAACATCAACGTGGTACGCGAACCGAACGACAGCTACTGGGCTGATGTCTGGCTGGTCAAGCCGTGGTGCATGGTCACCTGGGGCGCTCGTCCGACGCCGGACGTCATGTACACGCTGGCGTACAAGGATGATGCAGACTGGAATGAATCGCACTGGAAGAACCCGCGATTCAACGAGCTCCTGCTGCAGGCCAAGGCGGAACTGGACGACACCAAGCGCGCCGGGATGTACCACGAAATGGGCATGTTGATGCGCGATGACGGTGGCACGGTCATTCCGTACTTCCCGAACTTCGTCTATGGTCGCCGGTCCAACGTCAACCATATCGGCCAGCTTTCGCCGGCATGGCAGATGGACGGCTACCGCCACGCAAGTCGCTGGTGGTTCGCGTAAAAAAGGAACCTGGGCCCGGGCCACGCACCCGGGCCCGAAGAGATTGTTGCGGTGCCGCATTTTTGCGGCGCTGAAAATCAATTGATCGGGACACGCCCGGCACTAACAGTCGGAGGGGATTATGAGGGATATTCTGGGGCTGGTCGCAAAACGACTCGGCCTTGGACTGGTCACGCTGCTTGTCGTGTCAGTTCTGATTTTCTTCGCGGTCGAATTGCTACCCGGTGACATCGCACAGGCAGTGCTCGGCCAGATGGCAACCGAGGAAACCCTTGCCCAATTGCGCGTGGAATTTGGGCTCGATCGTCCAGCGGTCGTGCGTTACTTTGACTGGCTCGCCGGCGCTGTGACTGGCGACTTCGGCACCTCGCTCATTGACGGAGAACCGGTAACCGCCAAGATCGCGGACCGTTTTGTCAGCACGTTGTTCCTGGCCGCCTATGCGGCAGTGATCGCTGTTCCGTTTGCGATCACGCTTGGCATCATTGTGGCGCTCCTCCGGAATTCGATTTTCGACCGGGTGGCGAACGTCGTGACGCTAACCTCCATTTCTTCGCCAGAGTTTTTCCTTGGTTACATCCTGATCCTCTATCTCGCCGTCAAGTGGAGCATGTTCCCTGCGATCGCGAGCATTTCGACAGGAATGACATTTCTGGAACTGCTCGAACGCACTTTCCTGCCCGCGCTGACGCTTGTGCTTGTCGTGACCGCGCACATGATGCGGATGACCCGTGCAGCGATCATCAACCTCCTGGCATCACCCTATATCGAGATGGCACGGCTCAAGGGCGCGCCGCCATGGAAAGTGATCGTCAGGCATGCGCTGCCCAACGCCTGGGCGCCGATCATCAACGTGGTGGCGTTGAACCTCGCGTATCTGGTCACCGGAGTGGTTCTGGTCGAAGTCGTGTTCGTCTACCCAGGTATCGGCCAGCTTCTGGTCGATGCAGTCGCCAAGCGCGACTTCCCGATCGTGCAGGCGTGTTGCCTAATCTTCGCGGCAACATTCATTCTCTTGAACCTGGCGGCGGATGTCGGGGCAATCCTCACCAATCCGCGCCTGCGGCATCCAAAGTGAGGGCGGCACCATGAGCATGTTTGTCATCGGATACTACGCCGCACTTATCACAGCATCCTGCATCGCGGCCTATTTCCAAAACCGCAAGGCGTTCATGCTGCTCTTCTCGCTTACGTTGGTCAGCTTCGTTCTCGGGATCGTCGGCGGCGTACCAGCATTGCGAGGCGTGACAATCTTCGCAGGGATCCTGGCCCTCGCGGCGGGAACCTCATACGCGTTCCGCGAATTCCTGATCCAGGTCTGCAGCCCTGCGATTGCCAAGGAACTCAGAACCGCTCCCCTGACAGCGGCCTTTGGAATGTTCGTGATATTCACTTATGCCATCGCAGGCATTTTCGCACCTTGGATTGCGCCGTTCGGTCAGTCAGAGGTAATCGCTTCAGCGTTTGAGCCGCCGAACGAAGACATGCTTCTCGGTGCTGACCAGCTTGGCCGTGACATGTTCAGCCGCATCATCTACGGGGCCCGCAACTCCGTCGGGCTGGCGCTTGTCGCTACCGTTCTTGCATTCGTGATTGGTGCGCTGGCCGGTCTCTATTCTGCGGTCAAGGGTGGTTGGCTGGATCAGCTATCAGGCCGTGTTGCCGACGTGATCATGTCGGTTCCGTCACTCATTTTTGCACTTCTGATTCTGTCCATCTTCGGCACGAACCTCTGGGTGATTGTCCTCGTCGTTGCGATCATCTACTCGCCGCGTGTTTTTCGTTTGACCCGCGCGGTTGCTGGAAACGTGGTCGTCATGGACTATGTCGAGGCGGCAAAGGTGAGGGGCGAAGGCGATTGGCATCTAATCCGCAAGGAAATCCTGCCGAATTCCACGGCGCCGCTGATTGCCGAGTTCGGGTTGGAGTTTTGCTTTGTGTTCCTGCTGATCGCCGGACTGAGTTTCCTCGGTCTTGGCATTCAGCCACCTACGGCGGATTGGGGTTCCATGGTGCGTGAGAATGCGACGCTGATTTCATTCGGCGACATTACGCCCTTGATTCCGGCAGCTGCCATTGCGCTGCTGACAGTCGCCGTGAATTTCGTCGTTGACTGGATGCTTTTCCGGTCATCTGGCCTCAAGGAGCAATGACATGAGCAAGTACCATAACAAGGGCGTTCTCCTGGAAATTCGCGACCTCAAGATCGACGGCTATGCAGACGAGACATGGGTCCCGATCATCAAGGGTGTCGACCTGACGCTCCGCCGCGGCGAGGTGCTAGGCCTGATCGGCGAGTCCGGTGCCGGCAAGTCCACGATCGGGGCCGCAGCGATGGGCTATGCCCGCGACGGAACGCGGATTTCCGAAGGGTCGATCGAATTTGACGGCATGGAACTAACCACAGCTACGTCGGCGGAAAAACGTGCTTTGCGAGGCTCGCGCATTGCCTATGTCGCTCAGTCGGCGGCGGCAAGCTTCAATCCGGCGCACAAACTGATCGACCAGCACACCGAGGCTCCGCTGCATTACCGCATCAAGAAACGAATGGAAGCCCAGGAAGACGCCATGGAGCTTTACGAGCGCCTGCGACTCCCAAATCCAACCGAAATCGGCTTCCGTTATCCGCACCAGGTTTCAGGCGGACAGTTGCAACGGGCGATGACCGCCATGGCCATGTCCTGCCGACCCGACCTCATTATCTTTGATGAGCCGACGACTGCCCTTGACGTAACCACGCAAATAGAGGTTCTTGCTGCGATTCGCGACATCGTCGATCAGTTCGATACAGCAGCAATTTACATCACTCACGATCTTGCGGTAGTCGCGCAGATGGCTGACACCATCAAGGTGCTCCTGAAAGGCGAAGAGGTGGAGCACGCCTCGACCGAGAAAATGCTCGACGCGCCCGAAGAGGAGTACACAAAGTCGCTTTGGGCCGTGCGCAGCTACAAGCGTCCCCAAAAGTCGCGCCCCACAGATGGCAGCAAGCCGGTGATTTCCGTTCAGGGCATCGATGCGGCCTATTCTGGCGGCGTCAAGGTGCTTGATGACGTCTCTTTCGAAATCTATCCCGGCATGACCGTGGCAGTTGTGGGCGAGTCGGGCTCCGGAAAGTCGACGGCTGCCCGCGTCATTACGGGCTTGCTGCCACCTATGAGCGGCGAGATTCTTTGTCGGGGCGAAGCTCTGCCGCCACGTTATCAGGATCGCACCAGGGAACAGCTTCGTCAGGCACAGATGATCTATCAGATGGCGGATACGGCGCTGAATCCCAAGAGCCGTATCAGTGACATCATTGGCCGCCCGGCGCAGTTTTATTCCGGTCTCAAGGGGCAGGGGCTGAAACAGCGGGTCGATGAGTTGCTCGACCTGATCGAACTTGATCCTGCCAAGTTCTACAATCGATTCCCACCCGAACTTTCCGGCGGTCAGAAACAGCGCATCGGCATCGCCCGGGCATTGGCTGCCGAACCGGAATTCATTATCTGCGACGAGGTGACGAGCGCCCTTGACCAGCTTGTGGCTGAAGGGATCCTGAAGCTGCTCGACCGCCTGCAGCAAGAGCTTGGCCTGGCCTACATGTTCATTACCCACGATCTGGCAACGGTTCGATCAATCGCCGACGAGGTTGTAGTCATGCAAAATGGCAAGGTTGTGGAACAGGGCGCGAAGGAAGAGATGTTCACGCCACCGCATCACCCCTACACCGACCTCTTGCTATCGTCGGTGCCGGAGATGGACCCAAACTGGCTCACAACACTTCTCGAAGAGCGCGGCGTCGACAATATTGGCGAGGCAGCCAGCGTTTAGTGCTACCGTGCATGTCCGCGCAATTGGCCCACGTGCGAGAAGTCGGCGCCACGCTTTGCTCGGCTTGGCACAGTTGACGCATTTTGTTGAGGCTTTGGCTGGAATGTCAGCGTGTGCGGCTGATTGAATTGACCGGGCAAGCTGACGGCCTTCAGCTTCTGATGCTCCTGGCAGCAACACTGACCGGAAAGTGAGGATCCTTGCCAAGGTCATTCTGAGGCGAGACACGGGTGATTGAACTGAATGTTGCAGTCCCATCCGATCCCGCGGTCACACTCACCGTGCCTGAGCGCCGAATCCGAAGCACCGCGCTGGCGTCGGCCAGCGGTCGCGATGGCGGGTGAAGTATCACACCGTCTCGCCAACCGGACGGATCGCGCCAAGGCAGAGATGCGCCCCCCATCATCGCGCTGAAGCAGGCCTACGTCCTCTTGCACAACGATGCCCACGCATACCGCCGAAAAATCCCCGTCCGCGCTCCCGCAACTGGCTCGTCGGAACCAAGACGCGGGGGCAAGCAAGTTGACCAGAACGGAAAGCAACTTCATGTCGGCCATGGAAGATGCCGAGTGAACAACTCAGCCCTGGATACCGGAACCCGTCCAGACCGTTAGATTCAGTCGGGGCACAAAATCCCCACACGCAAGCCCATCCACATCGCTCATGCAACCTGACAAAGCCGTCCCAGGTCGGTGAGAGAATCGGCCGATGTCGAAGCATTGGCCGATCCATGTCTGGTTATCGCAAGCACTCGGCCAGTGTTTCGGCC
>JAJDVJ010000041.1 GCA_022826205.1 Silicimonas sp. | reverse complement strand
TGCCATGTGCCGGAACGTGGCCGCGATCATGCCGTCCGCCGCCTCGCGCGGCCGCCTTCCCGTGACGGGATCGTAGCCTCTCGTCTGCAGGTGCTCCCGCTCGATCCAGTCGAGCGTTGCGCGGACGGCCTCGTCATGGGCGTGCATCACCGCCCTCCTGCCCCTGTACAGGGCCTCCAGCGAGACCGACTTCGGGGCCGAGAACGTCATGTCCCATCCCGGGCGATGCTGCCGCTCGCCGTCGATCACGCGGCCCAGCGTGATGTCCGTGCCGGGGACCTGTCCGGACAGGATCGAGACGAACCTGCGCTTGCCGACGCGCTGGCCCAGCCCGAGGGACTCGGCTCCCTCGCCGTGCCAGCGGTTGGCCGAGCGGTGGGAGCCGTCGTTCCGGGCCAGGTACTCGTGCATGAAGTAGCCGAACGTCTGCTCGGCGCTGGCAAGGGGGCGCGGGCCGGAGAGCATCAGGCTGCGTCTCCGGCGGACGGAACCGGATGCGAGAACCCGGTCATGGAACGCCATTCGGCAGGCCGACGATCCTGCCTGGGTCGACGGGATGCTTTCCGTCCTGGAGGGTCATCCCCGGCTTCGGGAAAACGGGCCAGCGGCCTGCGCTGGCCGCTGCCAGGAAGTCGTGCCCGGCGCCTGTCATGCGAATGCCGGCATCCGGTTTCTGCAGAACAGGGCCGGCGTCGCGGAAACGCTCGACGTGACGGGAAAGTTTCATCTCGAATTCGCGCATGCGCAGATGGCGGGTGACGGGAATGCGCACGTCCGGTTCAGCGCTTGCCGATTCAGGCGTCTCGATCATCGGTTCCGGAGTTCCTCTTCGCTCGTGCCGGATGAAGGCGGGCCGTCGCGCAGGAGTCTGGCTGATGCGCGCGCTCGATGCAATTGACGCCTCGCAATGGGCAACGGTTCCCCAGGTCGGAATCGCAAGGTGGATGTGCCAAGCTCTGGAGTGTCCAGCAGGTAGTCTATGTCGTCGGAGCCTCTTGCAATGGATAAGTGGTCAGGTTTTGCTGTTGATCAAGTGTTCAGGAATCCCGCAAGCAAGCAACGAAGTTGAATGTGAAGCAGATTGGGCTTTGCGAGGGCAGACGGGCGGTAATGTGCGAACGGACTGGCGATGGAGACAGTCAAGATGCGGGATGCGTGGGGCAAGATCGACCGGGAAACGGGAAATTTCCATCCGCTGGCCCACCACTGCATGGATGTCGCGGCAGTGTTCCGGAGACTTGTGAGGTTACCGATTGTAGGTGCTAGATTGAATGAGGCAGCCGGGAAACCGATCGATGATGCACAGCTCGACAGGTTGTCCGCGCTAGTATTCCTGCATGACGTTGGAAAGCTGCATCCAGGGTTCCAGGCCAAGGGTTGGCCGGAAGAAGCTCGGCGATTGCCAAAGCGTGGGCATCTTGCCGAAGGCTGGAGTTTCCTGATGCTCGCGGCGAAAGAAAGCCAGCATCCGTTTCATGAGTCGATGTCACGAATCCTGCAGTGGGGTGAAGAAAGCGTTGTTTCAGATCTCTTTGCGGCAGTGCTTGCACATCACGGACGGCCCGTTGCGTGTCGCGGCGACCCCATGCTTTCGGATTGGGACAATCCCTCGTCTCCCGAATTCGATTGGCGTGCAGAAACCAAGTCACTTCGAGATGTCATGGAACGGTGGTTTGGCGAAGCCTTCAGCAGCAAGGCGGCGGCGCTGCCGGCCTGCGAGAGATTCCATCATGAGGTGGCTGGCCTAATTGTCCTCGCGGACTGGCTGGGATCAGACGAACGCATCTTCAAGTTCTGGTCGCCACTTGACGTCGACTACAGGCAGATTGCGCAAGAGCGTGCGGCTTGTGCCTTGAAGATGTTCCGTCCGAACGCCGACTTGCTGGCCGCGCGTCCTGCGCCCGACTTTGCGAAATTAACGGGGCATGCGTCTGCGAATCCTGCGCAGGCCACGGCAGGCTCTGTGGAACCGACAGCCAAGCTGGTCATTCTTGAAGCCGAGACCGGTTCAGGCAAGACCGAGGCGGCGCTCTGGCGCTTCACTCAACTGCTCGCCGCCGGCAAGGTTTCGGGTCTCTATTTTGCGGTGCCTACGCGAGCTGCGGCACGACAGCTTCACGGCCGGGTGGTGGAGGCGATGCAACGGGTCTTCGGAGGCGATGCGCCCGAGACCGTTCTAGCGATTCCCGGCATGCTTCGCGCGGGTGAATTTGATGGCCATATGCTTCCTGGTTGGACGGTGCGGTGGGATGACGACAGAGTCGGAGTGCCCGAGAGATGGGCAGCGGAACAGGCAAGCCGCTTTCTGGCCGCCACAATCGCGGTCGGCACCGTGGACCAAGCCATGTTGGCTGGCCTTGCCGTCAAGCATGCACACTTGCGCGGGAGCGTGTTGGCGCACAGCCTTCTCGTGGTGGACGAAGTTCATGCTTCAGATTCGTACATGACGGAGATCCTGACATGTTTGCTTGACGGGCATCTGGCGGTCGGCGGCTATGCGATGCTGATGTCGGCAACCTTGGGAGCGCGCGCAAGATCCCGCTGGGCAGGCGGCACCATGCCTGATTTTGCGGAAGCATCCGATACCCCATATCCGGCGGTCTGGGTCGAGGGAGAATCGGCACCACGCGCGGTACCGGGAACCAGGCGATCCAAGACCGTTACGCTCCAGTCCGTACCGACAATGGATGAAGTGGAGACAGCTAGGCGGGCCATTGACTGCGCACGACGGGGAGCAAGGGTTCTCGTGGTGCGCAACACTGTAAAGAGCGCTGTCACGACATGGATTGCTGTCAGAGACTTAGGAGCGGGTTCGTTGCTCATGCAGGTCAACGGGGCTGCAGCTTTGCATCACAGCCGGTTTGCGGCAGAGGACCGCCATTTGCTCGACAAGGCGGTCGAGTCGATTTTGGGGCCACACGGAAGACGCAGGCCTCGGGGCTGTGTCGTGATCGGCACTCAGACCCTGGAGCAGTCCCTGGACATTGATGCCGATTTCCTGATCACGGATCTGTGCCCGATGGACGTTCTATTGCAGCGCATTGGCCGTCTGCATCGGCATCCCCGACTTCAGCGCCCTGCCGGATTTGCGTCTGCATGCTGCGCAGTGCTCATGCCGGAAGGAGGACTTGATCGCCTAGCAAAGCCGGATTTCGAAAACGGGTTGGGAGCGTGGGAAAATCATGAAGGCATTCACGGGATATATCTCGATCTTGCCGGTCTGGAACTGACCCGCAGGCTCGTTATGGAACAACCGGAATGGCGGATCCCGGAATTGAACCGTGCTTTGGTCGAGAAAGCGACCCATCCCGAGCGAATCAGAAAACTTGTCAAAGAAAGGGGCAAGGCGTGGAGCCGCTATGAAAGCAAGGTCGGGGGATCGAAGCTCGCACAGACCATGATTGCGAAACTGAACGCACTGGATCGAACTGCACGGTTTCAAGAACTGAATTTTCCCAATGCCGACGTGCACATCATGACAAGATTGGGAGAGGAAGGGATTGTTCTGACCCTTGACGATCCAGTCATTGGCCCTTTCGGCAGCCATGTGAGCAGGATTGCCTTGCCTGCGCGTTGGTCGCACGGGCTCGGGGGCGACGAGAGAATTGATGTCGAGACCCACGAAGACGGGCTCGTGCTGTCTGCGGGGGAAAGGCACTTTTCGTACACTCGCGAGGGTCTGAAGCCGAAATCGTGACGGAGTAATTCGCTACATCGTTGCCCAAAACGGCTGGCGAGTGAATTTTCGGGGTTGACAATGAGTAAAACCTTGTAACTGGTAATGCAACATCGCTTGAAACCGGGGGATCCGGCCATGATATTGTCGCGACGACATACAGTTGAGCAGTCCGTTGGCACGAAAGCGGAGTTCGAGTTGCACGTTGCTTGGTCTGCGAGCGGTTTGCTTACCTGCCTTCAATCGGGACTCAGGCTTCGTTTCATGTCGTTTCTTTCGTGTTGTTCCCGATTCAATTGTCGGGATAGGCCTCGTGTGACTGGCAGAAGACTGCCGAACAAAGGTGATTCCTCATTGAGAATGGGGCAAGAACGTAATCGGGTCGACGGATGAATCTTCTTGTCGACCCGGTTCTCACCTTGGAAGGCGGAGGCAAGGTCTCCCTTCCGCAACTGTTTTCTGAAATGGCACAGGGCAGAGTCCGCGGGTTCTCCGCCCTTCGCCCTCATCAGAGGCCAGCGTGGCACATGTTTTTGGTTCAATTGGCTGCACTTTCCCTTTGGGCATCCAGGCACCGCGAAATTCCAATTTCTGCGGATCAGTGGACTGCGGCTCTGAGACAGCTGACGCCGGATCACGAAGATGACGCACCTTGGCAAGTTGTTGTCGCCGACACGAAGAAACCGGCCTTCTTGCAGCCTCCAGTGCCCGAAGGGCTGGCGTGGTCCCGGGTCCCTACGCCCGATTTTCTTGACATGCTTATCACGGCTCGCAACCACGACGTGAAGCAGTCGATCGCGCGACGCGCGGCACCCGAAGACTGGATCTACGCACTGGTGTCGCTGCAGACCTGCGAGGGATTCGGGGGACGGGGCAACTACGGAATTGCCCGCATGAACGGGGGCGCGTCGAGTCGACCATTGCTCGGCCTTGCGCCTGCCCGGAGACAAGCAGACCTTTCGATCGACCCATCGGCATGGTGGGCTCGCGATGTAGTATGTCTTCTGGAAGCGCGAGCAAAGGACCAAGCCGTCAAAATTGGCACCCCAGGCGGCCATTCGCTTCTCTGGTGCCTTGACTGGCCGGAAGGGAAGCAGCTTGAATTGCGCGACCTCGATCCTTGGTTCATTGAGGTTTGCCGTCGTGTGCGCGTGTCAGACTGCGATGGGAGATTGTCAGCGCAACGATCGACATCGAAGGCCGCGCGCATTGATGCTAAGGCCTTCAAGGGAAACACTGGTGACCCTTGGGCACCTGTTCACAAGGGCGAGGGCAAGAGTTTAACCTTGAGTGGAGACTTTAACTACAGCCGTCTCTGTTCCCTCCTGTTTTCCGGAGACTGGCAAAAGCCGACGCTTGCCCGGCCACGCAGCGACGAAAAAGGCGACATGCTACTTGTTGCGGAAGCGTTCGCACGCGGCAACAGCAAGACGGAGGGGTTCAAGTCCCGGGTCGTTCCCGTGCCAGGGGCAATCGTGTCGAACTTTGCAGCGCAGACTGTAGGGGCGCTAGCTGATGTGCAGATGGACGAAATCAAGAAATTCGACAAGTCACTGGGATACGCCATTGCCTTGCTTGCGGCAGGCGGTGAACGAGAAGATGTCGACCAGGGCCATTTCGGTCGAGCATTGTCCGCGCGAAAGCGATTCGATGCTACTGCCGACGTACTGTTCTTTCCCAGTCTCTGGCGCCGCGTTGCGACCTTGAACGCAAGTGCGAAAGAGAGGGAAAGCGCCAAGATTACCTTCCTCCGCAATCTTTGGCACGCGACAGAAGCAGAATTCACGGCAGCAATGGCTTCGGTTCCCTGCGCATGCGTTCTGCGCCCAAGGGCCGAGGTCCGTGCTCGGCGGGCGTTCCGCAATCGCGTCTGGAAGGAATTCCCAAGCCTGTTCGGAACGGAGAGCCGCAATGAAGTTAACTGAAGACACGCCGGCAGTAGCCGTGCGCAAGGCAGGCAATTGGCTGCAACGCCTGCCAACGGGTCCGCTCGCGGAATTGCGTAGAATGACCGTCGCGTTGCCGGCCCCGCAGTTTTGGCGCCTGGCAGCTCGCCATCCGGAAACGATCGGTCGCAAAGACAGGGAGGCAGAGTGGGTGGCAATCATCCGCATGCTCGCCATCCTGATGGAAAAGGGTGCCCCTGAAGATCGGCGTCCGGTCCATGACGACAGGCGTCGGCTTGGTGAGGTCCTCTGTGATGGAGGAGATCCGTCCTGGCCTTCGAAGAAAAGCGGCGGCCTCCGGCCCGTTTTCAGCGAACGCCGCCTGGCTCAGCTAATGGCGGCCCGTGGCACGCAGCGAGCAGTGCATCTGGAAAGAGCTGTTCGCGCAATCGCGTCAACTCGCAGCCCCGACGCCGGGGTCAATGTCGTGGATATCGCTTTCACGATCCTTAGGCCGCAGGACACGCGAAGTCTGGCAGAGACCTATTACCGCCGTCTTGACCGGGCGGAACAGGCCGCTCACGAATTCGAAGAAGGAAAGACTTGATGACCCACCCCCGCTTCTTGCAAATCCACACGCTAACCTCCTACACAGCGGCGTTGCTTAATCGCGACGACAGCGGGCTGGCAAAGCGCCTGCCATTTGGCGGCGCAGTTAGAACCAGAATCTCCTCGCAATGCCTCAAGCGCCATTGGCGCATTGCCGACGACCCCCATGCGCTGGACAGGATTGATGGGGCAACGGTCGCATTCCGCTCCCGGGAGCTTGTAACGCACAAGGTGCTCGACCCACTGAGGGACAAGTTCGCTGAAGACGTCGTTGACGCCGTCGAGACCGAGTTTCAGATTGCTGTCTACGGAGACAAAGGTACTACCAAGAAAGGACGCCAGACCCTGCTTTTGGGCGGCCCTGAGCTCAAGTGGCTCAAAGGACAAGCCGAGCAGGTGGCTGAACAGGCCGATGGTGATGCGGCAAAGGCCACGGCCGCCGCTCAGGCCTGGCGAAAGGACTTTCGGGCGAACATCAAGTCGATGCGGGAGTGCACGTCGTTGCCCGCGGGTTTGGTAACAGCCCTGTTCGGACGCATGGTGACGTCCGACACGGATGCCAATATCACTGCGCCAGTACATGTCGCCCACGCGTTCACCGTCCATGAGGAGGAACCCGAGAGTGACTATTTCACTGCGGTCGATGATCTCGCGGAAGAAGATCCGGGAGCAGACACGATCCAGGACACGGAACTCACTTCGGGGCTTTACTATGGATATGTTGTTGTCGATCTGAAGGGCCTTCTCAAGAATCTCCGCCGCGATACGGAGTTGGCCGCTCAAGTCCTGCACAACCTTCTCTATCTCATCGCGGAGGTATCTCCAGGTGCGAAGCTCGGGTCGACTGCCCCCTATGGACGCGCGTCGCTTATGCTCCTGGAAGCTGGAGACAGGCAACCTCGCAGCCTGTCCGAGGCTTATCGGCAGGCATGCAGCCCGGACATTGGAGCGGCTTCGGACGCGCTCGTCCGCAAAATTTCCGCACTGGATGAAGCCTATGCGACAGGCGAAGAAAGGCGCGTACTGTCGGTGTGTGGCGAGGTGGACATTCCGGGGGCGGTGCATGGCTCGCTGGCCGAACTGGCCACATGGGTTCGATCATTGCCAAAGCGGGCAGCGACATGACCCATCGTTGGCTGGTGCTGCGATTCGAAGCGCCCATGATGGCTTTCGGTGGCGTCGCCATCGATCATGTCGGCCCTACAAGGAACTTTCCGGCGGCGTCGATGCTGACCGGGTTGATCGGCAATTCCTTGGGCTGGAACTGGTCGGATCGGGGCTTGCATCAGGACATGCAGGACCGACTGTTGTTTGCAGCGCGTCTGGATCGGGATGGCATCCGGATCCAGGACACACAGAACGCGCAACTCGCCAAAGATGACAAGGTCTGGACAACCTTCGGATTTCCCGAAGGCAGGGATGGAGCTAGCTATGACGCACCTCATAGACGATTTCGAGAGTATTTGGCTGATGCATCGGTACGTTTGGTTCTTCGCTTGAACCCGGCGGACGAAACGCCGACCTTGGGCGAGATCGCAGAGGCGTTCGACCGACCCGCGCGACCTCTGTATCTCGGCCGAAAACCTTGCCTGCCATCAATGCCGTTGCTGGAGCAGGCAAGCGACCGTTGGATCGTTGCTGACACAGCTTGGAATGCGCTTCGCGCCGTTCCAGGAACGGAAACGCGACTTCGGGCGCAGTGGCCGATCAACGAAGGGCCCAGTGAGGGCGAATGCGTCGAGCGTATCGTCGATGTGGCGGATCTGCGGAACTGGCACACCGGTCTCCATGTCGGCGTCCGTCAGACAATCGATGGATGGGTCAGTTCCGGCGAATTGGCATGACAGAGCTTCATTTGATCCGCGTACCGGTCGAAACCGGCAAATTGGCCCGGTGGGCAGTTGAACGTGGCTGGTCGAGAAGCAAGAGCACTTCCTACGACGAGGGCCGCGCATTGCACCACCTCGTAACGGAGATTTGGGGACAAGGCACCCTCTGCTGCTTCCGAATGCTCGTCCCCCCACGAAGGCAGCTCGGGAACCTCTATGCGTACTCGAAAACGCAAGCGGCTGCCCTGCACGATACCGCGTGCACACATGCATTGCCAGAACATCTGGAAGTGGTTGATGTCGAGAAACTTGCAGGCAAGATCATGCCAAGTTCCTGGAACGAAGGCCAGCGTCTCGGGTTCGACCTCCGGGTACGACCCGTCAGGAGATTGGGCAGCGACCTCGATGGCCCGGGCGCAACGATCCGGGCCGGCAGCGAAATTGATGCGTTTCTTCTGGAGGCATTGCGCAAGTTTCCGGATTCGCGTGACGGCATGTCGAAGAATGGCAGATCGCGCGAGGAGGTTTACTTCGATTGGCTCACGGACAGATTGGCTCCCACCGCAACGCTCGATCGAACCGCGAGCAGGCTCGTGAAATTCCAGCGTCTGCGTGCGGCACGCAAGAAACATGACCCCGAAGGTCCGGATGCGACCGTCCACGGGATCCTGACCGTCACAAACCCGACGGACTTTCATGCTCTGCTGGCGCGTGGTTTAGGTCGGCACAAAGCATACGGGTATGGAATGCTTCTGCTGCGCCCGCCAGGTCTTCGAATGCGGAATCAATAGATGCTCAAGGGGCGCCTCGGTCTCGAAAGCGCGAAGGTTCCGCACAAGGATCGATCCGGACTGCTTTATCTCGCACGTGGTGCGTTGACCGCCCGTGACGGCACTCTGGCGTTCTTGCAGCACGAGAAAACGGAAAGCGACGCCTTGCAGCCTGGTGACTACGCAATTCCGCTTCAAGGTGTATCAATGATCCTTCTTGGACCGGGCTCTACCGTTAGTCACGATGCGCTTCGCCTCCTTGCGCACGCGCGTACCGGCCTCGCAGCAGTCGGCCATGACGGAGTTCGGCTGTATACCGCGCCCCCGTTGATTCCGGATCGATCAGGGCTTGCAAGAGAGCAAGCAAGGGCGTGGGCCGACAAGAAGTCCCGGCTGATGACGGCACGGCGAATGTATGCAATGAGGCTCGGAGAGGTGCTGCCGCATCGATCCATTGACGTCCTTCGAGGCATCGAAGGCGCGCGAATGAAGGAAAGCTATCGTCTGCACGCTCAGCGTATCGGCGTGAACTGGAACGGTCGGCGTTATGACCGTCGCCGGCCTTTGGCAGCGGACCTGCCAAATCAGGCGCTGAATCATGCTTCGAGCGCGGTTGAAGGCGCCGCCGCGATTGCGGTAGCCGCAACAGCCACGATCCCGCAGTTGGGCTTCATACACGAAGATCCTGGACAGTCGTTCGTGCTGGATGTCGCCGACCTCTACAGGGACAGCATTACGATTCCGTCCGCGTTTCGATCCGCGAAACGTGTTGGAGACAAGCAAGGGGAGAACATCGAGCGCGAAACCAGGCGACTTGTCGGACAAGTCATGGCTCGCGAGCTGGTCATTCATTCCATGATTGACCGGATCAAGTCCTTGTTCACGGAACAATCCCCGGGAGCATAGAGAGCATGCCACTGACTCTCCTGGTGACCCGGAATGTCGAGAGCCGCTATCGGGGATTTCTGACGTCAATAATGTTGGAAGTCGCTCCTGGGGTGTATGTCGCGCCAAACCTTTCAGCCAGTGTGCGGGACAGGATCTGGGAGGTATTGACCAACTGGTGGGAGGCCCTCGGCAACGGATCAATCGTCATGGTCTGGCGCGACAAGAACGCCGTCGGAAACATGTCTATCAAGATCATCGGCGAGGCACCCAAGGAAATTGTGGACGCGGACGGCGTACTGTTGGTAAAGCGGGGATAAGCCGCTCCGGCCCACTACGGTTCTTTGACAATGTAAATAAATCAATCAGTTGAAGGGAAGAGGTTTCCCCGCGAGCGCGGGGATAGTCCCTCAGTAGCCGCGTTCGAATGCGCCGCAATCTTGGTTTCCCCGCGAGCGCGGGGATAGTCCCGAGAAGCGGGCGCGCCGCGACGCCGAGCGCAAGGTTTCCCCGCGAGCGCGGGGATAGTCCCCTGGCCACGGAGCTGGGCGAGAAGCTGAAGCCGGTTTCCCCGCGAGCGCGGGGATAGTCCGCAGGGCCTTCATCTCGCTTTCCTGACCTTTGAGGTTTCCCCGCGAGCGCGGGGATAGTCCCTTGACAGATGAAGACCACGCGGCGCTACATGCGGTTTCCCCGCGAGCGCGGGGATAGTCCTGGCGGCCCTTCCCCAATATGTCTGTCAATGTTGGTTTCCCCGCGAGCGCGGGGATAGTCCCTGATGATTACCGTGGATCGTGGAGGTCTTGTTGGTTTCCCCGCGAGCGCGGGGATAGTCCCTGAATAAGGCGCAACAGCTCGTCGGTGACGGCGGTTTCCCCGCGAGCGCGGGGATAGTCCCGTACTGGAACAGTTCGCGGCACCCGGCCTGAAGGTTTCCCCGCGAGCGCGGGGATAGTCCCCACCGGAGGATTTGCTTGGCAGTGTTGCTGACGGTTTCCCCGCGAGCGCGGGGATAGTCCCATGCAGGAATGGATCAGCTACGCCGACGACGGGGTTTCCCCGCGAGCGCGGGGATAGTCCCTACCGGGGAGACTGGGCTGCGGCCACCTCGTAGGTTTCCCCGCGAGCGCGGGGATAGTCCGTTGGCCAGCACGGTGGCGTCGTCGTCGTCCGCGGTTTCCCCGCGAGCGCGGGGATAGTCCTGCTCCCACCGTCGACGGGGATACCCGATACACGGTTTCCCCGCGAGCGCGGGGATAGTCCCGTGCGCCAGCTGCTCGGCGGCTGCGGCTATTCGGTTTCCCCGCGAGCGCGGGGATAGTCCCTGATTGTCTTCGATGGCGCCTGGTACGAACTGGGTTTCCCCGCGAGCGCGGGGATAGTCCCTTATAGCGCACCCAGAGAAGTTTGCAAATAAGGGTTTCCCCGCGAGCGCGGGGATAGTCCGCAGCTTGAGCCGGTGCAGGAAGGTGCCAAGGCGGTTTCCCCGCGAGCGCGGGGATAGTCCCCGCGCGACCGCACTGCGGGCAGGACTTGCTCTGGTTTCCCCGCGAGCGCGGGGATAGTCCCCATCAGTTGCTGATCGCAACCACGGACTGCACGGTTTCCCCGCGAGCGCGGGGATAGTCCCCGTAGCATAGTTGCCCGCCGTGTCCGGAAAGTGGTTTCCCCGCGAGCGCGGGGATAGTCCCAGGACGGCGATGAAGGCAACGAGGGCGGCGAAGGTTTCCCCGCGAGCGCGGGGATAGTCCCGGGTATTCTGCCCATTCGCTCCGGACCGGCATGGTTTCCCCGCGAGCGCGGGGATAGTCCCGTGACGGATCCGGCCCTGTTCGTAAAGCGACGGGTTTCCCCGCGAGCGCGAGGATAGTCCCTATTTCGCGCGTTCGCATAATTTTCCGAGGTCCGCCTTGCGGAGCTCTTGCACGAGGCCATGCTGAAGGTTGCCCTGTTCTGTGAACTGGTCAGCCATGCCTCGTGGGACTCGATGACGATCAAGGCACGGGAGACGCTCAGGCGACCAAGGGCAAGCCGAAGCGCCGACGCGGTCGTCCCAGCAAGGGAGGGGAAGTGGGGGAGAAGCCCGGTCGTCTTGCGCGCCGGTCGAACGGCATGAGCATCGAGGAGATGCTCGACGATCTGCTGAACGCCTGCGACCACGGCACCAAGAGGAATGGCAAGGTGTGAACGCTCAGCCTCGTCTGTCACAGTTCTCATCCCCAGTGCGCCGAACGAATACAGTGCACTCGATGCGGCGGAAAGTATTGAACTTGCACGAATGCTGTCAAAGAGACGCAAGGGACTATGCCAAGACTTCCGCATCAGCTATGTCCAAAGCAATGTCACCGCTCACGCACTTATACCTTGGGTTCTCCAGGTTTTCGGAACCAATTTGGCGATTCGTTCATTGGCGACGAATGAAGTCGGGCAAGGAATTGCCAGATCGCCTCGCGGAAAAATACGGATATTATAGACAACCGCGCCCTGAAGGCGTCGTATTGTGGTTCCATGCGCTTTCGGTTGGCGAATGCCTGGCTCTTGTCCCGTTGATCGAAAGGGCACTTGAAGATCTTCCGGATGCGCATGTCGTGCTGACGAGCTCGACAGCGACCTCCGTGGTCGCCCTCGCGGCGGCATGGCCACCGGATCGTTGCATCCATGTGTTCCAACCCGTGGATACCGTCAGGGCGGCAAGAAGATTCTTGGATCACTGGCGACCGAATGTTGCGGGATTTTCCGAACTGGATTTCTGGCCCCGGCTGATGTTCGAGACCAATCGGCGCGGCATACCGATGATCCTGGTGAACAGCAGGATGCCTGAAGTGAGCTTTCGGAGACGAAAGCGAATCGCTGGCCCAATGCGCGACATCTTTGGGTTCTTCGATCGTCTTCTCGTGCAGGACGGTGCCAGCGTACCAAGGTTTGTCACGCTCGGTGCAGACCCCGGGAGGATTTCTGTTGTCGGGGCGCTAAAGTCCGCCGCAAGACCGCTGCCAGCCAACGAAGCGGAACTGGCGCAACTCCGGCGGCAAGTCGGTGGACGACCGGTTTGGCTTGCCGCCGCAACGCACCGTAGCGAGCATCCGATGATCATCGCGGCCCATGCCAAGGTAAGCGTGGAATTGCCAGAGGCGCTAATGATTCTTGCACCTCGCCATGTTCGAGACGGGGGCGAAGCGGAGGCACTCCTGCGGAAGCAGTTCACGCATCTGGCCCGGCGTAGCAAAGGCGAGGGAATCGAGAAGCATACGCAGGTCTACATGGCCGATTCCATCGGAGAGATGGGGCTGTGGTATCGGCTCGCCCCGGTTTCGTTTGTAGGCCATTCACTCGCGCCCGGTCTTGAAGGGAAGAATCCGTTCGAGGCAGTTGCGCTTGGCTCCTGCGTTCTCCATGGCCCCGAGATCTCTTACTTCGCTGAAAGCTATTGCGACCTCCATCACGCTGGAGGCACGATCAAGGTGGAAAATGCCGAAGAACTTGCAAGCAATGCAGTCATGCTTCAGTCGCCTGCGTCGCGCAAGACCATGCTTGAGAGCGCGACCAAGGTGGCAACCGACCAAGGAGGTGTACTGGACGCGACTTGGAATGCGATCAGAGACACTACTTTCCCTTTACTTCCGCCAAGCTCACAGGATAAGCCTGTAACCATTCATAATCAAATAGGAAAATTGCCCCCCCCCCCCCCCCCCCCCCTGGTGTGGGGGAATACCGCCAAAAGCAGGCCATTCTCTTTGTTACTGGCACGCGCGCGGACTTTGGGAAGCTTGAGCCATTGGTCATTGCCGCGCGGGACGAAGGCTTCCTGGTCTCGATGTTCGTGACGGGCATGCACATGCTTGAACGGTACGGCATGACCAAGATCGAAGTGCACCGCCTGCCCGGGGTAACGGTGCACGAGTTTCTGAACCAGCGACCCGGCGACCCGCTGGATTCCATCCTCTCCAAGACCGTCGTTGGACTTTCCGACTATTGCATTGAGCATCGACCGGATCTTGTTGTCTTCCACGGTGACAGGGTGGAGGCACTGGCTTGCGCATTGGTGTGCGCGACGAATTACATTCGGTCCGCACACATCGAGGGCGGTGAACTCTCAGGCACCATCGACGAGTCCTTCCGGCACTGCAACACAAAGCTTGCGCATCATCACTTTGTGTCCTCGCAGGAGGCAGCAAGACGGGTCATGGCGCTCGGAGAGTCGAAGGACTCCGTGCACGTCATTGGATCGCCGGAACTCGACTTGCATTCTCTTGCTTCCGACGTGACACTGGAGGAAGTCAGGAACCACTATCAGATTCCGTTTGACGAATATGGGGTATGCATCCTCCATCCCGTTACGTCTGAGATTCACACCATGGGAGAGCAGGCAGAGCTTCTCTTCGACCGATGCGTTGCATCAGGCCGCAACTTCGTTGTGATAGCTCCGAACAACGATCCGGGATCCGAATCGATTCGTGCCGCAATCCATGACTTGCCGCAGGATCGATTCCGCACATTGCCGTCAATGCGCTTTTCTCACTTTTCGAAGCTTTTGAAGCATGCAGCCTGTATGGTGGGCAATTCCAGCGCTGGCGTGCGTGAGGCTCCGTTCCTGGGCATCCCTTCGCTGGATTACGGCACACGACAAAGGAACAGGTCCAAGGCTGCCAGCGTTGTAAGCCTCGGCGCTGATGCTGCCGCCATCGACAATTTCTTATGCGACCACTGGGGACGGCGATATGATCATGACGCAGCATTTGGAGATGGTCGGGCGGCAAGCCGCTTTATGGCCGTTCTCCAGAAAGAATCGTTTTGGACGGGCAGCCTTCAGAAGGAATTTAGCGACAATCAATGACAACTTGTTGCCAAGCTTGCTGGCAAGTGTGGAACCTTCCAATCAAGACCTGCGATCAGGTAGAGAAAGTTCCGGTCCCAGTCCATGGTGCGTCGCCGGCGGTTTCCAGCATGGTTGGAACCCATACCGAGGACATGGCCAGCCTGTCCGGAACCCTCGGCATCAATCTTTGCCATTTGCACCAAACTACGTCCCATCGAATCGGAGAAATCACTATGCAGGTATGCGTCGGCGTGAATTTCCGGGCGGGATCGGCGCGAACCGATTTTTCCCCTTGTCCACTCGAACCGCCGTTGGTGGTTGCGCAATCTGTGCAACCATAGATTTGCCGCGTTCCCCGCCACATAAAATTGAGTGAACGCAGTCGGCTTCAGGCACTCTGGAGGCTGTTGAGAATCCGATCCCGCTCGATGTCTCGTTTGGTTATGTCGTCGAGGGTGACACGGCCAGAGATCACATCCTCCTCAACCGGAAAGTGCGAATTGCAGTATGACATGAACGCGTTGCGGAGGCGTGCATCGTACGACAGCGCCAAAGGGTCGCTGAGCAAGGTCGCCAAGTGACCTGTTGAAGTGGCCTTGGTTGACACGCCCGCAATTCCCCAAAATGCGTGGCCGAGATTGATCACCGGCTTGTCCCAAAACAGGGCCTGAAGCCCAACGGAGGAATTGACTGTCACGACTGCACCCGCGTGCGCCACCTGCTCAAAGGTGTCCGTACAATTGTCAATCTCGATGCGTTCGCCTGCTGCGCGGGCGACCCTTTGCAAGTGCTCGGAAGGGGCGCGGGAACTTGGATGCTCCTTGATTCGGAGATGCCAGCCAGCGGGCAGCGCGGACGAGGCGACATGCAAGGATGAAATCAGGCCCTCTACCGAAGGAGACCAGTCACCGAATAGCGTGAGCTGCGTGTCGCCAGGTACCTGTAACGGGCAGAAGACGTACTGTCGATCTCGCAATTCTTTCATGGCTGGCACTTGACTGATGTCAGACCGAGAAGGGACGCGCGCGCTCAGGCCATCGCGCATGGAACGCCAATGGGAGTGATCGACATCGCAGTGACAATCCATCCACGCAAGATAGAAGTCGGGTCGTTTCGGCAGGCTTCCGGCATGATTTATTCCTTCGAGGTCAACCGTGATCCGCCCAGGCAGGGGTGCAAGTTCCAGATAGAGGGTTTGGTGCGAATGTGCATGCGCCGCGTTCATGGCCAAGAGGCGGTGACCCTTGGAACCATTCCATGAGGCTACAGTCACGGCGTCCAGGCGCGCCAGTCTGCGCCAATAGCTGTTGTACTGGCCACGCAGCAGCAATTTCTTGATCGTGGACTCCAACTTTCCGCGAGCTTGGCGACGCGCCGTTTGTGCCGCAAGCTCAATGAGTCCCTCGCGCAATGGAGCGGCACGCGGATCAGGTGTTGCAGGTGGCCAGAAAGCCGTACGGTAACTGCGGCCTGCAAGCCCTCGGAGCAAATTTCGCTCGCGATCCCGCAAACTCACACCGATCAGTGTTGCAGATTGCTTCGTCATGCCAGTGCCTCAATCGGCCTCCTCATTCATGAACGACCTTTGGACCGGACTCGAACGTTTCGAATCACTACATCAGTCACTTGTTTCCCAACGATGCTTGTGGCTTGGTATCGAGTGGACAGAGCTTTCGACTGATATCAGACCAGCAAAGCCCCCCGCACATGATACGCATCGTTCCGATCTCAAAAGTCGGGCATACGTGCCGGTCATTCCAGATCCGACCACCTCAGCTGCGAGTTTCTCGCAACCGCGCGCTTCACTCGCTTTCCTACAACTTCGTCGAAATCTTGGCCAGAGATCTCTCCCGAACCTGGTCTGCGGCCCCAGATGTCATCCTCCTTGATCTCATGTCCCTTTGGCAAATCGCGATCGGCAACGACTGACGTCCTGGCGAAGCGGTACACAGCCTCCTCAGGTTCACTGCGCTTCTTCTCGTTATGCAACGCGACGTGTATTTCACGGCTGCGATCGATCAGGTGACGAAGTTCAGCAGGATCCATCGAGCAAGCGATGTCCGGTCCTGCCCTGTAGCGCGTGTCGGTGAAATGGCGCTCAAGGATGCAGGCGCCAAGGGCAACTGATGCAAGTGCCATTTCCGGACCAATGGAGTGGTCCGAAAAGCCCAAGACCGCATTCGGGAACGCATTCCTGAGCTCGGTGACGCCCTTGAGCGAAACGACTTCTGGCGGTGATGGATAGAGATTGGTGCATTCGAGCAACGCATAGTCAATTCCCGCATCTTCCAAGATGGAAACGGAGCGTGCGAGGCTTTCAATTTCCTGCATGCCGGTTGACATGATAATCGGCTTTCCCTTGGCGGCGATGTGACGGATCAGCGGCAGGTGGTCCGCCTCGCCGGAGCCGATCTTGAAGGCCGGGACACCCTGTTCGTCCAGGAAGTCGGCGGCTGCACGAGAAAACGGCGTCGAGATGTATATCAGTCCCTCGGCCTCTGCATGGGTCTTCAGCAGGACTTCCTCCTCGGCGCCCAGAGCGCATTGCTCCATCACTTCCCAGATCGACTTGCCGCCTGCATTGGGAGGCAGAATGTGCCTTGCTTCGTCGGTCATCTCGTCTTCAATGAAATGTGTCTGGTGCTTGACAATTTCAGCTCCGGACTTCGCCGCCAGAGTGACCATGTGACGGGCCAGGTCCAGATCACCCCCATGGTTGATGCCGATCTCGGCAATCACGAGAGGCGCATGCTCCGGACCGATCTTCCTGTCTCTGATCTGCATTGGGCAGCGTCCTTCGCATACATTGCTCATGCCCATGCACGCAACGCAAAGCGCAAAGTCAGCAATTTGCGTGCATGCCGTGCATCTTGCCACAATGCTTAAACTGCCGCGCCCATTTTCCGCAACCTTGAAGGCTTTTCACTCTTGAAGTATTCCGCCAGCGAAAGATCCGATGCCAATGACTCCATGTCGAGGGTTCGATTGTGAGATGAACCATCCAAGTTTTTCCGCCCCCGCCGGGTTTCGCTATCGAATTTTCCTTTTCTTGTATGCATGTGCGTTCGGTGCGCTTGAATCGCTTGCATGGCGGTACTTCCGGCGGCGAGCCAAGGGCGATGCCCGATACGGCCTGCATCTTGATGAGCGGAAGGGAGAGGGCACTCGCTTCCTGACGGATGTCTGGCTGCATGCGGTGTCACTCGGTGAAGTCACGGCTGCAGAGCCCCTTATCCAAATATTGCTGCGGGACGGGCACCGCGTGCTGACAACGCACGCCACGCCTGCCGGACGATACCGGGCAGAGCAAAGTTTCGCGGCCGAAATTTCTTCCGGTCGGATGACAGTCCGCTATGCTCCCATTGATCGTCCTGGATATTGGCGGAAGTTCTTTGCAACCTGCGAACCCAAGATCGGCTTGGTTGTCGAGATGGAGTTTTGGCCCTGGATGATTGAGGCGGCACGTGAGGCGGGTGTGCCGCTCGCGCTCATCAATTCACAAGTGCCTGCGAGTACCTGGTCGAGAGCAAGACGCCTGAATGCGCTCTTCGGTCATCCCGTTGCACGTGCGACGACCGTATTTGCCAAGTCAGACACGCAAGTGGAGCGATTCCGTGCGCTCGGTGCTCTCGATATCCGCAATACCGGGGAAACGCGGTTCGACATGGAAGCACCCGAAGCGCAGATTCATGCGGGCGAAGCGCTGCGAAAAGGTCTCGGCGGCAGATCGGTCCTCACGATCGCGAGCGTCATGGAACAAGAGGAAGAGTTCTACTTGCAGGCTCTTGTGGAATTGCTAGCGGATCGCGATCCTCCATTCGTGATATGGGTGCCACGTGCGCCGGAGCGGTTCCGGGCATTGGGAGAACGGCTGCGAGCAACGGGCTGCAAGATCATGTTGCGGAGTCAGGATTTCGACCGTGACCTGAATCCCCGTTCCACTTCCAAAGGCGCGCAGATACTGGTCGGTGATTCTCTCGGCGAAATGAACTTCTACCTTGCGCCGGCTGACGCGGTGATCGTTGCCGGAGGCTTTGGCTCCCGCGGTGCGCACAACGTAATCGAGCCGATGGCGCTCGGGAAGCCGGTAGTAACCGGACCCAACGTCGGAACAATCGAGTTCCCGGCACTTGAAGCGAAGGAAGCGGGCATGCTGACGGTCTGTAACGGGCCGCAAGACTTGCCCAGCGCCGTTCGTGCGGCTGTCTCACAGGGAGACTCGGAAAGGATCAAGTCCTTTCATGCGAAGCATAAGGGTGCATCACGGCGAATTCACGAGGCAATCCAACCCTTGCTTTCCGGGCATCGCTGATCGGGCCTGCCCGCCGGGCGGGCTGTTGCTGGGAGAAAAAGAGCGCAGATGGGACGACGCTACATTGTCATCGGAAGCGGCTCGACCGGACGACGCCATCACGAGAACATCCAGGTGTTGGGGGCCGAAAGTTCGCTTGTCCCGTGGCGCGGGCTGAACGTCCAATGCCTTCAGCGGAAATTGCAGGACGCAGTCGGCGCAGTCATCGCCACTGCGACGGATGTACGGCTTGAACTGGTGGAACTGTGCGCGCGTTCCGACACCGCCATCTATGTCGAGAAGCCGCTGGCTTTCCGGAGATCCGGGCTTGAGGCCGTTCTGGAAGCCGCGAAGCCAGTCGCCCACCGCTCCGTCGCAGGCTTTATGATGCGATATCATCCGGCCCTCAGGGCACTTGAGCAAGATCCCATGGAGGCGTTCCGCTTCAGCATGGAGGTCGGTCATGACGTTCGCCGGTGGCGGCAGGGCTGGACCTTTTCCGACAGTTACGCAGCCCACCCTGAAGGTGGCGGCGTGCTCCTCGACCTTTGTCATGAGATCGACTTGGCGACGTGCCTCTTTCCGGACCTTGAACTGGGTGAGGTGGCATGCATCGGCCACCGGAACTTTCCGAACGTTGACTTTGCAACTCGCGTGGCCCTCCGCAGGGACGGATTGGCGGGGGATGTATCGATGGACTATCTGTCGCCCAAGAGCATTCGCCGGCTCTCGATGCGGGGACCCGGCGGCGGCCTCGATCTCGACTTGATGGCGGGCCGGGAAATCCGCTGGCGGGGCGGCAAGGAGATCGCGCGCGAATGGACGCTAAATCGCAACGGCATGTTCCTGGACCTCATGCGCGATTTCATGGATCTGGCAGAAGGCCGGGAACCCGCGGGGAACCCGCTTCTGCCCCGGCTGGATCTGGTCGTGGAAGGTTCGATGCTGATCGCGCGGGCTTGGGAGGCGCGGCAATTTCATGGCTACACCGAATGGGGCGGCACATGATCATCGGCCATGTGGGCGCCAGAAAGGACTCGAAGGGCGTAATCGGAAAGAACTTCCGCGACATGCTCGGCAAGCCCCTCATCGACTGGTCGCTTGATCAGCTTTTGGCGCATCCGGACGTTGACCACGTCTTGGTCAGCACCGATGATCCCCGGATTCATCGACACGCCGTCGCCAAGGGTTGCCTCGACATGGGGTTGAGGCCAGCGAAGCTGGCCACTGACGCTGCCGCCAAATGGGATGTCTGGCAGCATGCCATTGCCAAGGCGGAGGAACTCGCCGGGATGGCCGACGTGTTCATTGACCTCGACTGCACTTCGCCGCTGCGTTCCGTGGAGGACATCAACGGCGCACTGCGCACATTCCTTGACGAACGCCCCGACATGGTCATGTCCTGTACGGAAGCACGGAAGAATCCCTATTTCAATCTCGTGGAACCGGATCAGGACGGATATCTCAAGGTGTCAAAGCCGCTTGCAGATGACGTCGTCGCTCGCCAGCAGGCGCCAGTTGTCTGGGAACATGCGGCATCGACCTATGTCCTGGACCCAAGCTACCTGAAGAAGGCGACAGGACTGTTCCAAGGACGGGTGCTCCCCTACCTGATGCCGCAGGAACGATGCCTGGACATTGACACGGACCTGGACTTCAAGCTTGTGGAGTTCCTCATGAAGGAGCGGCAACTTGGCTGACTTGAAGGGCCGCACGGTCTTTATCACTGGCTCGGGCGGATTGCTCGGTTCAAACTATGTCAGGCGGATGCTCGCGTCAGGTGCACGGGTCGTGGCGTCTGACCTGCCGGGTGGGCGGGCGGAAGAGCTGAAGGAACGGCATGGCAAGAACGGCGACTTCCGCTTCTACGAACTCGACGTCACCGACGAGGCAGCGATTGAGGGCATGTTTCACCACGTGATGCGTGATGGATGGGAGCCGAACGTCGTGCTCAACAATGCCGCCGTCACTGGCGAACTCCTGATGGGTCGGGGGCAGGACTTTCCGGATCTTGCCAACACGAGAACCGAGGACTTCGAGAAGGTCATTCGCACGAACCTAACCGGAGCCTTCATGGTGGCGCGCCAGATGGACCGAGACATTGTAGGACGATATCCAGCAACACTGATCAACGTTGCGTCGATGTACGCCCTCCGAGGTCCTCACCACGCGATATACGATGGCATGCCTTTCAGGAATTTCTCGGCCTACGGCATTTCGAAGGCCGGCATCCACGGACTGACGGTTTGGCTTGCGAGCTACTGGGCGGATCGGAAGGCAACCGTGAACACCATCTCGCCGGGCGCGGTGTTTAATGGCCACTCGGAAGAGTTTCAACGTCGTGTGTCGGATCTGGTGATGGCGGGCCGCATGGCGCGGCCGGACGAGATCGCTGACGTAGTGCTTTTCCTCGCGTCCGAAGCGGCGGGATACATGACGGGTCAGTTCGTGAATGTAGACGGCGGTTATTCGGCTTGGTGATGCACAGCACGTTCATTGCGTCATCTTGAACCCGGCAATCTGCGTCAGTCAGGAAACGACCATGGATTTCTCCATAGAGCCTTCAAGCGTGACGGACTTCACCTTCCTGTTCTCCCGGACAGTTGATCGGGGAACGGAGTCCTCCATGGATCGTGCTCTTCGCTGCGAATTTGACCGGAGAAAAAACATGATGTCGGCGGCTTGGCATTTCTGTCAGCATCGCAGGTGCCATCATGGCATTGACATGGGACATGACAGGTTGAATGCCTCAAGGAAAATGCAGCGTTTGCAACTTACTGCCCTGCGCCTGCGATCAGCCGCACGACAGCAAGTTGGAAATCCGCCCTCCGACGCGCTCCGCTGCGGCTTCGACGTCCCTGTCTGTTATGTGGGCGTACCGAAGAGTCATCGCGGAATGGCGGTGGCCAAGCAGCCTCGACACGACCGGCAGAGGAACGCCCTCGATCATGCACTGGCTGGCGAAGCTGCGGCGGAGGTCGTGCAGGCGCACGTCCTCGATGCCGATCTCCCGCCTGATCTTGTACCAGAGGCCAAGATTCCCCGAGACTGGTTTCCCGGGGTTCACCGGCGAAGGGAAGAGGAATTCTCCAGGCGCATCCATTCGTCTCTCGATGATCTCGCGGGCCTCGGGACCGAGGTACGCCGTTCTCGGACCAGTCTTGCCGACCTCGAGCCTGAGGTGGTTTCCGTCGACCTCGTTCCTTTTTAGGCGAACGATCTCCAGCTTGCGGCAACCGGTCAAGAGCAAAAGACGAATTATGTCAGCCTGTGCGCTAGAGGGGCCTCCGACATACCGGTCGAGGGCTTCGTTCAGCCGCCGTATCTCGTCCCGGGACAGGAACCGCGAGAGCCTCGGCCGCCGGTTCGGAAGCACTGGCGCTGCCGGATTGAAGCCGATCAGTTCGCGCCCCACGGCGAAATTCAGGCTCTGGCGCAGGATCTGCAGGGTGAAGTTCGCGCCGCCGGGAGCGGATGCGCTGTAGTCGTCGAACCAGTCCTGAATGTCCGCGCGCGTGATCCGGTCAAGCCGCATCGACCCGAATTCAGGAAGGAGTCTTCTCGTCAGTACGTAATCTCTGCCGCTGACGGTTGTCGGTTTGCATCTGGCGGACCAGGACGCCCTCCACACGCCCATTGCGAACTCTTCGTAAGTCGGCACTTTCCTGGCCGGTCCTGCCCCTTCGACCAGCAGCCTGAGACTTTTCTGACGCGCTTCCTCGACCGGAACCAGATCGACCCGGCCAAGCGACACCTTCCGTCCGTCGACGGCGCAGGTCCACGTTTTCGTGCCAGTAGGGTAGACGCGAACGCTTAATGACGGAACCGCCTTGTCATGCACCGAATACTCGTTCGCGGCAGGCATGAGCCGCCTAGCGCGCGCGTCCGTCAGCCGGACCCGGGTCATGTCCGTCGCTCCCCGAGAATGGCGCCCATCACGATTGCGGCCTGCTCCGCGTCGGCCTTGGCATGGTGGGCGTACTTGAGCGTTGTTCCCGGATTGGCGTGACCGAGCA
>JAJDVJ010000147.1 GCA_022826205.1 Silicimonas sp. | reverse complement strand
TCGTCCACGCTCCTCCGAGGAAGTCATGAAGCTGCAGGACGTCCGCGACGACATGGCCCGCGGCGCCGTGCTGATGCTGGTGCCGCTCCTGTCCGCCGAGAACCGCAAGGTGCGCGTCAACGTCACCGGCAACGCGTACCTAGTGGGCGTGATCGACGACGCGGCGCGGCAGCGCGGCCAGCGCCGCAGCCGTTTTGGCGCATAAATCCATTATGTAAAAAAATCTGCACGCCGCGGCCCGCTTTCCGCAAATGTTCCGCCGTCCGAGGCGTTTCGGTTTGCGCACCGTGTCCCGCAGAACACGCAGGCCACGTCTGCCAGCATTTCAACTCAGTGAAATGAAATGCGCTCATTGACCTGGTCATGCTCATGAAGCTTCATCGCCATCAGGACGGTGTGGTTTTCGCATTGCGGGTCTTCGGACACGAACGCAATGAGCATGAGCCCGTGTTCTTCAAGCAGGGAGGCGTATTCAGTCGGCGAAAGCGAGGTCTGCAACACGGGTTCTCCAGCCACTTGCCCCACTGACTCACCTGCCATCGGACCGACCGTCACCAGCAGCAAGCCACCTGGTTCGAGGTGTGCGGCCAGACGAGGGAGCGCGTCGCGTTGTTCCTGCTGCGTCAAGTGAAAGAAACTGTCCCAGGCGACAATGCCATGAAACGTCTCGTTCAAGTCAAGCGAACGCATGTCGGAATGGCGCCAGTCTTCGCCCGGCCAGCGTCGCCGGGCAATGTCAAGCATCGCTTCGGAATAGTCCACTCCGGTGAAGCTGAACCCCTCCGCGATCAGCCAGGCGGAAACCGGCTGCCCCCCGCCACAGCCGAGATCGAGCACCTTGCTTCCGCGCGGGAGCGCATCGCCGAAGCGGGCCAGCCATCGTGCCTCGAAGAACGTTCTCGAACGCTGCCTATCAAAGGCTTCGGCTTGAGACTGGTAAGTCTCTTTCGTTTTGTCCGGACTCGCTCCCTCCACGTTGCGTCCTCCCCGTCACCAGTCCCAGCAACGTGGAACATGGCGGCATCACCAGTCATGGAAGGCGCTGCGGAATGATCAGGTCCAGCAGGCACGCTCATCGCGTCGCCAGGCGCGACATGCGCTTCGCCATCGTCCCGCGCCGCCCTCCCTTTGCCCTTTGACAGGCAACGGCACTGACGGCAACGCATGGTTGTGTCTTGCGTCACTCGCGTTGTCCCGTGTGATGAAATCCGGTTCGAAGCCCGGTTTGTCGCAGATGATCCCGGCTTCGCCCATAACCTCTTATGGGACCTTGTCCGCCAATGCGTGCGCGTCCTGATCGGGAAGCACCAAGAACCTGGGGGTCAATCGACGACATCGCAAAGCAGGAACGGCCTCAAGCCACGTCGGAGTACCACTGCATTAGACGGTGGATCACGCGACCTTCGTCTCCTCTGCGTATTGACCTCCAGGTTCATGGTGCTTCCCCATTTGACCCCGGAGATCTCGGTGGTGTCCTGCATGCGCTGCAACAAGCGCTTGCATCATGCACGGTCATGCCGTACATGCGGGACGCATGATCGTCCGCTCCTTTCGTCACCGGGGCCTGCGCCAACTATACGAGAACGATTCGTCCCGGCTGCTGAAACAGGACCTCGTGGAGCGGGTGCGCGGCATCTTGGCCGCGCTGGCGATGGCGGAGACCATGGAGGGCTTCATCCGAGAGGCGGCGCCTGGATGGCGGGTCCACCGGCTGTCAGGCGAACGACGGAACGAGTGGAGCGTTTCGGTGTCCGGAAACTGGCGGATCACGTTCGAGGAACGGGACGGCGCAATCGAGCGCGTCAACCTGGAGGACTGCCACTGATGACAAGCCGAAGCATAAAGATGGGGATGGCCCCTCCGCACCCCGGCGCCTTCATCCGGATCGAGGCCATCGAGGAGCTGGGATTGAGCGTTTCGGAGGCGGCCCGGATTCTCGGCGTGCGCAGGGCGACTCTTTCGGACCTCGTCAACGGCAACGCGTCGCTGTCGCCGGAAATGGCGATGCGGGTGGAGAAGGCGTTCGGCCTCAGCATGGACCTGCTGCTGCGGATGCAGGCATGGCACGACGCGACGCAGATGCGCGCGCGGGCCGACGAGATCGACGTCCGGCGGTATCAGCCGGCCTGACGGCCGTGGCGAACTTTCACGTGTCGCCGATGTCCTCATGCTGCCAGGGCCTGGCAAGGTTCGAGAACTGTGTGAAGCGTCCGTCGAATGCCAGCTCCACCGTTCCGTAGGGGCCGTGGCGCTGCTTGCCGATGATGATCTCCGCGCGGTTGTGGACCCGTTCCATTTCCTCCTGCCACTTCGCGATCATCTCTTCGTCGTGGTCGCCAGGCTTCTCGCGTTCCTTGTAGTATTCCTCCCGAAACACGAACATCACGACATCCGCATCCTGCTCGATAGACCCGGATTCCCGCAGGTCGGCGAGCAATTGGCGCTTGCCCTCGCGGGATTCGACCTGGCGTCATCGCATGATTTGTTCGCTGAATTACCATTACGGCGTACGGATCAGAAACATCATCAACTGCCAAGATGTGCTGAAATGGTGAAAATTCCTTTCAAATCAGAATGCTGTGTCTCTTGTCCGGTCGTTCCGGGAATGGTTGTCCGGCCGGACGCTTTCCAATCATCCAAGGCCCTCAATCTGTTTCCTTGATCATCTCCATATTGTGCAACGCCCCGAGAACTACTGCTACATTTTGAGGACGTGCCATTGCAACGCCGCTTAGGGTAACCAAGGAAACAAATCATGCGATGCGGCCGTACTGGTTGCCGCGATGCGTGCGGCACGTCCGGACGTCACGCTTCAGGAGATGTGCAACATGCTCGAGGAGTTGCGTGAGCCGACGCCCCGTGGACGCGCGACGTGGTATCCGTCTTCTGCCAAGGCGCTCCTTGACCGGGCGGAACGACTGGGGATTGCGCCTCAGGAGGCGTCGGCAACCTCTCTCGGCAGCAGCGATCAAGTCGGCACACGCAGCGTGGCAGGCGGATGAATGCAGGGGCAGGGGGCAGCCGAGCGGGAGCGTGGCGACCTGATGGTTCGTTCAATTGGCGGGAAACTGCACGCCCGGTCAAGACTCTTCAACGGCGCTGACAGCGTCGGCAGCCACCATTTCGCAGGAGCACCAAAAGACCGGGGTCAGTCAGCAAACGTTGCCAATTCCGAACAACACGTCGGCGCTCGTCTGTCCAAATCGGATCGTGGAAGAAAACTCGTGCTGACACCCGCAGCCAGTGAGTTGTCGTCTTCCGGTGATCTTGAAGAACCGTGCATGCGGAATTCCCGGGCACAACTTGACCCCCAAGTATCTGATGCTTCCCAGGGACGTCCCAGAACCGGGCCTCACACGTTTTCGGAAGTGTAGATTTCAAACCCGAGGGCTGCGTGCTGCGCACCCGCGTCGGCGCCGGCTTTCTTGGCCTTGATCAAAGTGGTGATCGTCTCGCGGGCAAAGGTTTCCATCGGGTGCGAGATGACCATGGTGAGCGTCCCGTCAATAAGGGCGGCGCGCGTCTCTTCGAACAGCTCGTATCCCACAGCAACGAAGTCATCGCGCTTGGGCGTGTCGCGGAGCGCTGCAAGCGCGCCTCTGATACCGCCGCCCGAGACGAAGAGGCCGCAGAGATCGGGGTGCTCTGTCAAGAGCTTTTCGACCAGTTCGCGGGCGGCGGCGGCAGACTCGTAGGTGGCGAGAGGTTCGAGGAGCGTGAACTTGGAATTGTGCTCCCGGAAATACGACCGGAAGCCGCTTTCGTTCATTTCCTGATTTCGATACCGGAAGTTTCCGAGAAGAATGCCGATCTTGCCCGGTTCCCGGACAATGTTGCTGAACGCCCAAGCCGCCGTGCGTCCGACTCTCCAGTTGTCGATCCCGACAAAGCTGACATTCCCTTGCGCGGAGAGCGGCGCGATCAGGCCGGCGACGGGCACGCCTTTGGCCATCACCGCATCAATCGCATCCGCGACAAGAGGATGCTGAGCGGCGACAAGCGCCACAGCCTCACAGTTGTCGCCCAATGCGATGAGGCGTTCGGCCACGCGTTCGGGAGAGAGGTCGTCGAGGTAACCGAGCGACAATTCGATGCTCTCGTCCCTCCGCCGTTCTGCTTCGGCCACCATTGCATCGCCCAGATTCCGGTAGAAGCGCCGTCCCTCTTGCTGCAGCAGGATCCCCAGCTTGTGCTTCTGTCGTCCGGCGTGCACCGCGTGTCTGATGGTTCCGAGACCGTAGAACCCGATTTCTTCAGCTGCACCCATCACACGTTCGCGCGTGGGTTGGCGAACCGAATCGGGCCGGTTCAGGATCCGGTTCACGGTAGACACGGATACGCCTGCGGCATCGGCAAGATCTGGTATGGTTGGGCGTTTCACTGGGATACTCGTCTCATTTCGTTTCAAACTCGATGTCTCATGATGTGAAATGAAACGAAAGAGTGTGCTCATGTCAAACAGTCTTGATTTGATCCAGATCAAACTGTCAACAAAAAAGTGAGTTCGACGGCCACTGACGAAGGCCTGCGCCGCATTTGGGAGGGAAACGCGTGGACGATCTGGAACACGGAACCCGTGACAAGCGTGGCAACTGGACGCCGAACGCGACCCTCGAGATTGCCCCATTCTGGCGCGGAAAGTGGGACCGGATGGGTCACTTCCTGAGAGATTTCATCTGGCCTTGGCATGCCTTCCATATGGCAACGGCACTGCTCTACTGGATTTTCGTCATTCCGGAAGTGGAGGTGATGAAGACGATCAGCTGGGGGTGGGCGCTGTACCTGTTCGCGGTCAATGCGGCCGGCATCTTTCTGCTCTACGGCGCGATCGAACTGTTCTACTACGTCAGGCGCAAGCAGGAGACGCGGTTCAAGTTCAATGCCAGGTTTCCGTCTGAACATCCGTCTGACGTCTTCTGGTTCAAGAGCCAGAACCTCGACAACTTCCTGCGCAGCTTCTTCATCGGCATTCCGATCTGGACGGCGATAGAAGTCGCAATGCTCTGGTGTTTCGCCAACGGCTACCACGTCTTTGGATGGATCGGCTGGCAGGACAACTGGGTTTGGTTGATCGTCCTCACCTTTCTGGTTCCGGCCATCCACGAGATTCACTTCTTCTGCATCCACCGCTTGATCCACACGCCAACGCTCTACAAGTGGATCCATTCGGTCCACCACAACTCGATCAACCCCAGCCCGTGGTCTTCGCTTTCGATGCATCCAGTCGAGCATCTGCTCTACTTTGGCGAGATCGCGTGGCACCTGTTCATCCCGTCGAACCCGATCGTGATGATGTTCAACAGCCATGCCGTGGGCTACGGCGCGCTCAACGGGCACATCGGGTTCGACAAGCTGGAGATCACGGAGGAGACGCCGCTCGATAGCCACGCCTATGCCCACTACCTGCATCACAAGTACTTCGAGGTGAACTACGGCGCTGACGGCCTCGTGCCGCTCGATAAGTGGTTCGGCTACTGGCACGACGGCTCCAGGGAGGCCGACGAGCAGATGAAAGCCCGTTTCCGGAAGAAAAGGGAACGAATGAAGGCAAGGCAGGCACAGGCAGTACTGGCAGAATAGTCGCAACGCTCGCGTGCGCAGGAGGCACGCAAGCGGCAGGCCTGACACGACATCAACCGCCGCAATGTCGGCACCCAAGGGAAGGAGACCCAAAATGAAACTGACCAAAGTCCTTGCGGCAGCAGCCGCCATCGCCATGAGCGGCACCTTTGCGGTGGCGCAAGATGGCAGTGGCCCGGACATCTTCGTGATCGGCGGCAAGCCGGACGATCCGTTCTGGTCCCGCGTGAAGCTCGGTGCAGAACATGCAGGACTCGTGGCCGAATCCCACGGTGGCTCCGTCACCTGGCTCGGACCGCAGAACTACGACAACCTTGGACCTGACGCTGCGGAACTGATCCGTCAAGCCATCGACCAGGGTGCAGATGCAATTGTCGGCCCCAACTGGGTGCCCGAAGCGATGGACCCGGCGTTCGAGGCCGTTGTGGCTGCGGACATTCCCCTGGTGATCTACAATGCCGGTGGCATTGAGGCTGCGGATCGTTTGGGCGCGATGAACTATGTCGGCGCTGTCGACTACAAGTCTGGCCATGCGGGCGGCGAATACCTTGCCAAGGCGGGCCATACCAATGGTGCTTGCGTCAACACCCTGCCGGGTGCGGCCAACATCGAGGCCTTCTGCAATGGGTTCAACGACGGGATGAGCGAGAACGGCGGCAATGGATCGGTCCTGCAGCTTCCCGCAACAGCCTTCGGCGACAGCACCGCGGTGGCTCAGGCTGTGCGCGCGCATCTGCTGCAAAATGCCGATATCAACGCGCTGTTCGCGATCGGTGATCAGGACACCAACGCCGCCATCAGCGGCGTTCAGCAGGCCGGCAAGACCGGGTCGGTCCATGTCTGCGGCATGAACTTCAACGACTCGATCCTCGCCAACATCCAGCAGGGCACTCAGGCCTGCGCGATTGACCAGCAGGGCTATCAGCAGGGCTTCTTCGCCGTGTCGATCCTGACCAACCATGTCCAGTATGGCACCACCATCCCGACTCGTGAGATCCTCACCGGTCCGGGCGTTGTCGATGCAAGCAACGTGGACCTGGTGATTGCAGGTGTCGAGGCTGGCGCACGCTAATCCTCCCTGCAAGTGGTTGTCGCCCGGTTTGTCCGGGCGGCTGCCTCAAAAGACTCGCAAGGCATGCGCATGGGCCGTCGAACGGTCGGCGCAAACGGGGAACCACGGGCGTTGGCGACGGAAACGCAAACAGAGACCAAGGGACACTCGCTTGGCGCGCTGGCCAGGCGGCCCGAGACCGGTTCGTTCATCGGGTTCGTCGTCGTCTTCATCTTTTTTGCAGCCCTTGGTGGACCTGTGTTCATGGGTGCACCGGGCTGGTCGAGCTGGCTGAACATCGCGGCAGAGGTCGGCATCATCGCCCTGCCAGTGGGCCTCTTGATGATCTCCGGCGAGTTCGACTTTTCGGTAGGATCTGTCGTGCCCGCGTCTTCGATGATGACGGCGATGCTCGCGGGGCATTACGATCTTCCCGCTTTGGTGGCCATCTGCGGGGGCCTTTGCGTCGGCACGGCGATCGGCTTGGTGAATGGCCTGCTGGTCACGCGGACCACCATCCCGTCATTGATTGTCACCATCGGCGTCATGTTCGCCGTCATGGGGCTGACGCTTGGATTTGCGGTGCTGATCAAGGGCTCCACCAGCGTCTCCTATGTCCCTGATCCGACAACCAAGTTTCTGCTGGGCCAGTTCATCAACAACATGTTCAACGTTGCCATCCTCTGGTGGCTCGGATTTGCAGCGCTGTTTTTCTACGTCCTGCACATCTCCCCCATCGGAAACTGGATTTTTGCCATCGGCGGTGACCGCGAGAGCGCCCGGAACGCTGGGATCCCCTCAAATCGGGTTACAATCGGGCTCTTCATCGCCTCGGGCTTCTGTGCTGCCTTTGTCGGAGTCGTGCAAGTGATGACCTATCAACAGGCGCAAGTCGCCGGTGGTCAGGCGTTCATCTTCAACTCGATCATGTGCGTGGTGATCGGAGGCGTCCTTCTGACCGGCGGCGCCGGGTCCATCATTGGCATCCTTCTGGGCACGATGACCTTCGCAGTTGTCAACCAGGGTGTCTTCTTTGCTGCACTAGACCCCAACGTCGGGTCGATCATCGTGGGTGCGCTGCTCCTGGCGGCGGTCCTGTCTAATGACACCTTCCGGGCGCTTGCGCTGAGCGCCGCGACGAAGAAGGCGTGAGGCAAGCCGGATATGGACATGATTTCGAACCTGCTGCGCCGCCCGGCGGCCGCTTCGGTTCTAAGCCTGGTCGGCGTTCTGGCCTTTTACATTCTCATCGGCGGGGTGGATTTCGGCAAGTTGATGGGCGCCGCGAGCTGGGTCAACTATGCGGCCCGCATCGGGATTGTCGCGCTGCCGGTCGGCCTGTTGATGATTTCGGGCGAGATCGACATTTCAATCGGAGCGATGATCCCTGCAGGGGCAATGACCACGGCGATAATTTCGGGCCACTACGAATTGCCGATCATCTTTGGCATTCTGGGTGCGCTCGCAATTGGCGTTATTGTCGGCACCATCAACGGCGTGCTGGCCGTGCGGACAAACGTTCCGACGTTAATTGTCACGCTTGCGACCCTGGTCGGAATGCAAGGTGTGGTTCTGGCCGGATCCAAGCTGCTGACAGGCAGCGCTTCGGTACCGTTGACCGCGCCGGACTGGGCCAAGACCGTCTTCGGGCAGCTCATGTTTGGCGGCTCGCACCAGGTTGTCATTGTTTGGTGGGTCTTCTTCGCCGTGATCTTCTGGTTCGTTCTGCATCAGAGCCGCTACGGCAACTGGATCTTTGCCATGGGCGGCGACAAGGAAAGCGCGCGTAACGCAGGCATTCCGGTGAACCGCATGACCATCCTGCTGTTCATCCTGACCGCGACAAGTGCGTCGTTTGTCGGCATGTGCCATGCGATTTTGTTCAACTCGGCCCAAGTGTCTGGCGGGATGCACGATATCTTCAACATCATTGTCAGCGTCGTCGTGGGTGGCGTGCTGCTCACCGGCGGTTTCGGTTCTGTGCCGGGCATCTTTGTTGGCTCGCTCACCTTCGCCATTGTGAACAAGGGGATCGATTTCACCGCGATCGACCGCAACTGGTCGAACCTGATCATCGGGGTGATGCTGCTGGTTGCCGTCGCGATGAACGAGAGTCTCCGGAAACTGGCGCTCAGTGCCGCCACAGGAAAAAGAGGCAAACAGAAACAAGATGCGCCGATGAGCGCCGGAAGCGGACAAAGCGCACACTGAACGCCGCAAACGGTGAACAGCGTCTTCCAGTGCCCCACAGCCGACGCGTCGAAAGAAATGAAGGACCAACCGATGTCTGACAAAACACCCGTTCTGGAAATGAGAGGCCTCGACAAGAGTTTTGGTCCGATCGACGTGCTGCACGATATCAGCCTGAAGGTGCACGAGGGTGAAGTTCTTTGCCTGCTCGGCGACAATGGCGCGGGAAAGTCCACGCTGATCAAGACGCTCTCTGGCGTGTACCAGCCCACGCGCGGCGAGATGTGGATGGACGGCAAGCCGGTCAGTTTTGCAAACCCCAGGGAAGCCCAGAACATGGGCATCGCGACGTTGCATCAGTTCGGCGGAACTTATCCGCTCATGTCCATCGGAAGGAATTTCTTTGCCGGAGTCGAGCCGACGAAGGGATTCGGCCCGTTCAAGGCTTTCGACCGGGCGAAAGCCAATCGCATCGCGGTTGAAGAGGTCCAGAAAATGGGGATTACCCGCATCACCGATGGAGACCGGCTCGTTGGCGGATTGTCCGGGGGCGAGCGCCAGTCTTTGGCGATTGCGCGCGCGGTCTATTTCGGGGCGCGCGTGCTGATCCTCGACGAACCGACGGCCGCGCTCGGGGTCAAGCAGGCCGCGCATGTCTTGCGGATCGTGAAGGAAGCCAAGCGGCGCGGACTGGCGGTGATTTTCATCACGCACCAGGTCATGCACGCCATGGCAGTAGGCGACCACTTCGCGGTTCTGATCCGCGGCGCCATCGCGGCCGATTTCCGAAAAGGGGAAAAAACGCGGGAGGAGATCGCCGACCTCATGGCCGGTGGAGAATCCATGGCCGACCTGGAAGCCAATATCGAAGGCTACATGGAGACCCGCGACGGTCATCCGCCGCCGCCTGCACACTGAAGGCAGCCCGGACGGCCACCCGTCCGGTCGCCACGAAAGCAAGCTGACGGGCGGCATTTCAGTCCGCATGAATTGACGGAGATTGTTTTGACCACGAGAATTGCCGTAATTGGCGCAGGCTTGATGGGAGCTGACCACGCCGGGATCGTGGCACAAGACATGCCTGGTGCCGCGCTTCAAGTGGTGTGCGACGTGGACGCAGAGCGCGCGCGCTCGATAGCGGGTGCGCATGAAGCCGAAGATTTCGCGACTGACCCCGAGGCTGTCATTGCGCGCGATGATGTGGATGCCGTGATCATCGCCTCGCCCGATTTCACTCACGCACCCCTGTCAAGAGCCTGCATTGCCGCCGGCAAACGAGTGCTGTGTGAAAAGCCGCTGTCTCAAAGCTCATCGGAGTGCCTTGACGTTATGCGGGCTGAGGAAGCCGCAGGCGCGCGCCATGTGATGCTGGGGTTCATGCGACGCTTCGATCAGTCCTATGTGGAAATGCGTGCGGTCCTGCGAAACGGCACGTTGGGCCGGGCGCTGATGATGCACAACTTCCACCGCAACGTGGAAACCCCGGCGGCCGATTTTACCGGGACCATGGCGATCACCAACTCGGCACCGCATGAATTTGACGTGGTCCGGCATGTCCTGGGAACCGAATATGCAAGCATCACCGCACATCAACCGAAACGCTCGGACGCACGTGTCGCACCGGTAGTCATGGTGCTGGAAACGACCGATGGCCAGCTTGTGACCATCGAGATCAACAACAACGCGGCCTATGGCTATGACGTGCGCGCCGAGCTTGTGGGCGAGGCGGGCAGCGTTGCGATGAACAATGTCGCCCTTACCCGGACGGACATGAAACTGGTCTCGGCCACGCGCTATGACGCCGATGGGCGCGGCCGCTATCGCGAGGCTTACGTCCGGCAGAACCGCGAATTCCTGCGCTTCGCCGAAACCGGAACCTTTCCCGAGATCGCCAGCGATTGCTGGGACGGCTATTGCGCTGGCATCGTCGCGGAAGCTGGTGTCAAGGCGCTGGAATCGGGACAGAAACAGGTGGTCGAAATGATCGCAAGACCGGAGTTCTACGCATGAAGCTGGGGATAGTTTCAGACAGCCTCGGGGCGATGAGCTTTGGTGAGATGATGGATCATGCGGCGCGCATGGGCGTCAGCGGAGTCGAGGTGAATGCCTGCGGCTGGTCCGCCGCACCGCATTGCAAGATCGATGACCTCTTGGGCAACGTGAAGGCGCAGAGGGCATTTCAGGCCGAGTTTGACAAGCGCGGGCTGGAGATCATCAGCTTCAACGCGAACGGCAACCCGCTGCACCCGACCGATCCCAAGCAGGGCAAGGACCTGAGAAAGACCATCCGCCTTGCCGGCGAGATGGGCGTGAAAACGGTTTGCACCATGTCGGGCCTGCCTGCCGGGTCGGCAGATGACACGATGCCCAACTGGGTTGTGTCCTCCTGGCCGCCGGAGACGCAGGACATCCTGCGCTACCAGTGGGAAGAGAAGCTGATCCCGTTTTGGACCGAAATCGTCGCACTGGCGAAAGAGCACGGCGTCGAGAAGCTCGCGCTCGAACTTCATGGCAACCAGTGCGTTTACAACGTTCCGTCCCTGTTCAAGCTCCGCCAAGCGGTCGGGCCCGTCATCGGGGCGAACCTCGATCCTTCGCATCTTTTCTGGATGGGAGCGGATCCGTTGGTCGCCGCCGAGGCGTTTGGAGGGGCCATCTACCACGTCCATGCCAAGGACACGCTTCTGAACGCTCCGGTCCAGGCCACGACCTCGCTGCTGGAAAACGGATCGTTGATGGATGTCCCGGCGCGCAGCTGGTCCTACGTCACGCTGGGCTTCGGGCACGGCGAGGAATGGTGGCGGCAGTTTTGCTACCGGCTCAGGATGGGCGGCTATGACGGCTGGCTCTCGATCGAGCACGAGGACGTGCTGCTCAATTCGCTGGAAGGGCTTGAGAAATCCGTGGCCCTTCTGCAAGGCGTCATGCCCTCCGCGCCTGCTGATTTCAAGCCGCAAGAAATCTGAGGAGAGACGCAATGGCCGAATGGATCGACGCCTGTGCCGCTGACGACATCGAAGAGGAAGACGTGATCCGCTTCGACCACGGGACACGGACCTTCATCATCGTGCGGGACCACGAGGACAGCTACTACTGCACCGATGGATTGTGCACGCATGAAGAAGTCCACCTCTCCGGTGGATTGGTCGTCGAGGCAACCATCGAATGCCCCAAGCACTCCTCGATCTTCGATGTGACTACAGGTGAGGTGGAATCGCCCCCCGCATGCGAGAACCTGCACACCTATCCCACCAAGGTCGAAGGCGGCCGCGTGTTCGTGGGTATCTGAGGCATGCTGTTCCAGCTCGCCGCCTTTGCCGAAGTTCCTTGGCCAAACAAGCCCATCCACTGGCGGGCAGCGCACCAGGCGGCGGGTCTCTTTGAGCAGGGCCGCTTGGTCCGGACGCGCGAGACCGGGGACGACACATCTGTCGTGTTTCAATGTGACCTGGTGGGTCGGTTCCAGTTGGCCCCCTGGATCGGCCCAGGCAACGCCGTCTCAAAGGACATTCGTATTCTCGAAGAGTTCAGGGAGCGAGGCACAGTTGTCGATGCGCGCGTGCTCGCCGATCCGTCAAGAAACCCGAAACGGCAGTTGAAGGCCGCCTGAGAAGACCAAGGGAGACAGCCAATGTACCACAACAGACCCCATGTCGAGGACATCCGTGCGATGAAGAGGCGCGGCGAGAAAATCTCGATGCTCTTTGTGACAGCACCCGAGGAAGCGGCGGCGGCACATGCGGCTGGCATCCACATGCTGTCCATCGAAGGCCGCTTCTTCGACGCGGAAATGCGCGAGGCTGCAGGCGACTGTTTCGTTCAGGTGGGCCTGCCCTACGGCGGTTGGGGCCGGTTCGAAGGGCGCCCGATTGCCACCGCCGAGGATTACCTGCGCGCGGCGTTTCATTTTGCCGGGTTCGGGGGTGACGCCTACTATTGCTCTGCGTCCTACGACATCCAGAAGGTCCTCTGTGACAACCACCTTCCGGTGGTCGGGCATATCGGCCTAATCCCCAGCTACATTACCTGGACGGGCTGGCGGGCCGTCGGCAAGACTGCCGACGAGGCGGAGGCGCTGTGGCGGCATGCCCGGAAACTCGAGGAAATCGGTGTCTTCGGCGCGGAACTGGAAGTCGTTCCCGACCGCGTGGCGAAGTTTCTCACGGAGAACTCCTCGCTGATCATGCTTGGAATGGGTGCGGGCAGGCATGCCGATGCGCAATATCTCTTTACCGAAGACGTCTGCGGATATGGCAAGAACCACAAGCCGCGCCACGGCAAGGCCTATCGGAACTTTGCGCCCGAGTTCGAGCGGCTGCAGAACGAACGCATCGCGGCGTTCAAAGAGTACAAATCGGATGTTGAGACGGGCGGTTATCCGGCGGCAGAACACACGGTGCCGATCCAGGACGACGAGTTCGACGCTTTCGTGAGCCGGGTTTCAAGGTGATGTTCAGGATCGGGGTGGTCGGCTCCAGGACCGGCGGGCAGCACTTTCACAATCCGTTCATCTCGGCGGAAGAGGGCTGCATATTGGGCGGGATTGTCGCTCGTGCAGAAGACACCGTGGGAAGCACCAAAATCCTGGGGGTCAATCGACGACACCGCCAGGCAGGAGTCGCCTCAAGCCTTGCCGGAGCACCATTGATTCGGGCGGTGCCCAGTCAGTTGTTTCCAGTTTTTCCGTCAGACCCCCGGATTCCGGCTCGCCTCTGCGCTGATCGGTCCCCGAAACGGGCCATAGCGTCGAACTGAGGGCCTTTTGCACGGGAATTCGCCCACGAACAGAACGTGAGAGACGCCACAGAGCCATGAAAAAAGAAGAAGTTTTGCTGTCAGCGCACGGAAAAAAGATACGCGCCTGCGTTTTTGTTTGATCGTGCCTGCTGCGATTTGCTGCGATTCGGGGTGGAGTCTGGTGCATCAAATTTGACAGAGGTATCCTTTCCATGCATTGCCTTGCACTGTTCATGTCTATTGGCCTAAACGGACCGAAGCTGCGTATATGGACATCTTATAGAACACACGGCGAACAAATCGCGGTGTTCGTGACGCCTATGGGACGGGGTCTGCCCGGGATTCCAAGGGACCGTGAACGGCCTTGCCGGGCTCTCCAGCCCTGGCCTTGCAGACGGTTCCGCGCGAGATCCCCATCTCGCGTGCAATGCTAACCTTAAGGGTCTGTTTGGAAAAACAAGATGTTTGTCTTACCGTGACGACCGGGTTCGCACTGAAGGAAGTGGGGCAATGATGACCGGAATGATGTTCGCGGCACTGGCCTCTGTTTCGTTGCTACTTTGCGCGTGCGGATCCGGGGATCCGGCGCCGGAGCCAGATCAGCGACCAGGGGGCGCAGGCCAACGACTGGAGTCCTCGAATCTGTCACCGCTCCTCGGCGCCGAGGACGATTTTGGCGCCGACGTGATTCCCGCCCTGATCGCGGCCGCACGGGCAATCCCGCTTGGCACCACGCAGTCGACGCCGGCACAGGGCGCTCAGACGCCGGACGAGATGACCGCGCGCGTCAGCCGTGACGATGATGGAATCGTGATCCACAACGTGGCCAATATGGGCACCATCAGGGTGCCTGTGCCGGGCTCGCCTCGACAGGATGTGAACTTGGCTCTGTTCACCGACCTGATTCCGGGAATTGAACCGGATCTGACAAGCTATCCCCATGAAGTCCTTGGCCTGTGGGCCACGCAGACCCAAGTCGGGGCGTTTTGGGACCGGAGTCCGGACCTGGAGACCGTCGACTTCGATTCGACATCCCCGATGGGCACGGCCACCTACACGGGCGACGCCGCCGGTCTGCATGCCGCCGACGGATCGGTCACCAAGTTCCTGGCCGACGTGGAACTGGTGGCCGACTTTGACACCGACAGCCTCGGCGGAACCGTGGACGCGTTCCGATCCTTGTCCGGTGTGGCTCTTGGCGACCTTTCGGTGACGTTGGAAGAGACGACGTTCCTCCAGACCGGCGACGCGTTTTCCGGTTCGACGGGAGCCGACGTTCCCGGCAGCGGACATTGGGGCGCACGCTGGGCGGACGACAAGGGTTGGAATGTCGGCGGAACCTTCGGCTTCGCCGCGGATGACGAAAGCGTCGCGCTCCTCGGCGCGTTTCAGGCGTGCGCTTGTGCGCCAGTCGACAACGGAAACCCGGACGACGCGGTGGCTACAGAAAACTGAAGACCCGCAAGGGAGGGGCTTATATGAGCCGCAATCCTGCAAAGCTCTTTTTCTCCGGCCACCATCGTATTACCTCCGGCATCAAGGAGGCCAAAGGCGACCTGACCATCCGATGGAAATCAGCGACGTTTTCAGAAAGCTGGCAAGCAATTCGGATCTCTACGTGACGCCGGACAGCGCCGCCCTGATTGCCATGAGGTCACGATACGCGAACACCCGCGAGCGGGGCCTGGGACTGGATTCCGACGGCTGAGCCAGAGCGCGGGTCTCCGACATCCAGGGAAGCACCAAAATCTCCGGGGTCACGTGGCTTACTGGCTGTGCTTCCTGTGTATGTAGATCACGTTTGAAAGGCTTCAGCTGACGCAGTTTTCAGGGCCCCCATTACAATTGACCCTGCAGAATTTGGTGGTTCCCCCCCTGGTCGCTGATGAACTCGGTGTGCACGATTGCGGTCAGGCCTCGAACAGTTCAGCAGCGAGATCATCCAGCGTGCCGATCTTTTGTCGTCGCACTTGGGAGGGGAGTCGGTGAAAAACGTCGAAAGTGTGATGCTGGGCGAACCCTACGGCTTGGCGGTGCAGAGCAAGGGCAAGGGTCCTGTGGACGAAGTCCCCGCCGACTGGCCACTCGCTGGCAGCAAGGAATACGCCTAACAATTCCTTGTCGCATCGAAAGGTATCGAAAAACAGCTTGGCAAGTTCATAGTGACGGTCGATCACGGCCGCATCCCCCCAATCAATGATCCCGGAAAGGCAACCACCTTCGACATATATGTGGCTGTCCACGAGGTCGCTGTGAACGAGGACATGGTCGAAAGGGCGAAGACGGGCGAGATATCTGCGGATCCCGGGTATCAGGTGACGCGGAAACGAACTCCGGCAGGCTGCCGCAACAATGTCGGCGACCGGCAATTCTGCCTGTGGCATCACCCGGATCGGTTGCAGCGCATGTACGCGACGGATCTGACGACCCAGATCAGCAGCGAGTGCAATCAACTGCGCGGTTGAAAGTTCTGCACGCCAGCATTGAACCCCAGGGATCCTTCCGGTGACCAGGTACGGCCAAGGCATGTCGGAATCGCGGAAGATGCTTCCGGATGCCAGCAACTGGGGCGCAGCAATCTTTGGATCGTTCGCGACAAGGTGGAGTGCCGAGCACTCGGCCGCGTGGCTCTTGCGCCACGGCGGAAAGTGGCCAAACAGCTTCACGACAACATCACCGCAAAGAAACGTGGGGTATGTCGCATTATGTCCAGCCATCACTCCCCGTTCCATCCCCGACAGGTCGTGTCGTTTCAGGATCCGGGAAATGTAAGGCCGCCAGAAACCGACATCAGCAATTCGCGACCGGTATTCCTTGGCGGATCCAAATACGGGAGGTTCTGTCGCGGTCATGTATCGAAGGCTGCCAATGAAGAGTCCATGGATGGTTCAATCTCGAAATCTGGCCTGGACTGCAACGAGCAAGAGACCCACATTGGGGAACAGATGCGATGGTCCAGAGCCGGAGCACACCTCATGCTTCAGACCAAAACCCGCGTGCTCGACGGCACGCTCAGGATCAAGTTTCAATCCTGGTATCCGGGGCTCTTCGACGCGGCAAACTCAAATTGACCCCGGAGATTTTGGTGGTTCCCGAGATTGGAGATGCTCTCTGGTAAGGAGCGGACAAATTGAGCTTTCGTCGTGAGGTCATCAATGTCCGCATTCGATTCTCAGTTGAAGGAGCGTCACTTGGTATTTCGATCCACTTGCGCTGCGTCCTCGAGCAGTGACTTCAGCTTCGCTTCGCCGTCCGAAGCCTTGGCTTTGGACACAATTCTTTCGCTGCCAAGGCTCATTGCCGCCTGAAGGCACGGATCGGCATCAACTGGAAGAGCAAGACCGATGTGAAGCCCGTCTACCTTTGAAGGCTTCAGCACTGCAAACTGCCGCTTGGCCTTGAACCCAGTGTAGGTTTTGCAAGGCACCATGGTTACACCGTCCATGGCCGACAGGTGAGCGCATAGATCATCATAAAGAACTGCATCTTCGTCAGCTAGCTGGCCCCGCAATGAGGCAACGAGGTCATCCGGCGTTTTCCAGGGGACATCTCCGGTCTTTTCGCGGATGATCGCAACTGCTGTATAATGACCGAGGCCATGATCTGACTTGAGATGAGCAATTTGAGAGGCTTTTTCACCTCCGAGCTCATCCAGAACGGCCAGCCAATAAGATAGAGAATGCCCAGTTTTTTCGGACAGGTTCTCAATGATGCGTGCGTGCATTGCGCCAGGATCAAGTGCCATTGGCTTAGCTCCCTTTGTTGGAAAGATGTGCAGGAAGTCTCTTGCGAAGAATACGGCCCCAGCCCGGCGACATCGCGTCCCGGTCGCCGCCGTCCCAGGCCCGCAGCGCACGGACCATCTTGCGCGCGTCGATCCGGTCCGTCTTCGCCCGCCTCTTCCCGCGCACGACCTCGAGGCTCGCCGGATCGCAGATCACGACGTCGATCTCCGGCGCGTGCTCGCCGAGCCACCGGGCCAGCCAGAAGCCTTCGTACCCAGCCTCGTAGGTCAGAAGCACCCGCGACGGCCCGTCGGCGCAGGCGCAAGCCTTCCCGATCTTCTCCAGAAGGCAACCCAGATCCGGCTGTCAAGATTGAAGCCCTCAACCAACGAACCCCGCGTCGTCGAAATCCAGGCTCCAGCATTCCAGAAAGGACCGATCGGGCATGCGCACCTCCCCCAGGCAAGAATGCCGAATCACAGATCAGCTGCAGACCAGCGTCAACGCCTCATTTGTGCACGTTCTGTTCTTCAATGTGTCCATATATGCAGCTTCGGGCCGTTTAGGCTAGGTCGGCGGCCGCAACCTCGGAGGGCTGCTTGCCGACGCTGTCGAAGAACCGGCGGATCTCCTTCCGGTATAACCTGCGCGTGTTCTCCGCCAGGTTGGCCATCGTCATCTGTTCCTCGGCCCGCTTCAGCGCGGCGGAGATCGTGATGTCGCCTTTCATTGTCATGGTGTTTCCCTTCGTTTCGGCAGCGCGCGCCAGGACCATCCGGACACGGACCGCCGACAAGGAAGGGAACAGCACTGTCAGGGAGAGGAAAGGCCGGCGTGATCGCGAGTTCGGGCCTCAGCGAGCTACGACGCAACACTCACGGCACCAGGACGCAAAATCCGAGCCCCCGCCTGTCCACTCGCAACTACTGCGAAGCAGCTTCGTTCAAGCGGTGCTCTCCCTTTAGGCAGGTGAATTGCAGTGTTCGGCAGCACCATTGACGTCTGTGAGGAGGCTCGTGCACGGATGTTGATCCTGTTCAACCGGTGTGTTCGCTGTTGGCACGGCCAATCTCAGTCGGGCTTATCAGCCTTGGCTTGCAGTAGGGATTCGAAGTTCGCTTGCGCCAGTTCGAGCCAGGGGTGCTCATGCTTGGAGTTTGCCGACGAGGACTCCAGAATGTCCAAGGCTCGCCGCCGCAGCGGCTCGGCTTCTTCGTTGCGGTTCGTGTCCTGCAGCAGCGCCGCCAAGTTGTTCAAGCGATTCGCCACATTGGGGTGGCGCTTGCCGAAGGCGGCCTCATCGATTTCCAGCGCCTCCCGGACCATCGGCTCGGCTTCCTCGATCCGGTTCGTGTCCTTCAGCAGCATCGCCAGGTTGTTCAAGCAAACTGCCACATTGGGGTGGTGCCTGCCGAAGGCGGCCTCGATTTCCAGCGCCTTCCGGAACATCGGCTCGGCTTCCTCGATCCGGTTCGTGTCCTTCAGCAGCATCGCCAGGTTGTTCCAGCGAATCGCCGATGTGGGGTGGTCCTTGCCGAAGGCGGCCTCGTCGATTTCCAGCGCTTTCCGGAACATCGGCTCGGCTTCCTCGATGCGGTTCGTGTCCTGCAGCAGCACCGCTAGGTTGTTCCAGCAAGCTGCCATGGTGGGGTGGTCCTTGCCGAAGGCGGCCTCGGTGCCTTCAAGCGCCTCCCGCATCAAGGGCTCGGCCTCATCGTACCTGCCGGTATTCCATAGCAGATTTCCCAAATCGTTGGACGCTCTTGCGACAAGCTTTGCATCGGCGTGTGCCTTCGCCTCGGCGAGCGCTTGGCGCTGCAGTTCTTCGCATTCCCTCCAGCGTGCGAGTTGCAACAAAACCGTCGCAATCTGCAGGCGCTGCAAGATCCGTTCCCTGGCATCGCTCACGCTCTCGACCGCATCCTGGAGAAACGCGAGTCGGGTTTCGGAAAACGCTTGTAGGGTAAGCCCGTTTCCCATTTCCAAGAGGCGGTGGGCGAACGCTTCGAGATCGCCGCTCCGGTGCTTCTCCCAGGCCGAGATCATTTCCTCGATCTCGGAGAGATAGTCCGGCGCGGGTGGCTCGCGCGAAATGACGCGCGCGATTGACCGGCTCACGCCGTCTCCGGCAAGCGGTGCAGCTTCGAGCACATATGTCGCCACCTGCTCGGCCGCTCCGAGGTGGGCGAACGTCCTGGCCATGTCGAATTTTGCTGACGCCCGTTCTCCCTCGTCACCGACTTCGCTCAGGTAGTCGAGGGCCTGTTTCGCGTCAGCCTCATCGCCTTCGATGAGCTTTTCGCGCAACTCGAGGCGCTTCTTCTCGCGATCCGCGATGCTCGGGTAGAAGAGCCTGAAGAATTCCAGGAGGAACGGCAGTCGCCTGCGGGCACCGCGGGAGAGGTTCATCGCGAGCCAGATGTCGAAGAATCCCTCGCGAATCGTGTAGAGGCGCGATCGCCGGTCCCGCGGATGCCGTTCGGAACGCAGGTAGTGGGCATCTGACAGGCGCTTCAGAAGCGACGAGGTCTCCTGCTGGCTCATGCGCATGCGCGCGGCAATTGCGGCGGGCGTCTTCTCCTCGTCGCGCATGCTCGCAAGACACTCCAGCAATGCGCGCTGGCCGGGCGGCAGGTCGTTCAGCCGGCCCTGATAGAATGGCGAAACACGGTCGAGCAGCACGTGGAACTGCTCCTGCACCCGTGCAATCGACTCGTGGGCAATCAGCTCGTAGAGCATCATCGTCAGCCGTGGGTTCCCGCCCGTCATGCGATAGAGCGCCTCCAGTCGCGGTCTCATGTCTTCCATGGACGCAAGCATGTCCTTGCGTTCCTCCCACTCGAGATTGCGGCGGATGACTTCCACCGTTTCCTCGAAGCTAAGGCTCTCCAGCATCTGGATGTCGAAGAAGTCGTAGAACGGTTGTCCGATGTCAGTAATTCCGTCGAAGTGCATCGGCGCGGTGGCCACCAGCAGGCAGCCGTTGTCGCCCATGAGAAACTTGCGCAAGGCGGCAACGTCGCTTCCTTCGCGGATCTGCCTCGACAGGATCTCGCCCAGGTTCTCGATCATGATGACAAGGGTGCGGTCGTGTCGGCGGTTCTCTTGCCGGATGGCGGGCACCAGCGTGTCGACGACCCTGGCGTTGTCCTCCTCGGTCTGCACTTCAGCGAAGAGTTCCGCCCAGCATAGCTCATGCTCAAGGACCTCGGTCAGAATCCCGCAGAGTCCGATCAGAAAGTCGGCGAAAGAAAGGATCCGGTTCGATTCCTCCGGGAACCGGGCGACCACGATCCGTTCGCCGAGCGCCGTGTCCGACCGGACGGTGTCTTCGATGCACGAGAGCAGGTGGGTCTTGCCGATGCCGCGCGGACCGATGAAGAGCAGGTGGTTCTTCGACTTTCGGCGCACCGACCCCTGCAGGGACGCAACAGTGTTGTCGAGGACGTGTTCACGCGCGACGGTAGTGTGGCGCAGGCGCTCCGGGCTGGTCACTCCGGACCGGTAGAGGCCGATATTCGATGTGAGGTCCGATTCAGGCATGATACTTCCTCCACCACGACTTCAGCACGCCGCTCGCGAAGTCGTAGAGGCCTCCCTCGCCCTCCACGACGTAGAAATCGTTCTCAAGATCGAACATGAGCCGATTGAACAGCTGCCGGCGCTCATGCTCCGGGAGGTCCTCACCGAGTCCCGCCAGCGTCCGTTCCGTCTCCTGCATCAGGGTTGCACGCGTCAGGCCCCCCTCGCTCGCGCTGATCTGGCCCAGCAAGGCGTGGGCGATCGATCGTGCCGGTTCTGCGTAGTACTGACGGATCCTCGAGTGGTAGTGCTGCAGCTGGGTGCGGGCGGCGGATCCGACGACCATCTCGTCGAAGACGGCGTCGACATCCGTCGAGGCGAGTCTGCGCTGCTCGCGTTTCCACAGCCGATGGAGATTCTGCGTTGCAATCTGCATGAAATACGGAATGGGGCGGCCCAGTCGAGCGACGAGGCGCCGCGGAACGTCGTCATCGAACGGGACGCTTCGACCGCTCAGCATGTCCGCGACGAAAGTCTGGATGTCCTCGTCTGTGAGCGTCGGCAGGGACACGTCTTCAAGGTCGTTGATGAGGTCGACCATTCCGAGCGCATCGAGTGTGCCGGTCAGGTTGACCGACCCTCCGACCAGCCAGCGAATCGAGTCCCGCTTGGGGGAAGGCTTCTGACGCTGGGTGCGAAGCCAGGCAAGGAACTCGCGCAGCAGCCCTTCGTCTTTCCGGGACAGGTTGAGCAGCATGTCCGGGAATTCGTCGATGATGAAGAGTATCCGGACGCCGGTGGCGCGTGCTTGGGCGAGGAACGTGTCGCCGTGCCGGCGCCAGTTCCTGCGCCAGTCGGGATCGCTTCCGCGTAGCGCGAGCTTGAAGCCGCCAGCCCCGACCGATTCGACCTTGTCGAACGCGCCGTTGACGAGTCCCCAGCCTGCGGCAAGCCGGTCGCGGAGGAAATCCGGGTGCGCATCGTGGAATGCATCGAGCAGTACCAGAAAGAAGTCGGCCGGGTGAGTCAGATCCTGTACGTTGATCGACACCACCTGGAATTCGTTCATGGGATGGTCGCGCAAGTGGTCCATGACGCTGGTCTTGCCAGTCCGTCGAGGCGCCGTGAGCACAACGTGGCCGGTGCGCAAGGATTGCCACAGTTCTGCCACGAACTCGTCACGGAAGCGCAGGTCGACGGGTTCTACGGGACTGCCGATGTAGAATTCAGGAACGTTTTTCATTTCCATGTTGCCCTGGTTGTAAATCCGAATTGTCGTAGACGTTAATATACGGCGTTCTTGTTGTACGTCAATAGTGCCATAAAAATGGCGCGGAACTTGGCCCATCTTCGGGTCGACTACGTCCGGCGGCGAAATGACGCTCCAAGCGTTACGCGATCCGGGCCGCCTGAGTTCGCCGGTGAGCAGGACGTGCTCCCATCCGGGACGTGAAACGTGGCTGAGCAGGCATTCCGAAGTCCTGAGTCCTGCACGTTCGCGCCTTCGGCATTCTGTTCGGCGACGGCAAAACGTCTTGCTTTCTGGCTCTGGGGCGGCTCTCACGTTCCGTTCGCGGGTGATTGCACGTGCAAGCGTCCCTCAGCGCGACGTGAGAGGCCGTTTCTAGGGCCGTCCGGCGCGGAAACAGGCCAGATTCGTGGGGTCTGAACGAAGAACCTGAAACAAAGGACGGGCCGCGAGCTCGCCGGTCTGCGAACGGCGGGACCTCTGCGGTCGATCCCGGTTCGGGCTTCATGTTCCGCTGCAAAATTGTGCAGGTGGTCGCGTCGGTGACACGCCGCGCGGGTGTCGCCTGCCAAGAGGTGCAGATCCATTTTCGCTCTTGGAGCAATGCTCATGCTGGGACCAGCACTGTCGAATTGGATGGATTCGAGAGGCAAATTTCCATGGGTCGTTTCCGATTCAACGCAGAATGACACTGCAAGTGTTTCGGGCACCACCTTGTGCCACCGACATTCGCCCGTGAATAAGTCATGGGGCCACTCGAGCGGCGAGATGTGCCTGACCAGTTCCGACGGCTCCTGGATGCCCTCCGGCTGATGTTCCCGAACCGAGCGTCCGAGCTGCTCGGAGTATCAGTGGATGATGATCGTGTCGAAAAGATCGGGTCCTGCGACCCGGACGTGCAGTGCCTCGGATGTCCGGTCGCATATTTCTGCGCGGCGACCGTCCGAAAGACCGTCGTCCAGCGGACGGTTCCGGACCGCAAGCGCCCGCCCCGCGAAACAAGGCCGGAGCGCGTCTCAATTGAATGGTACGATGAATGTTGCAATGAGGGGGCCCTTTTCGTACAGGTCCGGCCATGGCAATCAGGATCGGATAAGCGCGCTGTTCGACCCATGCCCAGGATCTCGAGGCGCAGCGCAAGGCCCTGCTCGGGCTCGGCGTGGCCGAGGACCGAATCAACACCGACCATGGACTGACCGGAACCGTACGTGACCGGCCCGGCCTCGCCCAGGCGCCGGCCGCGCTTCGCGAGGGCGACACGCTGGTCGTGTCGAAGCTGGACCGTCTGGCCCGCTCCGTTCCGGATGCGCGCGACATTGCCAAGGAGCTCGAGCAGAAGGGCGTGACGCTCGCTCTCGGCACGGCAATCCACGACCCATCCGATCCGATGGGCCGGATGTTCTTCAACATCGTTGCCACCTTCGCAGAGTTCGAAGCCGATCTCATCAGGATGCGGACCCGCGAGGGCATGGCGATCGCCAAGGCCAAGGGAAAGCTGCGGGGGAAGAAGCCGAAACTGTCAGAAAAACAAAGGAAAAAGCTCTGGCGGATGCATGACACGGGCGAATACTCGATCAGCGATCTCGCCGAGGTCTTCTCCGTGTTGAGGCCGACCGTCTACCGGACGCTGAACCGGCGAGAAGCCCCTTAGCGTACGTTTTCGCCCTCTACCGGAATCGACCCGGTGGTCGTGAGAGCACAGCAAAGTGTGGGGCAGCCGTCACTTCAATCCCCTGCCACCGTCAAATTCGAAATTCAACTGCCCCACACTTTGCTGTGCTTCCGTCCAAGGCCACTTCAGTTGGGCCAAAGGGCGGTTTGAGGATGGAACTGCGACCAGGCAAACCAGAAGGCCTGATGGCTGCCCAGGTCGGACCCGTCTGCACCAACGGCCTTCACACCGCCGGCATCGAGCTGCAGGTGGACGTTTTCATGGGAAATCCTGTTGCCCCGCTTCAGCGCTGCAATCGCCTTGCTGCGCTGAAAGGCGATCGGTCTTCCAGTGGCAGTCACAACGCCAATGATGTCTTCATGAACCGGCAGGCGCGGGTCGACATCGCCGACCGGGAAAATCGGGCCATTGGCGTCCCGCCCGTTGCGGAAATCGAAGTCCCGTCCGAGCGCCAGCGCTTCGACAAGCACCGTTGTCTCCGGATGCTCCCGCTTCCAGGTTCCCCAGTCCGTCGTCACGATCGAGGCCTGTTTCAGCTGAAGGTTCCGCTTCGCAAGCGGCCCGGTTACGGCCTTGCCCAGAAACGTGTCGAACACTGAGTGCGTATTGATGTCATACATGACCTTGTTAGACCGGATCAGCAGCCCTGAGGTGCGCAGAACCGGCCGCTCAATTCCCTTGGGCAGCTGATCCGTGAAATAGGCCTGCGCCGAGCCGCACAGGGTGCAATAGGGAATGCCAAGGTCTCTTCCGCCCAGGGTATCATTCACCATTTCACGCACTTCCATAATGCGCCGCGGATAGGCGCGGAATTCATCGTTCACCTCAATGCCAAAGACGATGTCGCTGTCTTTCAGCCAGGTGGCCTCTTCAGCGCTGCTCACCTCGGGGTTGTCAGCCGCAGGAATGCAATTGCAGGTGCTGTCTGTCCTGTCATAGGCGCGATCATCGATCAACACTCCGCCCCAGGAGACATGCCGCCAGTCGATGTCGCCTTCCACAAAGATCTTGTCCCAGCCAGGAATGACACCGGTGAATATGGCGCGTTTGACCGGCAAGTAGCCAGGTGGCGAAGGAATGTCCCAGGCAATCAGGTGGTCGGTGATGGCCCCCCAGCTGTTGGGTCCGGGAAATCTCTTTTCCAGCAGGCTGGAGGCCGCGTCGGTCAGGGATGCGCTGATGCGGCGATCGGAAATGAAACGGAGCAAATCACTGATGACCCAGACTAGCCGGGGATCTCTTGACGCACTGATTTCCTCCAGCGCCGAGGTCTGATCCGGTCCCCAGACCTGCTGAGCAATGCTGTCGACAAAGGCCACCTGAACGGCTGACCGCAAACCGTCAGGGAGCGGACCTGCCGGAATCGCAGGCGGTGCGCCAAATGCATCGACCACATACTCCGGCAGGGGAGCGGCTTCCTGGGCGTTTGGCGCGTCAGACCAGGAGAGGGAGAGCGCCACGAAAAACGCAATCAGGAAACCGTGGGAGGGAAAGCCGGTTGCAGTTTCCATGGGAGGGCCTTTCGTTTGGGCTCTGTTGCAAGAATTTGCCGCAGTTGCCGGGGGGTTGGTCTGGTTCCGTCTTTCTTCAAAATCCCTGCTGGATCGCGAATTGTTCAAGCTCCTCTCCCTCGGGAGCATCAAAAACCTGGGGGTCAATCGACGTCACCGCCATGCAAGATTTGCCTCAAGCCACGCCGGAACACAATAATTTTGGACGGTGGATCACGAGACCTTCTTCTCCGCCAAGCATTGACCCCCAGGATTTTGATGCTCCCCAAGGTCTCGCGATCCACCGTCTGGATCATTGGTGCTTCCCGACGTGAGCCGGGCACCCGTCGGGGCACCCGGCAAGTGTCGGGTCAAGCGAGCGCGAGATTGGTGGCGCTCTCACGGCCGTCACGGCCTGTCTCAACGTCGAAGGACACCTTCTGTGCGTCCGAAAGGCCGGTCAGGCCCGAGCGTTCGACGGCGGAGATGTGGACGAAGACGTCCTTGCCGCCTGTGTCGGTTTCGATGAAGCCGAAGCCTTTTTGAGTATTGAAAAATTTCACGGTGCCATTGGCCATATCCGTGGTCTCCTGTTCAAGTGCTGCCCACAGTATGCGGCAGCCCGGCAAAGTCAGACTGAGAGATCGACTGAAGCCGGATGAACGGAAGCAGAGGGTCGCAGAGAAAAACGTTGTCCGAACGCACATGGGCCATTGCGTTGCAGAACACAAGGGCCATTCCGCCCGGAGAGGATTTCGCTGCGCTCATGATCGCCCGGCAGCACTGCAAAATTTGGAGAGTACCGCAAGACACGGGGCAATTGAGTTTCGGATTTGACGGTGGCACGGGTTTGATAGGACAGCAGCCCCACACATTGCGGTGCTCTCCTTGATCGGACGGATCGATTGGGGCTTGCATCTCATGGAGCATCCTCAACCTCTCTTGGCAGCTGAAGGTGACGAAAGAAGATGCTTGAGCCGAACGCCGTCAGGAATGACGATCAATGATCAGCAGGGGTGAGCAGTTACGTTGTCGTTGCTGCTCTGTTAAGGGTTGGTCGGTCTCCCAAGGCTGACCACTTTCATTGAATCTCATTCGTGACGGTCAATTTATTGACCGCCTGACAGCCAGGCAACCGATTGGAGGACGCAGTCCATGAAACTCGAAACTCTCGCGATTCACGCGGGCCGATCGACCGATCCCACCACCGGTGCGGTGACGGCACCGTTGCACATGAGCACCACGTTCGAGCGAGCTGGCGATGGCAGTTTTCCATCTGGCTTTGGGTACATTCGGGAAGCCAACCCGAACCGCAATGCGTTCGAGACCTGCATCGCGTCTCTCGAAGGTGGCAGTGCTGCGATAGCATTCTCGTCGGGCATGGCTGCGATTGCCGCCGTGATCGAGGCGCATTCCGATCTGGGCCGTCCACGCGTCATTCTCCCGGCAGACATTTACTTCGGTGTTCGGTCCCTGGTTGCAAAAACGGACATCGGACGCAATTTCGACACCGCCATTGTCGATCTGACGGATTTGGATCAGTTGCGTGCGACACTCGCTGACGGTGGAGCATCCCTTGTCTGGGTGGAGACACCATCCAACCCGCTTATCACCGTGATCGATATTGCGGCTGTCTCCGAAATAGCTCATGAGGCCTCCGCACTTGTCGCCGTGGACAACACCTGGGGCACACCGATCCTTCAGAGGCCCTTCGAACTCGGGGCCGACATCGTTATTCACTCCGCAACCAAGTATGTGGGCGGGCATTCCGACACGATGTTGGGTGTCGTTGTCATTGGCTCGGAAGCGGTTGAACTCAGCGCCGCCCTAAGAGCAATCCAGAACCACAAGGGAAGCGTGCCGTCTCCCTTTGACTGCTGGATGGCGCTGCGCGGGGTGCAGACACTGCCGCAGCGCATGGTTGCCCATTGCGCAAATGCCCAGGCAATCGCCGAAGCGCTTGCAGAACATGCATCGGTTGAGACTGTCCTTTATCCCGGGCTGACCAACGATCCGGGCCACGATGTTGCCAAACGGCAGATGTCAGGTTTCGGCGGCATGCTGTCCTTCATCGTGGCGGGCGGCGTTGCGGCCGCGATGGAGGTTGCGGGACGGCTCCAACTTGTCACACGCGCGACCAGCTTGGGCGGCACACACACATTGATCGAACATCGGGCATCCATTGAGGGACCGGACTCCATGGCCCCTCCAGGTCTGTTGCGCATGTCAGTCGGGCTGGAACATCCGGACGACATCATCGCAGACCTGATGAACGCGCTCGCCGCATAAGGCGCAGTACGCACGGAGGGGGTCAAGAACGGCAAGATTTCAGGGGAGTACCGCAATGCGGGGAGCACTGCAAAGTGTGGGGCAGTTGAATTTCGGATTTCACGGTGGCAGGGGATTGAGGTGACGACTGCCCCACACTTTGCAGTGCTCTCCTACATTGACGGCTGACCACTGCGAGGGAGAGATTCTCTTTTCGGACCAGCTGAACCTGGAAGTTTTGCCGGGCATCCCGGGCTTCAGCAGGATCAGGTATGGATGGGACAGGAGCACGTCGAACCGCAGCCCCCGCTACCTGGAGCTTGTCAAGGAGGGAGGCAATGCTGTTGCCATGGTTCCGTTCGGCAGCGGATCGCCCGCAATTCCAAAGGCGTCAGACACGTGCCTTCCGGCCCGTAAGGCCCCGAACAGGCCCGAAGACCGCCATTTCACGCAAAGGCCGCTTCGGACGAATCAAGACATCTGAAATTAGACACCTTGGTGCCGGGCCAACACGGTAAAAGGTCGGTCGGTCCTCCGCAAAAACCTTCCTGAAGAATGCGAGGCGGTTTGGCATGATTTGCCGCACCCTTTCCTCGACGGGTCCGGGCAAGCGCCCAGGGTGGAGCAGAAGAGCCCACGCGAACAGCGCTGACTCCGCCAGGTCTTCCTTGTCAGGCCTCTTACTTGCATAGTCTGTCACGAAGTCGCCATCGGCACGCTGCGCCCTCATCCATTCGGCGCTCGCCGCCATTGGATGGTCCAGGGTTGCATGCACGGATCTGTGAAACACGATCTCCTCAAGGTATTGGTTTCGCAGCCGTGCAGCCATGTTCTCGGAATACAGCACGAAGAAGCGGCCCTTGTCTTCGGAAAAGCCGCCTAGACTACCCTTGTGTATGACCACATGATCCAGCTTCGATCTCATGATCGTCGGAAGTTGCCCAATCGGTTCTGCCACCTGCAGGGCAAGATTGTGCGCGGCATTCTGCGAGCCAACATCGGGATGCACCCAGATCCCCACGGAAGTTCCGTCCGTGTACTTGGCGGACCAGGAAAACACGCCATCGGCGTGCAACTCGTCGCGACGTCGGTCGGGCATTTCCGCGCGAATTCTCCCTTCATACTCGATGCAGGCAAAGACTCCGGGATCGCTGGACTTTATGAAGTCCAGGTCATTCGAGACCACCGAGTTCGGCAAAATCGGCTCCGTAGCCGCATGACTTGACAACATTGCCAACAGCAACAGGCTGGCTGCAGCCACAGGCATGCGCATAGCTAGGTCCCTTCAGAATTTTTGAGTTGCGGTCCTTGAAGCCGTCTTGAACCTAGGAAAGATAGTAAACCCGACGGTCAAGGCAAGCGCTTCACGCCGCTGCCGCTAAGGGGGACCATCAAAATCCTCGGGGTCACGTGGCTGACTGTCTGTGTAGATCAAGTCGGAAAGGCTGCGGCCGATGTAGGAGAGCACTGCAAAGTGTGGGGCAGTTGAAATTCGGATTTCCCGGTGGCAGGGGATTGAAATGACGGCTGCCCCGCAAATCTATCAGTTGAAGGTCCGCCTTCCTGGTATCAGCCCGATGACATTGCGGCGTGTTCTGGTCCCGGCTGCGACGACGCTGCGTGATCTGCACGGGATTCTTCAGGTGGCGATGGGCTGGGAGGGCATTCATCTGTTTCTCTTCGATGTCCATGCGGTGCGATATGGCTCTCTTGACCTGCATGCAGCAAGCCCGGACGTCGCCCTGCAGGAATTCGGGTTTCGAGAAAATGGGCGGTCTTCATATATGCATGACATGGGCGACCATTGGGAGCATGAGATCCGCGTTGAGAAGATCAGCGTGCCGGCAGCACGTGAATCCCATCCAAATTGCACGGGTGGTTCCGGGGCATGTCCGCCCGAAGATTGTGGCGGGCCGCACGGATGCCTTGAACGCCGGGGTGAGGTTGATGCCGATGATGCCTGGAGGGACATGGACATCATGACTGCCTTCCTCGAAGACGTTGCGGTTGGGGCTGCCGCGGACAGGCAGGTATCCGAATTCCTGTCTGAAGATGTGGAAGCCGCGTTGGAACGGATGGTTGTCCGCAAGCCATTTATGGGAGGCAGGTTTTCACGGTGTGACGCAAATGGGCGGATTCGGGCTGGAGCGCACCGAAAACTGATGCACCAGCAGGTCTAGCGGGGTGATGTGCCGTTGGTCCCCAAGCTGGATCGGCGTCGATCTGACCGGTTCGGCGGGCAAGCCAACCACGGTGGTGAAAAATGCGGTCGCGCAATTCGGACGCGGTCCTCTGATCAGGCGCACCCAATCCGGGGCTGGCGCGTGCAAGGGCCGACGGCAATCCGCCTGGCCGACCGTCGAGCCCAACACTCGTCCAGCAGGCGCTGGTCCGGAAAGGAATTGCCGGCGGCGAAACGGTCTCGGCCATCGCGCGTGACTTGGGAACCAGCAGGCGGACGATCATGCGCGCACAGGATGCACAGACACAAGACCAGCAGGCAGGACGACAAGCAATGAACATCGAATTGCAGTCACGATCACCGCACCGGACGGCACAGCTCACACGGCGAAGATCGGCGCTCTTGACAAGTGCGCCGATGCCACTGGCGAAATCGGACTGTCTATCAGCGAGAGCAAGGATTTGCTCCTGAAACTGCAGCAGGAAATCGTCCCGGCGCAATGCGCTGCCTATTGCGCCAAGCGCGCATGCTGCCCCTGCTGCGGACGAAAGCTGCGCGGCAAGTCCCGTGGCCAGATCCGATATCGCACCGTCTTCGGCGATGTCACCGCCCCGAGCCCGCGTTTCCACCATTGCCAGTGCCACGACAGCCCGGCCAGAACCTTCAGCCCAATGACCGAGCTGCTGCCCAGCCACGTCGCGCCGGAACTGCTCTGGCTGGAAACGAAATGGGCATCGTTGGCATCGTTTGGCGTCACGGCCGATCTTCTCAAGGACGTGCTGCCGATCAGCAATTAGTTGAGCCCGGGTACCATCCGCAGGCATCTGGGACGAGTGGCGTCGCGCATGGAAGCCGAACTGGCCGAAGAGCGCTTCAGCTTCATCGAAACCAGTGCTGCGCAACGGGAACGGTTGCCCAATCCGGAAGGGCCGATCACGGTTGGAATCGATGGCGGATACGTCAGATCCCGAGAAGCCGATCAGTCGCATTTCGAGGTAACGGTCGGCAAATCCGTTCCAACGGATCGTCCGAGCCGGTATCTTGGCCTCGTCCGGGGCCATGACGACAAGCCAAAACGGCGGCTGCATGATGTCTTGAAGGATCAGGGTTGGCAGGAAAACCAGCCGGCTGCCTTAATGACCGACGGCGGCGACACCGTCATCAACATGGCCCTGCACATGGCGCCCGCCTCGGAACACATCCTCGACTGGTTCCATGTCACGATGCGCATCACCGTCATGCAGCAGTATGCAAAGGGGCCGGCACATCACGACGAAGAGGGCGCAGAGAAACTGTCAAGACTGCTATGCCAAGTGAAGGGCTTCCTGTGGAACGGCAATCTGCATGATGGCAAGGCGGCGATCGAAGACCTGGTCATCGATCTGGACGAGATCGAGACAGACTGCCCGAGCATCAGGGCCTTGCGCAAAGCCGCCGCCGAGTTCGAAACCTGCATCGCGAACAACCAGCACATGATCCCGAACCATGCGGAACGGCAGCGCTACGGCGAGCGCGTATCAACTGGCTTCGTTGAGAGCACCGTCAACACCGTGGTCGGAAAACGCTTCGGCAAACGCCAACAAATGCGCTGGTCGAAACAAGGCGCTCACCTCGTGCTTCAGACTCGCGCCCGAACCCTTGACGGCACACTCCGGTCCAAGTTCGAGCAGTGGTATCCAAGTATGAAATCAGGCGGGAACGACAAAGTCGCGGCGTAGTTTCCCCGCACTTTGCAGTGCTCTCGGATGTGGTGATGTTCGTGTTTCGGGAAGAATTCTACAAGGAACGCGAGAAGCCTGGTGACCACGACGAAGAGAAAATTGCGACGTGGCAGGAGGAAATCGAGAAGGTCCACAACCGCGCCGAGATCATCGTCGGCAAGCAGCGCCACGGCCCCATCGGAACGGTGGAACTGGTAATCGACGGGCGTTTCACGCGGTACGCTCCAATCATCAACCGATTGACTGGGCAGGGCTGGCTGACACTTTCGGCAAGGAGATCAGTCGCGATCCGATCTCAAGACTCAGGTATCAAGAGTTGATAGCCAACGGCCCGCGTGCGCCAAGGCCAGGTGCGCCACATACATTTTTTGCGACGCTTCAGTTTCTAGCGACGTTCGTTCTGCAGACTTTGCGGGAATTGCCGGAAATTCATGGTCAGGCCGAGTTCCTGGGATGATTACCAAAATCACTTTGCAATTCAGAGCGGAGAGCGTATATATTAAGGAGTATATACATCTCGCGGGGTCATCATGACTCAGGTAGCAAAAGTCTTCAAGTCCGGAAACTCGCAGGCAGTCCGTCTGCCGAAGGAGTTTCGCTTTAGCGTTGATGAAGTTGAAGTTTCACGAGAGGGAGATGCGGTCATTCTTCGCCCACATCCGGAAAGCAATCTTGGTTGGAATTCGCTTAGATCCGCTCTGAAACGTGGCGTGAGCGACGACTTTATGAAAGAAGGGCGAGAGCAGCCTGCTGAAAAAGATCGATCCGATCTGGATAAGGTATTCAACTGATGCGGTTCTTGTTTGATACGAATGCTGTCATATCACTGCTCGGACAGAAGTCCGAGGCTCTGATAGATCGCGTGCTGGCCTGCTCTGAAGGCGAGATCGGTATTCCCGCAGTGGTATCGCACGAACTCTACTTTGGTGCTTACAAGAGCCAGAATGTCTCATTTAATCTTGAGACGATCAGACTGCTTTTGAGAGACTTCGTTGTTCTGCCCTTCGACGAAGAGGACTCCCGTCAGGCCGGTGAAGTTAGGGCAGAGCTAAAAAGATCGGGAAGCCCAATTGGTCCCTACGATGTGTTGATCGCCGGGCAGGCAAAAGCCCGCGATCTCATTCTTATCAGCAACAACGTTCGGGAATTCGAACGTGTACCTGATCTTCAGCTGGAAGACTGGACAGTGTCGTGAAGAATGTACCGTGCCGCGACCGAGCAGCCCGTGGATACCTTGACCGCTGCCGGCAAGGCGTTTTTCGACATGCTTGGCGTCTTTGCCGAATTCGAAACAAACCTGCGCCGCGAGCGGCAGGCCGAAGGAAGCGCCGCGGCGAGGCGGAGGGGTGCCTATCGCGGACGGCCTCCGACGATCGACATGGAAGAAATCAGGACCAGAATTGCCGAAGGGCAGTCACCGACCAGGATTGCACGCGAGATGGGGATCTCGCGCGGAACCGTCTACAAGGCCAAGGCTGGAAAGCCCGGCAAGGCCGTTCAAGGTCACTTGGAAATCCGGGAAGACACTGTCCCATAGGAGTCACGAACACCGCGACTTGTTCGACGTGTGTTCTGTGAGATGTCCATATATGCAGCTTCGGACAGTTTAGGCCGTGTCGGCATATTGCTTCCTGATCCGACGGCCAGCCTCGTTCATGAGCGGGCCATACAGGATGAACGGGACCTCGTTCACCGTGGCCGGGCGTCGCAATGAACAGCACGCCCTTCGAACTCGATACGCCACATGGCCAGATGAAGGCCCAAATGCTGGTGGGGATCACTCAGTCCGAGCGCGACCTGATCAGCGAGCGCGTGAAATCGGGGTTGGCCGCAGCGAAGGCACGGGGGAAGAGGCTCGACTGCCAGCCAGGACAGCGGCCAGAATCGGACAAGCTCGCACCGAAGGTCATTAAGGCCGTCAGCGAGGGACGAAGCTTCCGCTGGATCGCTCGTGACCTTGGATTCAGCAAGAATACCGCCCTCGACGTCATAAAACGGTACAGGCAAGCTGGATAAACGGTCTTGAGGAACAGCACATGAGAATCGCAGTCCTTGGCGGCAATGGCCAAACAGGAAAACTTGTCGCGCAACTGGCCTTGGATCGGGGTCATGAAGTTACGGCAGCGGTTCGGTCTGAAGACAAGCGCCCAGATATTCATCAGGCAGCGCTGACGGTCATGGTTGGTGATCCAACCGATCCGAAATTCCTTGTCGATGTATTTCGCGGAAGGGATGCGGTAGTTTCGACGCTTGGCGGGAGCAGACCGACCAAGGCATCCACTTCCGTCTATCCAAGGTCTGCATCCGCAATCGTTCAGGCGAGCAGGGAAACCGGCCTGAAGCGAGTTCTCGTGAGTTCCACGGCCTTGCTTTTCCCACCGCGCACAATGCTTGAAAGGATGCTTCCATTGATTGTTCGGCACACCGTTCGAAGTGCACGAGAGATGGAGCAATCCCTGAAGGATGCGGGCCTTGACTGGACTGTCGCTCGATGCGGGTTCCTGACGAATGTTGCCGACACCAATTACCAAGTTGAAGTAGACAGGCTGCCGCCAGACGGTTCTTCCGTGTCGCGTGCAGGCCTTGCTAGTTTTTTTCTCGATGCCATCGAGCGACCAGATGCGATATGTCAGGTATTCGGCGTCGGAAAGGCTTCCAAGCACTAGCGATCATTAGGAAAGCCGACACTCATCTCTTGCGGAGCATCCGCAAGTTGGGCTCTTTCCTTGATTTCGTCACGCGCCACACGAACGGCAGCTCTGCAAGAATCGCACGGGCAAAGGGTGCCCCCCAATTTGACGTCTCCACCCTCTATGCCCTTGCTACCGTTGCCCGAAGTCTCACGGATATTTTGGTGAAGATGAAAAGCTCATTCCATTCAGCTTGAGCTTGAACCCGTGCAGTGCTTGTGGACATCACGGCCATTCTCTTCGCAGGCCACTACTTCTTGGACTTGGCCCTGCCTCGTGGTTTCTGTCCGCTTTTCACAAGAATCTCGATTTATGCATCCTGCCGCAAAGTCTCGTCACTCTTCTCCACCAAGAAATCGATCATGGCGCGGGTCTTCGCGGCCAGGTTTGAGCGACTTGGGTAAATGACATGAACGCCGGCTGGCGGAGAGGCAAACTCCTCCAGGAGAGATACCAACAATCCCTTCGAAAGTTCGGTTCGGCAAGCCAGCTCAGGCAGACGCGTTATTCCGCGGCCTGCCAGCGCAAGCGCTTTTTCGGTCTGTGCATCGTTGCAGCGAACCCGGGGAGCAATCGGTACCCTGATTGTCTCGGATGCCCGACCGGGGTAGCTCCAGCTTTGCGAGGCTCCGTGCGCCGTGAAGTCGATCAAGTCGTGGTCGGCCAGATCACTCGGATGGGTCGGCACGCCCTTGCGGTCCAGATAGGCTGGCGATGCGACGGTAAGACGCCCGGTCTTGAACAGTTCTCGGGTGATGAAGTCCGAGTGCGGCAATGCTCCGATCCGCACCAGAAGATCGAAACCTTCAGAGATCATGTCGGCGCGGCGTTCCGA
>JAJDVJ010000018.1 GCA_022826205.1 Silicimonas sp. | reverse complement strand
GGAGGTGACGTTTCCGCTGATGCTTCCCGTCTCGCTGACAGCGATCCTGATCCGCATCATCTTCAAGCTGAAGCTGGCCGACATCATCATCAACGTCACGTCCGGCGGGCCTGGGGGTGCGACGGACAGCGTGACGAGCTTCATCTTCCGCGAATACAGGGATCGCTCCAACGTCGGCTACGGAACGCTGCTTGCGATCGTCTACCTCGTGCTGATTGTCGTAGCCATCACCGTCTTCATGAAGGCGGTCGACCGCTGGATGAACCCGAGGTACTGAGATGGCCGAGCAGATCTTTCACGACCATTCCAGCGACCTTTCGCACAAGGCAAAGTGGTATGCGGGACGTGCGGCTGTCTATGGCATCCTGATCTTCTGGACTGTCGTCTGCCTGTTTCCGATCTATTGGACCGTCACCACGAGCTTCAAGCTGGCCCCGAACGTCATGCAGGGACACATGATTCCCTTTGTCGACTTTTGGCCGGCCTGGAAGGGCTGGGACAGCCTCGGTCTTTCGCCAAGACTGGCCGGACAGGAATCCACCGTGCGCGAGGAATTCCTGAAACGCTTTACCAACTCGGCGATCACCAGCGTTTCGGCCTCGGTCCTGGCGGTCGTCCTCGGCTCGCTCGCCGCTTACGGTCTCAGCCGCTTCCGATACAAGTTCGGCTTCATGCGGAATCCGGACATCTCTTTCTTCTTTCTCAGCCAGTTGATCCTGCCACCGGTGGTGCTCGCCCTGCCCTTTCTGGTGCTTTACCGTTCGCTCGACCTGCTCGATACGCGCATAGGCCTGATTCTCCTGTATACATTGACGGTTCTTCCGATCGTCATCTGGATCATGCGCGACCAGTTCCAGTCGATCCCGGTTGAACTTGAAGAGGCCGCGCTCGTAGACGGGCTCTCGATCTGGCAGGCGTTCCTGACCATCGTCATGCCGATCGCACTTCCCGGCATGGTTGCAGCATTCATCCTGTCTCTTGTCCTGACCTGGAACGAGTACTTCTTTGCTGCACTGTTGACCTCTACCGACGCCAAGACACTGCCGGTGATGGTGGCAAGCCAAACTGGCAGCCAGGGCATAAACTGGTGGGCGATGGCGGCGCTCTCGACTGCCGCGATCGTGCCGCTGATCATCATCGGCGTGGTTCTTGAGCGCTTCATCATAAAGGGAATGGCCGCAGGTGCGGTGAAGTGACACCGGCAGCGTGTGATTGGCACTGTCAAGTCCATGCGGGGAGAGCGGATCACGACCGGGAGGTCCCTGTCAAGAAACCGCGCCCTGAGCTTGTTCCCCCTCGTGAAGAACGCAAGCGGATGCAATTGCGCAGGACGGCATTGCCTTGGACGTGCAAATCAAGCCGTGCCCGTACCTGACCCGTCATCGTTCCGAGGCATGATTGACGTCCTGAATCCCAAAAGCAGGCAAGTCGTCACTACTCATCCATCGCTTCCAGGTCTTCGCTCAATTCGGCCGCAATGTCCTTCGTCGTCTCGTAGAGACGCAAGAAGCGCCTGTAGTGACGGTCATGCATGGCCAAGCGTCTCGGGTTGACTTTCTCCGCCGGCGGATTCCAGGCAGCTATTTCCTCCCATCGGGCCTGCCCGACGGCAAGCGCTGCGAGGAATGCGTCGCCATAGCTGGCGCCAACCGAAATCCTGCTGACGGTCTGGGGAACGTCGCCAAAGTCCGAAGTTGATTGCAGCCAGAGTGAATTCCTGGTGCCTCCGCCGACAGCCAGAATGCGCTCCGGACTTGCGCCTGCGTCGTGGTAGGTCTCGAACACGTGGGCGGTGCCCATGGCGATGCCTTCGATCAATGCGCGGTATATGTCACCTCGTGTATGGGTCAGGTTCAGGCCGAAAAGGACACCTTTCGCCTTAGGGTCGTGAATCGGTGTGCGCTCTCCCGAGAAATAGGGAAGCACTATCAGGCCATTGGAGCAGGGCGGCGACTCAGAGGCCTCGGAGGCAAGCCTGGGAAACGCTTCTTCGCGAGGGAGATCTCCGGCGAGCTGGTCGCGAAACCAGTGGGTAAGAGTGCCCGAGGTCGCGAGCCCCGCCATTGATGCGTGCTGGCCGGGGATCAGCCAAGGCGCATACCAGAGGCGCGGGTCTCGAACCGGTTCGTCGGTCACCTGAATGACGAAGACGGTCGAACCATACATCATCATCATGTCGCCAGGATTGCGAACGCCGACACTGACGGCCTCCGCTGCCGCATCGATGGTGCCACAAGTAACGGGCGTGCCTTTGGCGAGGCCGGTTTCTGCAGCGGCCCAGGCAGTGACGAAACCCGCAATTTCACAACTCCAACAAAGCTTCGGCAAGCGATCAAGCGGAACGATCTCGTCGGTCAGCACGTCCGACCAGCCAAGCGTGCCCACGTCGTAAAGCGGGCTGAAATTTGCAGCCGTATAGTGGTCGATCACGTATTCGCCGGTCAGGCGGTGCGTGATGAAACTCGTCGAAGTCAGTATCTTGTGCGTCCTGGCATACAGATCGGGATGGTTTCGCTTGAGCCAAAGGATTTTCGGGCCGACCGATTGCGACGTCAGGGCGTTGCCGCAGGTTGCGAGGATTTCATCTTCGCCGATCCTGGCGTTGAGGTAGGAAATCTCCTTGTCCGCTCTGGTGTCCACGCCGTACAGAACCCCGTTCATCAGCGGACTGCCGTCGGCACCGACAGGCAGCATGCAGGGACCGATGGCCGAGACCGCAAGCGCAGCAATATCGTTGGGATCAATGCCGCTCTCTGCAATCAGTTGGCGGATGATACGCACGGTATCGCCCCACCAATCCTCTTCCGGCCGATGCTCTGCCCAGCCCGGCCGGGGCACGAGCATCTCGTGCGGATTCGCGGCCTGCGCGACAATTCTGCCAGTACGGACGCACACCAAGGTTCCCTTGGATTCGTAGGTCCCTATGTCGATGCCGAGAGTGTATGTCATGGACTCCGGCCCCGGATGTCAGTCGCGCGAAAGGTTGAAACTTGGGCCGATGCGAGCGAGCGCAGCAATCAGGAGTTGGCTCAATGCGTCAAGATCACGAAGATCCACGACTTCGCACGAAGAATGCGAATAGCGCATGGGGAAACCCACATCGATCGACGCGACACCTTCGCCGACGAGTTGAACATAGGACAGGTCGGTCAACGCTCCGGTTTGCGCACTGCGCTGAAGCGGCACGCCAATTTCGCCAGCGGCATCTTCGAACAGCCGGACCAGCGCCGGGTGCGGGATGACTCCATTGAGCGTGCCTCGCCCGTGGAAACTGTAGAGGCTGACGCCCGGGCCCTGTCCCAGTCGCATCTCGCCGCGATCAACCATGTCGGGCGTGTCGGTGGCAAGCATGAGGTCAACCTGAATGGCGATGTCCGGCAACAGCCGCTGCGCCAGCGGCTGCACTCCACGCAGGGAAAATTCCTCCTGCGTTGCAAAGGCGACGTGAACGGTCGGGCCCTGCTTGCGGTCAGCAAGCATGTGGGCCACCTCGATCAGGACGGCGCAGCCGGCCCGATCATCTATCGCAGGACCGGTCACGCGGTGTTCGCCCAATGCCGAACCGCCGGGCGAATAGACGACCGGCGCACCGATTTGGATGCCGGCCGATTCGGCCGCTTCACGGGTGTCGAAGCCGCAGTCGACGTAGAGGTCGGGATAGCGGACAACCGTGTATTTTTCGTCTGGCGTCGTGGCGTGGTGACTCTTGTTGGCAATGACTCCGTTGATGTCCCGGCCATCGTCAAGGCAGATGGTCACCCTCTGGCTGGCAAGTGCACGCTCGGGCACTCCTCCAAGACGTTCGAGACGCAGAAATCCGTCGGCTTCGATCTTGCGAACCACGAAACCAAGCTGATCCATGTGGGTGAACAGAAGTATGCTCGGCCCGCTGCCCTCAAATGTGGTCCAAAGATTGCCCAGCCTGTCACTTGCGCTGGGCAGCGCCCCGAGGTGATGGGCAATCCGTTGGCGCACACGATCTTCGTGTCCCGAAAGGCCAGGAATTGACATGAGATCGGACAGAAGATCACGAACACTCATTCGGCGCTCCGCGCACGCCGCACAAATTCCCTCGCGCGGTCAGGATCAATTGCCTTCCACGTATCGCCGTCGAACTTCAGTGCCGAGCCGACAATGCAACCGTCGGCAATCTTCAATACGTCGGCAACAGTATCGTGCTTCACGCCAGTATTTGCCATGACCGGCGTGTCGGGAAGCACTGCCTTCACCGCTTCGAGGTCCTCCATGCGCGCAGCCTCGCCCGTGATGGTGCCAGAGACCAGCACGGCATCGGGGATCGAGGAAAAGACCGCGGAACGTGCCCGGTCCGGTAACGATCGGCGATCAAGGCTGTCGGCGAACTCGGCAGAGATGTTGTAGAGCATTGCGAGGTCCGGACGCCCGAGACGATCACGATAGCGCATCGCCTTGCCGGCATCGGGTGTCCAAGGCCCCATGTCCGAGGCATACGTGCCCGTGAAAATCTCCCGACAGAAAGCGGCGCCCGTGGCAGCCGCAAGTGCAACCGTCGCCATTGGGTCCCAAAGAACGTTGACGCCAAAGGGAACCACAATCTCGTCCTTCAGTTGCCCGATTACAAACGCCATTGCCGCAGTGGAGGCCGTATCGACATAGAATTCGTAGGGCCGGTCGTTCTCGTTGCCGAACATGACTGCATCGAATCCGGCCTCCTGAAGAGCTGAAAGATCTGCGCGTGCAGTCTCGACAAGACCGTCGATGCCGGTCTTCGCATCATGGAGCGGCGATCCAGGCAATGCGCCAAGGTGAACCATGCCGATAACCGGCTTGGTCGTTCCGAAGAGCGTCTGAAACCTTGTCATCGACCTCTCCGCACCGACGCCACACTTGCAGACGATATCAGCAAGTGAAGCATCGGCTCGCGCCTACTTCCGGGCAAGAAATGCCTCGACGGCGTCATGCGTGACCTCGGAACGCCGCTCAATCGGGGAGGACACAAGCAACCCAGCGGCAGCCTGGGCGAAACGCAGCGCCGACTTGAGCGAATCGCCTGCAATGATTCGGGCGGCAAGAGCGCCCGTGAACATGTCCCCTGCCCCATGCGTGCTCACGACCCTGATTGAAATTGCCGGATGA
>JAJDVJ010000148.1 GCA_022826205.1 Silicimonas sp. | reverse complement strand
AAGGTGTTCGCCGTGTTGCCGGGAAGCGCGGTTGCCGTCGTCATGATGCCGTCTCCATTCTGTCGTGATCGGAAGCGGCGACCGGAAGACCCTCCCCGGACATCCCGGCCGCCGACCCGATCCCGGCCACGCCCGGCCTCTTCGCGGCGCGCGGCGCGACGGCGGCGTCCGCAAGGCGAAGGCGGTCAGTCCGGCGGTGAGGCTTGAAATCGGAGTCGTGACGCCGACAGGGGGAACGCTCGCGAACGGTCGGCGGCAGACCGGCGGCACGGGCGCCAGGACCGGACACGGAACGACAAGCCCTTGATATCAAGCGATTGCGACGCGATTACGGGGCGAAGAGGACCCTGGTGCAGGGAGGCCGGAAAGGCCAGCGAATGCGGGGCTTTGGGCCAGCAGGCGAACAGGACATTGCACAAGCGGCAAGAAAAGTCGTGGAATCGCGTTTGCACGAGGTGCTGCGAAATATCACCAACCTTCGTGGAAAGTGGGATTGATGAGCGCCGTATGGTGCGGTGCGGTTCAGGCTCGATGAGCCGTATCACTTTGCAGGGCAACCGGAGAAACAGGTGGACTTCTCCGCAACTGAATACGATTCCGTCGACAGATTCGGTTAGCAAGGGGTTGGCATTGCCGGTTGCGCAGACTAATTTTGCAGCATGAGCACCGTCTTTGATACCGCAACCACCGTTCGTGAACTGGAAGCGGCAGGCATGGACCGGAGCCAGGCCGAAGTTGTCGCCGCGGCATGCCGCAAGGCTTCCGAGGCCGGAGATCCTGTCACGCGCCCCGAACTGGATTCCGCCGTTGCCCAGCTGGAATCCGCACTTGCGCAACTGGAAACCCGCCTGGTGCGATGGGTTCTTGCCATCGGCGCCGCCATTGTGGCTGCCGTGAAGCTGATTCCGGGTTTCTGACGGGGAACGCGCGATCTCCGGCAAGTCATCCATGACCCGTGGCAACGCAGAAGTGCCAGAAGTCCACCGGGAGCACGCGCTCCGTGAGCATGACCGCAACATCGAGCAGTTGCGGAACTTCAACACGGCGGCCATTGATGCCGCCAACATTGCGATTCGCTCGCTGCTGCTCATCAATGGCGGTGCTTCAGTGGCGCTCCTCGCGTTTGTCGGTGCGGTCGAAAGCGGGAACCGCGAACTCAACTCCGAGGTGCTGGCTGAACCGATCCGACAGTTCGCGTTGGGCGTGGGGCTGGCGGTGGTGACCGCGATCCTCGCGTATCTGGTGAACCATCTCGACGCGGTCAGTACAGGATCAAGGATGCACACCTGGGAGTATCCATACGTTGAAGAGACACCTCACACGAAAAAACTGGATGTACGCCGTAGGGTGCTCTTTTTCTTAGCACTCCTCACCGCTGGAGGATCAATGAGCTTGTACTTCATTGGCGTTTGGTCGATTACCGGCGCAATATCAAACTTGGGAATCTAGACGCCACGACTCCGGCGGAGGTTGATTCGATGAATTGAGTTACGTGCTGTCTTAAAGTGTCTAGTGGTCCAGCGAATGGAAGCTAGGATGGCCAATGGTATGCCCCTGTCTGTCACAGTTAGCTGCGAAATCGAGGGGATCAACCAAGACGGGAGTGTTCGGGAAGCCTCATACTGTTCCGTCCCCCCTTCGCCGGGCTTTCGTCCGTGTCTCCTAGCGAACGCTGGAAGGGGATCTGAATACGTGATCAAGCCTTGCAAAAAAGAGGGCTGGCGAAAGTAGCGAAAGATACTGTCATCTTTATTCAAAGACACTCGAAAAGCGGCGATCGGAAATCAACTTGGAAAACATCATGCCAAACGGGATGAAACCTAAGATCATTCCATGTGTCGTTTGTAAGGAACCTATATTGGAAGGAGCTAGAAGGTGTAAGCACTGTCAGAGCTTTCAAGGAACAATCAGGCGGCATCTAGTGCTTTGGACCACAGTCTCTGGACTCATCGCTACACTTTTTGGAGCGTCCTTTGCGGGCGTTGACTTCATAGAAAAACTCAACAAGCTTACGGATTCTCTTAAGGCGTCAATAGAAAATACTCATGTTTCTGTTCAGGTTTCCAACAGTGGCATAGACGCCGGCCTAAAAGCGTTAGTGACTCATGAAGGAAGCATGGCAGTAACGCTCCATGAGAGCGTGGTTGTGGTAATAATGGACAAGAATAGAGAGGTGCTTCGCGAAATTAACCACTTTTTCAATGCTGGAGGTCGTGATTTGACAGCCTTAACGCTTCAACCTGGTCAACAAAGAACGTTTTATCTGAACAAGTCGAATGTAAACGAACAATATCCTCGACTTCTAGAAGATGTCATATGTGAGTTGCACTTCGTTGTTCAAAACCTCGACAGAGAAACAGGTCGCACCTCTTCGTTCAACTGCTGGTGAGGATGTATCGAATTCTATGTCAGGTTCAGGCCTGGACCGAAGGCTGTGGGTAGTCAGATGAATTCTCGGAAAGTTCCATGCCTGCGCAGATTCGTATACTGCGGCCTGCAATGACACAATTCATTGAACCGGTGCCGGCCACGCGTCATATTTTTCCCATTCGGGAATTTGGGCTTGCGGTGGGTTCGTTCCGAGTGAGTGACCTGACGTCAAGGCAAGGGTTCCGGCACCGAAGTTCTGGGTCGGCGGGTCAGGGAGTCCCGGCATCTAATGGTCGGCAAAGGTTTTTTTCTAGGCCGTTTCAGAATCAGAGGTCTTGGGAGCTGCTGCCCACGATAACACGAACGGGGACGGAACCCGCTGGTACGCCTTGCGGCAATGCCGCAACATGTCCTAACGATGAAGCCGTATGCGACCCGCCCTAGTGAACACGCCACCTGCAAGCTTCTTTCCGAAGACGCGCGCTGCGACATGGAAGCGACCATCGTGGCTGCGCCCGATGTCGCGCCGGTCATCCGGGCGGGACAGGCGGGACCGGCCGGAGCAAGTGCGGCGGCATCCGGCCGATTGACTTCTGGCATGCTGGTCCGGTGGGTATAGATGGTGACCGCCTACGCGAAGGCTGACCGCAAGGACCGCGCACGGCGGCGGACAGCAATGCTGTGACGAAGCTGGCGGCAAGCGTCGTGTAGGAGGGACAGACAGGATGACGACGGAACACACACCGACACCGGCCTTAAGATCGAAGCCGCGCTGGGCGAGGGGAGAGGGAGCTGGGATGCCGGATCGTGGACGATCCCGCCGGCGGGCGGAATGTTGCGCTGCGAAAGCGCATGAAGCTGAGCCGGCAGAAAGTCGCGGATCGTTTCGGGCTGGACGCGCGGGCGATCCAGGGCTGGGAGCAGGGTCGCCGGGTACCCGATCGCGCGGCACGAGTGCTGCTGATGGTGATCAGCCGCGATCCAGAAGCCGTCATTCACGCTCTCGCGCAGCCATCGGATTGAAAAATCCGGATGCGGTGCGATTACGATGCCACGGCCAAAACCTTTAACTGCATGAAAAATTGGGGGATTATGTAGGAAAGTGCCGATCAGATATTCTCGAAGCGACCGCACCATCCAGTTGATCGAGTCCTAGGCCAACTAGCTTCGTCCGCCAAATATGTCATCGATGGTGGCCCCCAATGGCACTTGCCGTAATCGGCTTCGGCATCCCCCTTAGTGACACCCGACAAGAATGATCGACTTGGCTTATAGTCTATCGTCCGCCACCACTTGCATTTGCCGCAGACTTTCTCACTATCCGTCATTTGGACGGTCAGTGTACCGGATGTTGACGGGCTGGTACAACGTCTCAATCGCCTCATCGAAACTCGCGGAAACCTGCATGTCAGCCTCCAACTCAGCCTTGCTCGGCTGATATTCCCGCCTGACAATCTCGACTTCGCGCTTCCTGGCGTCGGCCATGCGCTCGCTCCCATTGCGTACCCTACAAACCCTGCCGGGAGCGGCCCAAAATGTCAACTTGACTTTCGGGGGAACTTGGGCCGAACCTGCCCTTGGAGTGCCTTGAGGACGTGGCCTGCACCCGCTAGGAGTGCAGGCCGAAGCTGGACGATTGAGCCGCTAGATTAACGTCCGCATGACGGCCAACACGGCGCGAGCGTCTGCCTCCGCCCTGTGCGCCGTGCCTTCGTATGCCAAGCCCTCGGCCTGCATCACGGCCTCAAGCTTGTAGCTTTGCCGGGGAGGCCCGTGTTCCCGGTAGTGTTCCAGTATGTCGATTGTGTCCATGACGGGAGACACGAGGTCGTAACGGTCGCAGGTCTGCCGGATCATCCGTGCGTCGAAGTCCACTTTCCAGCCGAGAATTATCGCGTCGTTCAGGAGCGCATGAGCCGCCGCGTGATGGTGCGGCCACGGTTGTGCGTTCTCCTTCTTGAGCACGTCGCGGGTCAGGCTGTTCACGTTGCTGGCCCTTCTGGATATCCTGCCTTGCGGCATGATTAGAACCTGGAAGCGCAACGCCCCGGTCGTGTCGATAACGGCCAATTCGAGCAGCTCCGCTTTTTGGCTGACGCCCGTTGTCTCTGCATCGAGAATGAGCGCATCCTTTCGGTTCAAGAGGCCGCAAATGTTCTGGTTCAGCATGACCTAGTTTCTTTTTGGCTAGTGGTCAGAAACCGAAGTCACCGAGCCATTCATCCGTGACCACATCGATTATCGTTTGGGTGGCTTGGTCCACAACCTGTTCGGCCACGTCCTCGACGAATGTGTTTTCTCGCTCTTGCGGCTGGTAAGTTGTCGTTTGCATGCGCTGCTGGGTTGTGGTTCGCGTCTGCTGCGTCGGCTGGCCGGTTGTTTTCCGGCTGACTGTTGGTGTCGGGTTTGATTTGCCTGGGTTCGCGCTGTCGGCGATGCAAGCGCGGGCGGCAAGTTCCGCCATTGCGGTCGCTCCGGCCAGGCTGAATGTTCGCTGGATGAAGCCGTTTTGTCCGTGGCTGGAGAATATCGCGGTCCGACCGCGCATGATTGCATCTATCAGGGCGATGCGGTTTTTCCTGCTGGTGAAAGTCGCGCGGTGGGCGCTAACATTGGTTAGTTGAAGGGTGCGGTTTCCGATGCGGATCTGTGAGGAGGCGTTTAGGTTGAGGGGTTCGAATGTCCAGACAAAGACTCCGGCTTTATCTGGATCGTCGCTCGTGTAGTTGATGGCGAGTTCGGCTACCGAGAAACCGGAGAGCGATCCGTATGGGCGTTTCGTGTTGACTTTGAGAATGAGAGTGAGCGGATTAGAATTTTCGGGATCGTAGGCTACTGTGAAGGCGAAGCAGGTACGGGACATCTTTTTTGCGTAAAAGTCGATATCCACGCCTATTCCTCCTATCCAATGTTTTGTGAAGCCCGTTCGGAATTGGATATACTGGTTTCGGTGGATAGTGACCGTTTCCGGTTGTTCGTTTGCTTCTGCGGTTTCTGCGGTAGTGCCTGGGTCACCTAGAACACCTGGGATGTCGGCGGCGTGTGCAAGGTTTGCCGCGCCGCACAGCGCAAGCACGGAAGCGATTTTAAGTGTTCTCATGTTGGTCCCCCTGTTTCGTGCAGGATTGAACAATACGCCCCGCCTGACAACCCTATGCGGCTAGGGGCTAGGGAACCGAGGTCCCGTTCGGTGCATCGCGGGGGTGTGATTTCGCTAAGGCGGACTGAGATTTCCCCAGTGGGCTGAAATCAAACGACATTTTCGAGACCGGATCCGGCGACGGCCCCTGATTTGGCGGGTTCCGCGAAATTTCGCAGTGCGGGCCGGGATTTTTCCATTTCCGATGAAACCTGCCCCTTGTCGGCAGGTGTGGTAGAGCGTTCCTGCAAATCGCCAATCACTCCGAAACGACGCAAGAAAGTTATGCGTGTGCCTGGCGCTGATGTCAGACAAGCGTTGTGGCTCGCTCGCCTCGGCCCGCATCCATTGCAGGATGGCAGATGACTGCCTTGCAGGAAGACGGCGATCCTGAGTATCGCAGGACTTGAGATCGATTCCATCATTTCTGCGGTGCCGGACCAGGACGACAACCGTCAACGTCGTGCCCGCGGCAGCGGTCATGGCCAGGACGACGAGCATTCTCTTGGCAGACTGGCCGAGAAAGGCGAAGACGGCGTGCGAGGTCATGCCGAGAAGACCGGCGGGGAGCGACAGTGCCGACAGAATGGCAGCGCGGAGGCCGTCAACCGGGACTTCCTCGTTGACGGCGGTCGTGCAGGTCGCGTCCAGCCATCCCCAGGCGAACGGCAGGATCGCCACTGCAACGAACGCCATGGCCAGCGACACGCTGAAGCGCAGCCCGAGGATGCCAAGGACGACAAGCGCCAGCGCGGCCGCGGCTGCTGCATGCTTCGGCCTGAACACGGAGTTGAGGCGGGTGGTCAGGTGAGCGCCCCAGGCGGCGAATAAGGTCACCGCACTGTCGAGCAGCCTGTTGCCCGGTCCCGCGAGTTCCGATTCGTTCAGGACCGCCTGAATCGTGAATCTGCACATTCCGCATGCAGCATCTTGCTTGGCTATGGCGTCGCGGCATGCACGTCATCGGCGTGCTGTCGACCAGCCAGGGCAGCGGCAGTGCGGACCGAACCGGCCGAACTCCGCGATGCCGGGCAGCCGCACCGCTGCAGTCAGCGATGGCGGAGAGCCGCGACGGCTTCGCCAGGTCGCTCGCGGCACACCGTGCAGGAAACGATCCTCGACCGTCGAACGCGCGGCATTCGGGCGCTTACCAATGCGAGGACTGCTCCGCGTCGACGTGATCCGGCAGGCTGTAGGTGAGGCCCGCCGCGTCGTACCATGACACTTCGAAGAGCTGCTCCATCGTGCTCTTGCCTTCGCTGAACAGGCGCGGGAAGCCTCTCTTGAGTCGCGTGTCGAGCCGATGCAGGAACAGCATCCGCTGCGCCCTCGCGTGCGTGCAGGCTGGAAAGCGCAGCCGGTCGGCGAGATCGCTCCCGACCAGCGCGCGGGAAATCGGGTAGATGAGACGGTTCGCCAGGTCCCTGCGCTCGGTCGCGTCCGAGATGCCGGCGACCATGGGCGCGGAACCGATCAGCGCGTTCGCCATGATCGCCGACTCGTCGGACGGGTCGGGCTCGCAGAGGATCCCGATCCTGAACATGTGCCGCGCCTCCTCCTCGGTCGCGTAGAGGACGGCCTCGGGGATTCCCATGAGATGGCCGGCGTATCGCCAGACCGCGCAGTAGCCCTCGCGCTGTCCGGGACCGTAGCGGGCGCCGAGCGCAGTCGAGTGCGCCAGCGTCCGCGCCGAGAAGCAGGCGATGGCGTAGCCCAGGCTGGCCGCGCTGATGGGGGTTCCCCACGCCTCGTCGTCCCACTCACCGGAACCCGCCAGCAGCCGCCTCACCTGGGCATGGACGAAACGGATCCTGACCGACAGCTTCCAGCCGTCGTTCTCCCGCCGCAATCCCCCAGGGTGGAAAATCTCGATCTGGTGACGGTTGTTCTGCTTCAGGCGCCTGACGCCCTTGTCGATGACCCGACCCGTCAGGAAGAACGACTTGCTGATCAGGGTTGCGAAGCCCTCGACAAGCGTGCCGGTCACGAAGGCCGCGAGCACCGGACCGGCATTTTCGTGGAATGCCCGGACTCCGGGGGTGAGGCTCTCGTGATCGAACCACGCCGGGATGTCGTCAATTCCCTCGAAGAAGTCCCGCAGCGGCCCAGGCGCGTCGCGGAGCGCTCCGGCCTTGCCCTCGATGCCGGCGGCGATGAACCGATGCATTTCGTCACGCGGCAATCCGGCAAGCTCCTCCATCACCGGATCGAGTTCGGGATCCCCGATCATGGTGTGCCGGACATGATTGTCGGCAGCGTCCGGGTCGGCCGATCGCGCCTTGGCGTGACCCTTGACATAGGCGGAAGGAGGAGTGCTCGAAATCATCGCCGATGCGGCCTGTGTTCACCTGTCCCCGGCCATTGGCCCGACGTTGGCCGGGTCCGGCCGCGATGTTGCCGGGATTGAGGGTCCAGCGCGTCCGGCGACGGAAGTTCCGACCCGGAATCGGCGGGAGGGACCCGTATTGCGTGCGCAAGTGCCGCAGGCAACGGCGGAATCGCGCGAATGCGCTGCGAAGGGCGGTTCAGCGGTTTCCGCAGCGCATGCGTGGCATACCTTGTCGGCTCGCGTCCGGGGCGAAGTGAACATGAGCATGAAAGGCGCGACGAGAAGCAAGTCGAATCCGACGGTTCCATGTTCCGGCTCCCTGGCTGCGAATGCCGTCGAGGCTGCACACATTCGACTCGCAATGCAACGCCATCCACATCCCTTGTTCGGCAGGTGCCCATTCCTGATCATCAGCCTTTCGTCTCTCGTCATTCACCCCAAGTTCCGTATCCCGACAAATGAATGCTCCGCAGTCGCCCACGACAAATGCCGGTTCATCCAAGTCGCAGGACACGAGATCAAGGTCGCCGGACTGGATCAGCTCCATGTTCGAGTCGTACGCCACAGCTGTCGCGTCCTTGCCTGTCCGTTCCGCTTCCAGGCGCAGCGCATCCACTCCCGCAAAGAAATCTTCGCCGATCCATTGCGGAGACCTGTAGCCCAAGTGTGAAAGAAACAGGCCACAGACCCGAACATCGTTCTTAATCTCCCTCGCAATCATGTACGGTCTGTTGGTGGTCTCCCGGATGCTCGGTCACGCCTGCGTGAGAACGACGCCTCGCTGCGTACATCTCAGCAACCGGGATGTCCGCGCAACGAATTCCGAGGCCCCCTTGCGACCGGATAGCACCGCCGCGCTGTCGATGAGGCAGATGTAAGTCTCCCTGCCACAGTCCTTCAGAACCGCGCAGGTCTCGGGATCCTGCCACTTGATGGTGTGCATGACGGCAAACTTCGCCTCTTGCCTCCTGGAGCTCCCGTTTTCCTGCTTGCCCGAAAGACCTTCGACGTCCTCCTCCCGCTCGAACCGAAGTGCCGCGCTGCCGCGCGCCAGCTGGCAGCGCTGCGGGGAACTCGAAGACGCATCCAACCCGGCGTGGCAGGTTGGTGGCACGGGCGTGGGACGGCGGACAGCAGAGTACAAGGAGCTGGATCGGCTGGTCACGATGTGATGACATCGGCGGGGCGGCCCTGGTGCGGGGAGTGCGGAAAGATCAAAGAATGCAGGGTCCAGGGACTGCAGACCGACTGCGGCCCGATGATGTTGCGAAGGTCGTGGAGGAACGATGAGTTTCCGCCAAAGAAGTGAAGTCGTCCATTTGATTCGCGGCCCCGCTCATGGGGACGCGCGGCCGCGGCCGCACCCGGACGGGCGGTGTCCCGCCGCTGCGTCCATCCTGCAGGCCCGCGCCCGGGCCGATTCGTCGACCGGAGGAGGAGAGCGGGCATGACTGGACATCCCCTTCCCCCGCACGTCCAGGCGTTCTTCACCGAGAGGCTGATCAGCCAGCTCGGCGCAAGCCCGAACACCGTGGCCAGCTTCCGAGACGCTTTCCGGCTGCTTCTGAACTTCGCGGAAAGGGATATCGGAAAGCGTCCAACCGACCTGCTCGTCGAGGACGTCGACGCAGAGCTCGTCGGTCGTTTCCTCGACCATCTGGAATGCGACCGGCGCAACAGCGCCCGCACCCGCAATGTCAGGCTGACGGCGATCCGGTCGTTCTACGGCCATGTGGCCCGTTGCGAGCCGGCGCTGCTTGAGCATTGCCGGCAGGTGCTCGCGATGCCCTCCAAGCGCTTCGAGCAGCGACCGGTCGAATGGCTTGACGAGAAGGAGATCAAGGCCCTCGTAGCCGCACCGGACGTCGCGACCCGGCAGGGACGGCGGGACCGGGCGCTGCTCCTGCTGATGGTGCAGACGGGGATCAGGGTGTCCGAGCTGACCGGACTCGACCGCGGCGACGTGGAGCTCGGAACGGGCGCCCATGTCCGCGTCAGCGGCAAGGGCCGCAGGCAGCGGTCGACGCCGCTCGGGGAAAGGCGAATAAGTCCGCACTGCCTGCGTCACGCCGCAGCCATGACCCTGCTGCAGGAGGAGGTGCCGATCACGATCATCGCGCTCTGGCTCGGCCACCAGTCAGTCGAGTCGACGATGAAGTACCTGCATGCGGATCCGAGAATCAAGGAGAACGCCATGGAACGGACAAGGCCGGTCGACGTGCCGCCCGGCAGGTACCAGCCGGAGGAGCAGGTCATGGCATTTCTTGAGAGCCTGTGACTATCCCGAGAAACCGGGCGGGGAAGCGAACGGACTCAACAGGTTATGGACGAAACTCGGCATAGTTGGAAATTCGGCATGCTGGAATACGCCTCTGCGGCCCTCAAGGCGCTGGTCAGGTGCGATGACGCGCACAAGGCACGCCTGGCGGAGGTCAAGGCCCGGCTGCTCGACGGGAACGTCGCTCGCGTCATCGCGGATCTGCGTCCGCATCGTGACCGGAACAAGGACGTGGCCAAGTGCATCGACTACTTCGAGGCGAACAAGGAGCGAATGCGCTACGACGAATACCGGGCGCGCGGCATGCAGATTGGGAGTGGACAAATCGAGAGCTGCTGCAAGCAGATGGTCGCCACACGCTTCAAGAGGTCGGGATGCAGATGGTCGGTGCAGGGCGCGAACGCGCTGCTGGCATTGAAATCCTGCTGGAAGAACTTGCGGTGGGAACAGTTCGCCCTATGGAAGGCCCAGCGGATCGTTGCAGCTTGACCAAAAAATCTGGTGTCCACCCGTCGCGCTCGGACGCCTTGCCCAGATGCCGCCCGACGAGGCGCGGCGCAAGGCCGCTGAGATCATTGACAGAATCAAACGGGGGCTCGACCCGGTTTCCGCGGCGCCTGCGGCCGAACCGACCGTTGCCGATCTTGCCGAGCGCTGCATGGAGGCGCACGTGAAGGTCAACTGCCGCCCGAACGCGGTCGAGTCCCTCGGGCGGCTCATGCGGTTCTGCATCCTGCCGGAACTGGGCGGGCTCAGGCTCTCGGAGGTGGACCGTCCCCATTATTCGGCGCTGCATCACAAGATGCGGGACAAGCCCCAACAGGCGAACACGATGGTGGGCGTGATCGCCTGGATGTTCCGGCTTGCGGAGGCGTGGGGCATGACGCAGCCGCGCCCCAACCTGTGCCGCTCGGTCCGGCGCTACAGGGAAACTCCCCGCGAGCTCTGTTCCTGACACCGGAGGAGTACCGCAGGCTCGGCCGCGCGCTCGACGCGGCGGAGGACGACGGCTCGGTGTTTGACAACTCCGGAAACGCCCTTTACGCCGCCCGAAAGCAAGTTGGCAGAAGGACGCCCACCACGATGAACGCATATCGCAGACTTGCGCTGACTGCGGCCTTTTTGGCGACGGCAGGATCAGGGCATGCCGAGCCAAG
>JAJDVJ010000197.1 GCA_022826205.1 Silicimonas sp. | reverse complement strand
CATCGTTCTTTCCGGTTCCGTCGACTTGTTCTCGACGTGGAACGGCCGCGAGACAAGCATGGCAACCGTCTGGCCGGTCTCCACCTTCATTCTCGCTGCAACGATCAAGGATGCTCCTTACCTTATGTCGGCAAGAACTCTAGAAAAAAGCCGCATCGCCTTGGTTCCCAGCTGCAACGTCAGAGCCGTCTTTGATGCCGATCAGAGTTTTGCACGCGCCGTCGTGTCCGAGCTTGCGCAATGTTACCGCTCGGCCATCAAGGCGCACAAGAATCTCAAGCTCAGGTCGTCACTCGAGCGGCTGGCAAACTACCTGCTGCAACAACAGAAGCATTCAGGTGACGTGACAGAGTTCGACCTTCGGTTCGAGAAGCGTCGGCTCGCGTCCGTGCTCGGCATGACTCCTGAGAACCTGAGCCGGGCCTTCAAGGCCCTTCGCCCCTATGGCGTGAGCATCGAGGGCAACCACATAGAGATCTCTGATCTTGAGGACCTCAAGCGTTTCGCGAAACCAGATCCCCTTATCGATGACCCTGCGACTTGAAGTGCGGCCTTACGCGCCTCCCCGCGATGCATTGGCGCAGTCATGCTTCTGAGGCTACATGTCTTGGCTCACCGTGACCCCCAATGGAACTCCGGAATTGCCAAGTTCCTTACCACTCGCTGATGGTTCCACCGCAGACAGGCTTCGCTGCCCCCGTTGTTCCCGGTGCAGATGTCGGCAACCTTGAATAGACCCGCGCGGCAAGATAGGCGAATGCCTGCGCTTCCAGCATGTCGCCATCCATCCCGACCTCCTCCACCGGCAAGACCGGGCAATCAAGCGCTTCCGATACCAGCGCCATGAGACCGGAGTTCTTGCGCCCCCCGCCCGACACCAAAACTCGCGTGGGCGCACTCGGGCAGTGGGTCAGTCCAATGGCGACTGCCTGTGCCACACCGGCAGCGAGGGTTGCCGCAGCATCTTCGGGCGGGCATGCATCCACTTCCGGCAGCCAACCGGAAAACGTGTTTCTGTCCAGCGATTTCGGAGGCGATCTTGAGAAATACCGTTGGTGTTCCAGCAGACGCTTCAGGATGCCTGCATCGACTTTGCCTGCAGACGTCAACCCACCGTCCTGGTCCAGCGGCACATTGAGCCGGGACTGGCAGAGGTCATTGATCGGCGCATTCCCCGGTCCGGTGTCAAATGCAAGGCAGGCCCCTGGAGCCTCGGGAGCCTCCCGCGATGGGTCCAGCCAGGTGAGGTTCGCAACGCCTCCTATGTTGAGGAATGCGACCGGTTCGAAAATTTCAAGCATGCGTGCGAGTGCGAAATGATAGAACGGCGCCAGTGGCGCACCCTGCCCTCCGTGCCGCATGTCTTCCGAACGGAAATCCCAGATCACCGGGACTCCGAGAGCACGGGCCAGCGACCTGCCGTCTCCGATTTGGCGTGTTCGCCCCTCATCAGGAAGATGGAGCGTCGTCTGGCCATGGAATCCGACCAGTTCCGCATCCTCGAACCTGGACAGGAGTTCGACATGCGCCGATTCGACCACGTCAGCGGCGACATCGATCTCGCTCCCGTCTTCAAGTCCCAATGCGGACCGCAGGATCTCTCGCTCGGCCGGAGAATAGGGTCGATATTCCGTCCTGCCGAATTCCAGGACGTGAATCCCGTCTGTCCTGACCATTGCGGCATCCACACCGTCCAGAGATGTTCCGGACATCGTGCCAGCCACCCAAAGCGAGCCACCTTCAGCCACGGCGTTTGCGTTGCCTTCGGGGCGCGTATAGAAGTCGTCGCCGCATGAACGCGAGAATATACGGAACGGCGATGACCTATCACCCCAAATCGGAATTCCTTGCGACAGTGATGTCACGTGGGTTTCTGGCCGACTGCACCGACCTGTCTGCGCTCGACGAACAGATGCGCAAGGGCCGCGTCACGGGCTATATCGGCTTCGACTTGACAGCCACGTCGCTCCATATCGGGAACCTCGTGCAAATCATGCTCCTGCGGTGGATGCAAAAGACCGGGCACAGGCCGATCACGCTGATGGGTGGCGGCACGACCAAGGTCGGTGATCCTTCGGGCAAGGACGAAATGCGCAAGATGTTGCCCGTGGAAAAGATTCGGGAAAATGCCGAGAGCATTCGCAAGGTCTTCCTGCGCTACATTTCCTACGGCGACGGCCCCACGGATTCGCCGCTCGTGGACAACTCGGAGTGGCTCGACGACCTGAGGTACATCGGTTTCCTGAGAGACATCGGGAAGCACTTCACGATAAATCGCCTTCTGGCATTCGAAAGCGTGAAGTCACGCCTGGACCGGGAGCAGGCGCTTTCCTTCATCGAATTCAACTACATGCTGCTTCAGGCCTACGACTTTCTCGAATTGTACCGACGCTTTGGATGCACGCTGCAGATGGGTGGGTCAGACCAGTGGGGAAATATCGTCTCAGGCACAGACCTGATAAGGCGTGTGGAGGGGGCCGATGCTTTTGGCCTCACTACACCGCTCGTGACACGTGCGGACGGCCGAAAGATGGGCAAGTCCGCAGAGGGTGCAGTCTGGCTGAACGAGGAAATGATGTCGGGCTACGAGTTTTGGCAGTGGTGGCGGAACGTGCCCGACGAAGATGTCGGAAAGTTCCTGAAGATGTTCACGGAACTGCCCGTTGACGAGTGCGAAAGGCTCGGAGCGCTCGGCGGCTCGGAAATCAACGAGGCGAAGATCCGACTGGCAAATGAAGTGGCCACGCTTTGTCGAGGGCCCGAGGCGGCGCGTGCGGCAGAGGAGACCGCGCGGGAAGTCTTCGAGAAGGGCGGTGTGGGTGATGAATTGCCCACACTGGAACTGGCGCGCGAGGACATTGGCGACGGAATTTCCGCCGCGCAGCTCATCGTGCGTTCCGGACTCGCGAAGTCCGGCAAGGAAGCCAAGCGACTCATCGCGGAGAACGGGGCACGGGTCGACGACAAGCCGCTGACCGATGCCGGACAGATGTTTGACTTTGATGCACTGAGTTCACCAGTCAAGCTATCCGCCGGAAGAAAGCGACACGCCCTCGTCAAGCTTCAGGATCAGGCTTAATGATTGTATGCGACCCCTGCGCCGCACATCCTTGGAAAGGGGATGGCCCAACGGCCAGCGGATGAACTCGGACCGGGTCTGGTGGAATTGCAAATGGCGGTGCATCCTTGATCCCGCACTTCGGGGCACACACGCCGCGACCTGATCTTCTCCCGTATGAGTGGTCATCCATCGTGCCTTTGCCCACAGGCAGAGCTGCAGATCGCTTTTGAGATCGTTTACGCGCCACGGTGAACTGGACAGGTGTCTTTACTGACCGACGCTTAATCCTTATATAATCACTCAGCCAATTGGGGCAGCATAGAGGCATCCATGACTGTTGAGCCGACCGAACAGCTTGAGGGCACGCCACTGATTGCGCCGTCGTCCACCGATCATCCTCTCTACGACACTATCGTGGAGGCGTGCCGCTCGGTTTACGATCCGGAAATTCCGGTGAACATCTATGATCTCGGACTGATCTACACGATCGACATTTCTGACGATGGAGCTGTCACTGTCCTGATGAGCCTGACCGCTCCGGGATGTCCGGTTGCGGGGGAGATGCCGGGATGGGTCGCCGAGGCCGTGGAGCCCCTGCCCGGTGTTAGGCAGGTGGACGTGTCACTCACGTGGGATCCGCCTTGGGGCATGGAAATGATGTCCGACGAAGCTCGGCTCGAACTGGGATTCATGTGATGTTCGGAGTTTCTGACAAGGCGGCTGTGACCATGACCGCAGCGGCAGTTGGCCAAATCACGAAGCTCATGGAACGCGACGGCCGCGCCGGCCTTCGAATTGGTGTGAAGAAGGGCGGCTGTGCGGGCATGGAATACACCATGGACTATGCTGATGACGTCGATCCGTTGGACGAAGTGGTCGAGAAGGATGGCGCTCGCATAATGATTGCACCGATGGCGCAGATGTTCCTCTTCGGAACTGAGATCGACTACGAAAATTCGCTGCTCGAGTCGGGTTTCAAGTTCAGGAATCCGAATGTCGAAGACGCCTGCGGTTGCGGCGAATCCATCAAGTTCAAGGACATCGACCAGCTATCCGCCGAACGCGAAGCCGGGTCGAAAGAGTGAGACTTCATCTCATGGCTTTCACGAAGATCGGCGTTGAATGATGCGTGGATTGGCGGCCGGCAACTGGAAGATGAACGGAACGGCGGCGAGCCTGGACGAAGCCCGGGCCCTCGTCTCCGAATTTTTGTCTCCGGACTGCGACATCCTGATCTGCCCGCCCGCGACCTTGTTGTCTCGTATGGCTGAAACTGCTGCCGGGACCGCAATTGCAGTTGGTGCCCAGGATTGCCATACGAATCCGTCGGGCGCGCATACCGGTGACATCTCAGCCGAAATGATCGCCGACGCAGGCGGCACCTATGTCATCGTTGGCCACTCCGAACGGCGTGCCGACCACGGTGAATCCAGTGCCGAGATCCGCGCCAAGGCAATGGCTGTCTGGTCCGCCGGACTTGCCGCGATCATCTGCGTCGGGGAAACCCTGGAGGAACGAGAGGCCGGTCGGACGATTGAGGTCGTGCGTGGCCAACTCGTCGGCTCGGTGCCCGATGGCGCAAACGGCCAGAACACGGTAATTGCCTATGAGCCGGTCTGGGCAATCGGAACCGGCAAGGTGCCCACGCTTCCGGAGATCGCGGAAGTGCATGACGACATTCGCGAGGAACTGACCGCCCGCTTCGGAGCTGATGCGCAAGAAGTCCGGTTGCTCTATGGAGGCTCGGTGAAGCCGTCGAACGCGCATGAGATATTCGGTGTCCCGAACGTGGATGGCGCTCTCGTGGGCGGCGCGTCACTGAAAGCGGATGACTTCGGCAAGATCGTCGCGGAGTTGGAGCGGACGTAGCATCCTTATCTGGCGAAATCCTGCATTCCGGCAGCGACAGATTCGGATGACGGACCTAACATATCCGATTGGCTGCTACGCCTCGCGCGATTCCAGATGTGCCGCCAGATGATCCAGCCGATCCTGACCCCAGAAACGCTTGTCATCGTCGGTTATGAAGAATGGTGCTCCGAAGGCGCCGGCGTTCACAGCATCCTCAAGGTTCGCTTCATATGTCTCCGCACCTGAGAGAAGTCCGCTGTCGGCAAGCGAGGGATCGAAACCGGCGGCCTCGAGGCAGGACTTGATCACGGAATCTTCGGCAATGTCCTTCTCTTCCGCCCAGCACGCCCGGGTTATTCCTGCAACTAGTGCTGCCAAGTCGCCGCTGCCGTCCTTCTGCGCCGCAATGACCGCGTAGGATGCTGGTGCAGGATTGGTCGGCCAGTGAGCCGGATGCGGGTTGATCGGCATTCCGGCAATCTTCGCGTTCCGCTCGATCTCGATCAGTCGATATTCCTGGCGGGATATGTGTCGCTGTGCAGGCGGGACGCCGCCAGTACGCGCGAACAGCGCCATCAAGTCCAGCGGCTTGTAGGTCATCGTCGCTCCGTACTTGGACGCAATCTCGCCGGGGCGTGTGCCGGCCAGGTAGCAGTTGGGCGAGAACACCCCGAGATAGTAGTCGATATGCGCCATTTTCGCCTCTCTTCCACAAGTCAGTTTGCCTGACCGTACGCCCGTGCTAAGCGGTGTCAACTTTTGATTCGGCCGTGCGCACAGGCTAGAGGGACGCCATTGCCAATGCCCCAGATTGAAGGCCCAAAGATACTCGCCGGAAATTCAAACCCCTCCATGGCGTCGGCTGTCTGCCGTCGGATGTCGATGCATTTCGGAACAAGTGTCGACTTGGTCAAGTCGCGGGTCGAACGCTTCAACGACGGCGAGATATTCGTGGAAGTGTTTGAAAACGTTCGCGGTGAAGAGACATTCATACTGCAGTCAACGTCAAACCCGGCCAATGACAACCTGATGGAATTGCTGATCATGGCGGACGCCCTTCGGCGCTCGTCCGCCCAGCGTGTGACTGCTGTCGTTCCCTATTTCGGCTATGCGCGCCAGGACCGGCGAACAAGATCTCGTGTTCCCATCTCGGCGAAGCTGGTGGCGAACATGATCGTGAGTGCTGGCATCGAACGTGTCTTGACCATGGATTTGCATGCGGCGCAGATTCAGGGCTTTTTCGACGTGCCGGTCGACAACCTGTACGCATCTCCGATCTTTGCGCTCGACATCAACCATGCGTTCAAGGAGAGGCTGGACCAGATTACAGTGGTATCTCCGGATGTCGGCGGCGTCGCGCGGGCACGCGAACTGGCGCAGCGCATCGGAGCCCCGCTGTCAATCGTCGACAAGAGACGCGAGAGTCCGGGCGAAGTGGCGGAAATGACCGTGATCGGAGAAGTGAAGGATCGGGTCTGCATCGTCGTTGACGATATCGTCGATACCGCGGGCACCTTGTGCAAGGGGGCCGAAACGCTGATCAACGAGGGAGCGACGGAAGTTCACGCCTACATCACGCACGGCGTCCTCTCGGGACCCGCAATTGAGCGCGTTTCCGGATCCGTGATGAAGAGCCTCGCGGTCACTGACACGATCGAGCCTACCGAGGAAACGCTAAATGCAAAGAACATTCGTGTCATTCCAACTGCGCCGGTGTTTGCTCAGGCAATTCAGAACATCTGGCAAGGTACCAGCGTATCGAGCCTTTTCAGCGCTACCATGCTGGAGTCGATCTATGACGGAATGTACTCAAGTTGACCCGTTGCGTTCAGGATTTACGGCACCGTATCTTCGAGGGACACGCGAAGTTACGGTATTCAAGTCGTTCCCTGCCGCCAGAAGTTTCCAAGTATCTGTCAAATACCAACTGGTCCATGCCGCTAACGCGTCAATTCCGAAGTCAGGTATCTGACAATGCCAATGCAGAACTGCTGGTCGCCGCACGGCAGCCATGTGGCTTGAAAGCACTCGCTACGGTGTTACACTGCGATTGTATGGTGCCTGTCCTCTGTCGGTATGCAATTGATTGAGTGTCTTGCAAACATCACGGGTTGCAGATCCCCATGCAATATCATTTAATGATGTCATCAGGCAACTAACGCAAAAGGCTCATTCATGAAGACTTGTATCGAAAAAAGGCCAATTAAAGAACTCGTTAAGCTCTTCGATTCTCGAATGATGATTGCAAACCCAGAATATCAACGCGGTATCGTATGGAGCGAACCACAACAAAAAAGACTCATTGATTCTCTATTTCGAGGCTTCAAACTTCCCTTAATTTACTTACACGAAAGGAAAGAGAAAGTTGCAGGGTTTACTCGTGAGGGTCTAGAAATAATTGATGGTCAACAACGTCTTACGGCCATTCATCGCTACGTGGAAGGATCTTTTCGCTTATTTGATCCTCAGACAGAAAACGACAGAGCCAAATTTCCTCGTTTCTTACTTGAAAAACCATGTCCTTGGGGAGGTTGTTTCTTCCGAGATCTTCCCTCTCAACTTCAGGAACAGCTCCTTGATACGACACTTTTACTTGCGATGATTCATTCCGAGGACACAAACGAGATTCGAGATCTCTTTGTGCGACTACAAGCAGGAAGCGCTTTGAATGCCCAAGAGCGCAGAGACGCTATGCCTGGCGGAATGACTGAATTTGTATTGCGCCTAGGCGGCAAGCCTGAAATGCCGAGATACCCTGGGCACGACTTCTTCAAAGAGGTAATGGGAGCCAGACCAGGGAGTGATCGGGGCAAGACAAGGCAACTAGCCGCACAAGTTACCTCTTTGCTTCTGTCGCAGCAAAGCGGCGTTGGCGCGGCCTTACCCGACATCAACGCATCTGCTATTGATCACTTATATTACGAAAACTTAGACTTTGATCCGGATGGACAGGAAGGCCGGAGAATTTGGGAAGTATTTGACTTGCTATACATTCTTCTGAGAGACGGAAATCGCCCTAGACTCAGAGGTCATGACACAATTCATGCCGCTCTTCTGGTAAATCGTTTGAGGGAGGGATTCACTCCTTCCTGGCGAGAGCAATTTGCATCTGCGCTAGATGCTTTTTTGTTTAACTTGAAGGGAGCTTCAAGGGCTGACGAGGCGGACGATAAGTATTTGTATTGGTCACAGTATGGCACTTGGACACGTGTAAATAGTGATCGTGGGGAAAACATTTCTCAACGTCATTCGTTCTATGTTTCTGAAATGCTATCTGAAATGCCGGAAACTCATCCTACGGATCCAATTCGCCAATTTTCTGCTGAAATTCGTGAGTTGATTTACTTCCGTCAAAGAAAGAAGTGCGCCGTATGCAATAGTGACGTTAGTTGGTCTGAGGCGGAAGTTCATCACGTCAAGGAGCATCATAAAGGAGGAAGAACTACATTGGAAAACGCAGCACTCGTTCATAAATCATGTCATCCGCGTTCTCGACAGGAGGTGTCTAACTTCGCTGAACGCTGGACCAAGAAAACTTGATCGCTTCAAATCATTACTGCATGCCAATGTGATAAGGAGTATAATGTTCGTCTTTACTATTGGGTAGAGCATCTATCACATGCACGATTCGTTGCGCAATAAGGACGCAACTGTTCGGTCGAGCCGCGATTTTGGTTGAGATCTTCAATTGGCGATGCACTTGCAATCCCTGCGCGGCAGGGGCAACCAGATGCCTTCATGGACCATACGGCCACTCTTAGACGGTTGTAGCTACTGCGTCTCTGATTGAATTCGATGAGGATGCGGCTTCGGCAAATATGGGCCAGAAGCGAGATGTGACCAAGTCTGTTGCATTCCGATCAATCTTGGCAACTTCGACACCACTTTCGATGCCTGCGCAATTTCGCCAGAATTTCCGCCGGCGGCGCCGTATCCATACATAGTAGCCCCCGCAACATGCACCCTTCGCCCTACACAGCGTGGCAGGCGCCGACACCTTGACCTACTCATGCGCGAACTCCACTATCTCGGCTTCACGCGTATTCCGACCCGCAGATTACCATATTTGGGCAGAACAGCTGCATGCACCTAACCGCGACCCCGATCCTAAATTGCCGCGCAGCAGTCTGGGAATTGACTCCGTGAGTGCGGAGTGAGTGCCGATTGAGCCGCGTACCGGTTGCACGGTCGCTTGCATCACCTAGCCAACTGAGGTTTCTAATTCTCTGATGGGTACTCTTCGGCGCATGGTACTCGCACCGGACCATAAGTAATAGGCTGATTTGCAACCTTTCAAAGACATGCTCATGATGGTCATCCGCGGACAGCGGGCCGGCACTCGATACGCTGTCGTCCACCCTTGCAGGAAGGCACTTGGCAAGATACGCCCCGTCGCATGCGCATCATTCGCGACACCACGTATGTGCAGCCGCAGGATAGGGGAGCCACCGCCGCGATAGGCAATTTCGATGGCGTCCATGTCGGCCATCAGGCGGTCCTTGGCATTGCGGCAAAGGCTGCTGACGCGCCGCTTGGCGTCCTCACATTCGAGCCGCATCCCAGAGAGTATTTCTCGCATTCCGCCCCACCCTTCCGGCTCATGAACGCTGCCGCCAGGGCACACCGTCTGCAAAGCCTCGGCGTCGAGCTCCTCTACGAGATGTCGTTCAACGACCGCCTTGCCTCCCTGAGCCCGGAAGCCTTTTCAAAGGACGTCATCCGCGATGGCCTTGGTCTCGTCCACGTAACAGTGGGAGCCGACTTCTGCTTCGGGAAGGGTCGGGCCGGCAGCGCGGAGACCCTGCAAGCACATGGCAAGGAAATGGGATTCGGCGTCACGATTGCCGAACTGGTTGCCGAAAACGGGGACGAAGTCTCTTCGACCCGGATTCGGAAGGCCCTGAGTGACGGCAAGCCCGAAGACGCTGCTGCCATGCTCGGGCACTTGCACCGGATCGAGGGTGAAGTGCTTCCTGGAGACCAGCGCGGGCGAGAACTGGGCTATCCGACGGCAAACATCTCGTTGGACGGGCTGCATCCTCCCAAGTTCGGAGTCTACGCGGTCAGGGTCGAGGTCCTGGATGGCTCCGCCAAGGGCAGCTACGAGGGCGTCGCCGCGCTGGGTGTCCGACCGATGTTTGGCGAGAACACGCCAAACCTTGAGGCGCACCTTTTTGACTTTTTCGGGGATCTCTACGGCATGAACTTGAGCATCGCTCTCGTGTCCTACTTGCGCCCAGAAATGAGATTCGAAAGCCTTGATGCGCTTGTCGCTGCAATGGATGACGACAGCGCAAGAGCGCGCGCCGTGCTGGCTGCTGTAAAGTAATGAACTGCCCCATGTCTGATCCCTTTTCGAGGCTGTCGTGAGCAAACCGGATCCGATAGACCGCGACGGGCTGCGCGACCGCTTCTGGGAGCGCGTTCCGCTCAAAAGTCTGAATCAGAAGGAATGGGAAGCGCTCTGCGACGGCTGCGGCCGTTGCTGCCTGAACAAGCTTGAGGATGCGGATTCCGGCGAGATTGCCTACACTCGCATTGCATGCCGCCTTCTTGATGATGAGGCTTGCAGGTGTTCCCAATACGACATCCGCAAACAACTGGTTCCTGATTGCGTCGTCCTGACGCCTTCGAACATATCGGAAATCGCGCATTGGATGCCGCGCACATGCGCGTACAGGTTGATTTGGGAAGGCAGGCCGCTAAACGACTGGCATCCGCTGATTTCCGGCACGCCCGAGACCGTGCACGAAGCAGGAGTTTCGGTCAGAGGCTGGACTGTACCTGAGTGGGAAGTCGGAACAGAGGACTGGGAAGACCATATCATCAACGACGCGTGATGGTTCTGGATTCCATGCCGTTGACTCGTTACCAATTTCTGCATGCGGCTCACTGTCCCACTTGCGGCGCTCGCCGTCCTCGCAGGCTGCGCCTCGCTCTCCGAATCCGAATGCCGGCAAGGTGCCTGGAGGGACATCGGTCTCGCCGACGGTGCGCGCGGGAAGCGATCAAGCTACATCATGGAGCACTTCAAGGCTTGCAATGAATTCGGCATCTCTCCGGATGTACAGGAATGGCATCGAGGTCGCGAAGCCGGGCTGCAACAGTACTGCACCGCCGCCAATGCATATTTCGTCGGCACTACCGGCACTCGCCTTTCGCCCGTCTGTCGCGCAGAAGACGCAAACGCACTGCAAACCGCGAACCTGCGCGGATTGCAGTGGCACGAAATTGGACAAGAAATCGATCAGGCCAGGCAGGAGATTCGTGACATCAACACGCGACTGGCGGAACTTTCGGCCGAAAGCACCGAACGTGCATCGCTGGTGTTGCGACGAAGTTTCCTCCGTCTCGAGATTTTCAATCTCCAGACGCAAAGGATGCACTATCGCCAACTATACTGACGCTGTTTGGTGCGGGCGGCCGGACTTGAACCGGCACGGGCTCTTGCCCCAGAGATTTTAAGATCGGGGCCAAAAGTGGCATATCGGCAGCCATTTGGTGACATAGTGGTGACATGAGGCGAATCACTTTGCCTGCGCTTTCGCACTCTGATCGCTAAAACCCCTTGTTTTTATGGTGCGGGCGACCGGACTTGAACCGGCACGAGTCAAGGACTCCAGAGATTTTAAGTCTCTTGCGTCTACCATTCCGCCACGCCCGCTCGAACCGTGCTTAGGGGCGCGTTGCGTCCGGAGCAAGACCCAAGGAAGACCGCTGGACGCAAACCGCACGTGCGAAAGCTGCAATGATTGCCTGGTCCTTGTGGTGACGGTGGGCGTGGATTCCAGCTGATCCGGCAAGGGATCAGAGACTGTACCCCGCCCAGATCAGCGAAAGACGCCGCCGGAATTCGCTTTCCGGAAGCGTTCCGTCCGCGACCCTGTCGGGCTCGTCTGCCGCGCGACGTAGAATGGTTCCGGCACGCCAGGACGCAAGGGAGGCAGCGCGACCGGCTTTGGGAATGCGCAAGGACCGGAGCTCCGCCAGTGCATCCTTTGCAAGCATCTGAACGGTTTCCGAACCGCCGCCAGGCAGTGGCGAGCCCACCCGTGTTTCCAGCCTTGGTACAGCAAGAAGAAAATTGGCAAGGCCACTTACCCTGCCAAGCGTGCGGAAGCATGCCTCGTCATCTCCGCCAAGGGCGCGTGCGGCGACCCACATCAAGCCGCCGCCGGTCGCATCGAGGTACTCTCGAAATTGCCCGGTGTCCCCAAAGGGCATCGGGTGAAGGTCGCGCCATCGCGCCTGCACGAGCCGGTCAAGGATTCGCGCGCCTTCTCCATCCAGAACATTGGCAAGCGGAGCGATGACCTCATGCCTTCTCGCTGCCTTGCCGTTCGCAATGTCGCCAAGGGCATCTTTGAGCCATTGAAGGCGCATTTCGCCGATCATGGGTTCGGATATCGCCCAGGTTGCACGGGAAACTTCAACATTGAATGCGTAAATCGGGAACAGCACGGCGCGTGCTGCAACCGGTGCAGCCATGCAGGCGTCGAATCGATCTGGATCGCCCCTGGCTACGATGTCCGCTACCGCCTGAAGGCTCATTGCGGGCGCGCCAAACGCGCTGCGCTGATCTCACCACGTTGAATCGTCATGAATTGAAAGAGCACGGCCTGCGTCACACCGCAGCTCTGTCCATTTCACCCTCCTCGCGGACGAGTTTCCAGTTCACTGCATCCAGCAATGCCCCAAACGAGGCATCAACGATATTTGCGGACACGCCCACTGTTGACCAGAACCGACCTGAATCATCCGCAAAGTCGATGATGACGCGGGTCACGGCTTCTGTGCCACCCTGAGTGATTCGCACCTTGAAGTCGGTCAGGCGCACATCCTGAATCTGCGATTGAAACGGTCCTAGGTCCGACTTGAGCGCCTGCCAAAGCGCGTTGACCGGCCCGTCATCGTGCAGGTCTTGGGCATGTTCGTTCTTGAAATAGCTTGTCTGTTGCCCTTCTCCCGTCGAAATCGTGACGACGGCCTCGGATTCGACAACGATCTCGCCGCGTGCGTTGCGCCGCCGCTCCGATATCACGCGATAGCGCTCAACTTCGAAGAACTCAGCCGAGAGGCCAAGTGCGGCGCGCGCAAGCAGTTCGAAACTTGCCTGGGCGCTGTCATAGGCATAGCCGAGCGCCTCCCTTCGCTTCACCTCTCCGAGAATGGCAACGAGGGCCGGGTCTCCTTTTTTGACGCTGATGCCCATTTCGGACAGTCGCTTGATGAGATTCGACTGGCCGGCCTGGTTCGACATGGGAACCACGCGGGCGTTACCAACCGATGCCGGGTCAACGTGCTCGTAGGTCTTCGGATCCTTCGCAATTGCTGAGGCGTGAAGCCCTGCCTTGTGGGCAAAGGCGGACGCTCCAACATAGGGAGCAGACCGGAGCGGCACGCGATTCAAGACGTCGTCCAGGACGCGGCTGGTGCGCGTAAGGCGCGCCAGAGCGTCTCTGCTGACGCCGGTCTGGTACCGGCTTGCGTACGGTTCCTTGAGCATGAGTGTCGGAATCAGCGTCGTGAGATTCGCGTTTCCGCAGCGCTCGCCAAGGCCGTTGAGCGTACCGTGAATCTGGCGTGCGCCCGCGTCAACTGCCGCCAGCGTGCCCGCGACGGCATTGCCGGTATCGTCGTGCGTATGGATGCCCAGGTTTTCGCCGGGGATTCCGGCATTGATGACTGCCGACGTGATCTCGGAGACCTCGTGAGGCAACGTGCCCCCGTTCGTGTCGCAGAGCGCTACCCAGCGGGCCCCTGCCTCGAAGGCCGACTGTACGCAAACAAGTGCATATTCGGGATTTGCCTTGTAGCCGTCGAAGAAGTGCTCGGCATCGAAAATCGCCTCGCGGTCCTTGTTCACCAGGTGCGCAATGCTCTCGCGAATGCCGTTCAGGTTTTCGTCCAGAGAGATTCCGAGCGCTCTCTCGACGTGGAAGTCATGGGTCTTGCCGACGAGACACACAGCGGACGTGCCTGCATTCAGCACCGCAGCCAGGACGTCGCAGTTTTCCGCCGACCGCCCTGCCCGCTTTGTCATGCCGAATGCCGTAAAGGTCGCGCGTGTCTGCGGACGCTTGTCAAAGAAGGCGTCGTCGGTGGGGTTCGCCCCGGGCCAGCCTCCCTCGATGTAGTCCAGACCGAGCGCATCAAGCGAGTGTGCGATCTCCGTCTTTTCCTCGGTCGAGAATTGGACGCCTTGGGTCTGCTGACCATCCCGAAGTGTTGTGTCGAACAGAAAGAGTCGTTCCGCTTTCATTTCAGAGCCTCCAATTTGTCTTGATCGAAGCTTGGCCCAATGTGCCATTCGACACCCACCGACGTGTCCTTGATGACAATTCCGGCTTCCATGAGGCCTTCGCGAAGGCTATCCGCCCGCGCAAAATCCCGCGCCGCTCTCGCAGTCGCGCGCTCATCAAGCAGCGCATTGACCAGATCAGACACGTCTTCGGACGGCACCGCCTCTCGGGCCCAAATCGGCACGCGGTCGGACATCAACCCGAGAAACTCCAATCCGGCCGCCAATGCTGCGACTTCCCCCTTCGCCGCGAATCGATGTAGCGACGCCAAGGCCTCATGCGTGTTAAGATCATCCGACAATGCATTCACAACAGAAGAAATATCGGCATCTCGCCACGATCCGAACGCTAAAGTTTCCGCCATCGCGTACCATTTCCGAAGCGTCACCTCAGCTTCGCGAGCCCTGTCCTCGGTCCAATCCATCGGCTTTCGATAGTGTGTCGAAAGGAACACAAATCGGATCAATTCGCCGGGCACGTTCCAGCCGCCGCTCCAGTTTCCGTCAAAGAGGTCGCGCAAGGTGAAGAAATTGCCCAGGGACTTGGCCATCTTCTTCCCTTCCACCTGAAGCATCTCGTTGTGCATCCAGATTCTTGCAAATTGATGGCCCATGCATCTCGATTGGGCGATCTCGTTTTCGTGGTGCGGAAAGACCAAGTCGTTGCCACCGCCATGAATGTCGAAGCGCTCTCCCAGAAGGCCCGCTGCCATGGCCGAGCATTCAATGTGCCAACCGGGCCTGCCACGACCCCAAGGGCTGTTCCACCCAGGAGTCTGGCCGTCCGAGGGCTTCCAAAGCACGAAGTCCATCGGATCTTCCTTGAATGGCGCCACCTCGACACGGGCACCGGCAATCATGTCGTCGACGGAACGCCCGGACAGGTCTCCGTACCCGGGGCAGGAGCGTACCCGGAAGAGCACGTGGCCTTCGGCCTCGTAGGCATGTCCCCTTTCGATCAGGGCAACGATCATTTCGACCATTTCCGCAATCCATTCGGTTGCACGGGGCATTGCGTCCGGCATGAGCGCGCCAACGGCAGCCATGTCGTCGATATACCATTGCGTAGTTTCTTCGGTGATTTCACGAATGGGGCGGTTCTCAGCCGCGGCGCGAGCGTTTATCTTGTCGTCAACATCCGTGAAATTCCGCACATAGGTCACCTGATCGGCCCCGTACACGTGGCGGAGAAGTCGAAAAAGCACGTCAAAAACAATGACGGGTCGTGCATTGCCAATATGAGCCCTGTCATAAACGGTCGGCCCGCAGACGTACATCGTCGGATGCCCGTTCGTAACGAGGGGTTCCAACGGCCTCTTCGTCCGTGTTGCGGTGTCATGGAGCTGGATGTTCGTCATGAGCCAACCTTTTTGGGCAAACCTGTCCCGCGCGGGCTCCGACAAGGTCATTTCAAGGTGAATTAGAACCGGCCCGCGTGAACGATGTCAGCGGATAATGCAGCAGATGATGCAGATGCGGTTCATGGCCCGGACAATAGCGGCGGTCCGCAAGGAGTGCAAAGGGTTTTCGTGCCGATGTCATTCAACGGCAGAAATCTCCCGACAACAATCGATTGACTTGTCTCAATAGTTGCCGCCCTTGTAACGCATGACCAGATTATCGCATCGCATAGAGACCTTGACCGGCGGTGGTTCGGATGGGTGGGACATCTACCGTAAGAGCCGCACAATGAAGGATCGTGGCATGCCCGTCATCGAACTGACGATCGGCGAACATGACCGAAAGACGGACCCGGCGATCCTGAAGGCGATGCATGAGTCCGCGACAGGCGGACACACCGGCTACTCGACGATTCCAGGAACTGACGGGCTTCGCGATGCCGTTGCCAAGCGACTTGCAACAATGACGGGCGTGGCTACGGAGCGAAATAACGTGGTGATCACGGCAGGCGGACAGGCTGCGCTCCTGGCCGCTCACATGACGGCGTGCGACCCGGGAGACGCGGCGCTGTACATCGATCCTTACTACGCGACCTATCCTGGCACGATCCGCGCCACCGGAGCGATGGCCGTGGCCGTCACGGCGCGTGCCGAAAGGGGATTCCAGCCTTCTCTCGCAGATCTTGAGGAAGCCTGCGAAGCCCGTTCACTCCTGATCAACTCCCCGAACAATCCAACAGGTGCTGTCTATTCCCGAACGAAGCTTCAAGAGATCGCTGAATTCACCCGGGAACGGGACATGTGGCTGATTTCGGACGAAGTCTACGACACACAGGTCTGGGAGGGCGAGCATGTCTCTCCGCGCGCGTTGTCCGGAATGGAGAGCCGGACGCTTGTGGCCGGTTCCCTGTCCAAGAGCCATGCGATGACCGGCAGCCGGATTGGCTGGCTGGTCGGACCTGAAGAGGCGATCAGTCATGCAATCAACCTGGCCACGCACACCAATTACGGATTGCCCGGATTCTTGCAGGACGCTGGCGAATTTGCCCTGCAGCAGGGTCCGGCGCTGGAAGACACCATCGCGGCGCCTTTCCGGCGACGCCACAAGGCGGTCAATGCAATATTTTCACGGGAAGACCTGAACGTCGTGCCTTCTGTGGCAACGATGTACGTCATGGTTGACATCAGGGCGACCGGAATGACCGGCATCGAGTTTGCAGAGGCGCTCCTGGACGAGCATCTCGTGGCCGTCATGCCCGGCGAAAGTTTCGGGAAGGCGGCCGCCGGACATGTGCGCGTTGCACTGACGGTCGACGATGCCGCCCTGGAGAAAGCGGCGTTGGTCATCGCAGAATTTTATTGGAATTGCGCGGGCGGGGCGCGAACCGCCGCAGTGTCTGGTTGATCAATTGGTCCGCGCGTTCGGCACTGTCCACCCGCACGCGCATCGATAGAATTGAATTCGCCGATGCGGATGCGAAGACCTACGCTGCCATCAGCTTCCTGACGGCGGCAATGGCATCCTCGGCCTTGTCTGCACTGGCCGCTCCGCCTCGTGCCATGTCCGCCCGTCCTCCGCCCCCCTTGCCCCCGAGCTCGGCAACTGCGGCGCGTACCATGTCCACGGCCGAAAGACGCTCGACCAGATCTTCCGTGACCCCTGCGGCCACGGCGGCCTTTCCTCCCGTGTCCGCAATCAAGAGCACGGCCCCCGAACCGAGGCGCGCCTTGTATTCGTCGATCAGCGACGGAAGGCTCTTGCCATCCACGCCCTTGAGCGTCCGGGCGTGCAGCATCATGCCATTAACTGCTTCCACCTCCGCTTCGGCTTCCCCGCCGGCCAAGGCGAGCTTCCGACGCAGTTCGGCGACCTCGTTCTGAAGGGCGCGCCGATCTGCCTGCAGGGCCTTTACCCGTGTTGCAACCTCTTCTGGCGGGGCCTTAAGCGTTAGTGCCGTTTCCGCAAGCCGATGATCCTGGTCCGAAAGATACCTGAACGCGGCCTCTCCCGTCAGCGCTTCGATTCTGCGAACGCCAGCCGAAGACGCGCTGTCGCCAAGTGTCACGAATACGCCAATGTCGCCCGTGCGCGACACATGCGTGCCGCCGCAAAGCTCGATTGACCAAGTGTTACCATCGATGCCCTTGCCGGTGCTTGCGATACCCATCGACACTACCCGCACTTCGTCGCCGTACTTTTCGCCAAAAAGGGCCTGAGCTCCTATGGCCCGGGCATCATCTGGCGTCATTATTCGAGTTTCCACTGGCGAATTCTGGCGAATGTACGCATTGACTTCCGTCTCGACAGCTTTCAAATCTTCAAGTGTCAGCGCCGATTGATGACTGAAGTCAAACCGAAGCCGATCAGGCGCGTTAAGCGATCCCTTTTGCGCCACGTGTTCTCCAAGGACTTGCCGAAGGGATTCGTGCAGCAGATGCGTCGCTGAATGATTGGCCCGGATGGCGGACCGCCGCGCATGATCGACTTTCAGCACGACCGGACTGCCCGTAGTCAGCGTGCCCTTCTTGACCGTGACCTGATGGCCCAGAATGCGACCATCCGCGAAGCGCTGAACGTCAGTTACATCAGCCAGATCCCTGGCCTCGCCCGTGCCTCGCATCGTCCCGGTGTCACCGACCTGCCCGCCAGCCTCGCCGTAAAAGGGTGTCTGGTTCGTGACGATCCATCCGGTTTCGCCGTCGCTGAGCGAGTCCACGGCGCCTCCATCGCAAACGATCGCAACAATCTGTCCTTCGGTAACCTCGGCTTCATAACCAAGAAATTCCGTGGCTTCGGTGTCTCCGGCTATGTCGAACCAAATTGCCGCGTCCTTTGACTCTCCGGATCCCGCCCAGGCCGCTCGCGCCCGCGCTCTCTGCTCTTCCATGGCTGCGTCGAAACCTTCCGTATCGACGCCGCGGCCCTTTTCGCGAAGGGCATCTTGCGTGAGATCCAGCGGAAACCCGTATGTGTCGTAGAGCTTGAATGCAGTGTCCGCCGGCAGGTCGGCGCCGTCCGGCAGCCGCTCCAGTTCCTGGTCCAACAGTCGCAGCCCACGGTCCAGCGTTTGCAGAAAGCGAGTCTCTTCGTTCTTCAGTGTTTCCTCGATCAGGTGCTGCGCACGGGCAAGCGCCGGATAGGCCTGACCCATTTCTGTCACGAGTGCAGGCACGAGACGGTGCATTACCGGCTCCGTTGCGCCGGCTATACGTGCATGCCGCATTGCGCGCCGCATGATCCGGCGAAGGACGTAGCCCCTGCCCTCGTTTGACGGCATGACGCCATCGGCAACCAGGAACGATGTCGAACGCAAGTGGTCGGCCACGACCCTATGGTGCACATTCGCCGGACCATCGGCTTCGGCATTCGTGGCATTGGCGCTGGCCTCGATCAGGGCACGCATCGTGTCGGTGTCGTAGTTGTCGTGCTTGCCTTGCAGAAGCGCTCCGATCCGTTCGAGACCCATGCCCGTATCGATCGACTGAATCTCAAGCTCTCGCATTGATCCGTCTTCGAACTGCTCATTCTGCATGAAGACGATGTTCCAGATCTCGATGAAGCGATCGCCATCCTCTTCCGGCGATCCGGGAGGCCCGCCCCAGATGTGATCGCCGTGATCGAAGAAAATCTCGGTGCAAGGTCCGCAGGGTCCTGTTGGCCCCATTTGCCAGAAATTGTCGTCCGTCGCGATCCTGATGATCCGGTCTTCGGGCAGACCCATTTTCCCCCAGATGTGAGCGGCTTCGTCATCCGTATGGTAAACCGTGACCAAGAGGCGCTTCTTGTCGATGCCAAAATCGTCCGTCAGCAAGTTCCACGCGAGAGGAATGGCCTCGTTCTTGAAGTAGTCTCCAAAGGAAAAGTTTCCGAGCATCTCGAAGAACGTATGGTGCCGTGCAGTGTAGCCGACATTGTCGAGGTCATTGTGCTTGCCGCCGGCACGCACGCATTTCTGGGAGGTGGCGGCTCGCGAGTATTCGCGGGCTTCCAGGCCGGTAAACAGGTTCTTGAACTGGACCATTCCCGAGTTGACGAACATCAATGTCGGGTCATTGCGCGGAACAAGCGGCGAGCTCTCGACGACCTCGTGGCCGTTTTGCTCAAAATAGTCGAGAAAGGTCGATCGTATGTCGTTCAGGCTGGTCATGGGCGGCATCCGAAATCGGCATGTTGCGCCTGATTATCCATCGCCGTCCAAACTGTCCACCAGACAGGGGCGGGCGATCAGAAGCATCTCATTCACTTGTCCGGCCGTTAACGGTGCACAACCATGGACACTTGCGCGCCTTTGGCTCGCTGATTGCACAAAGGTGCGGAGCAGCGTGGGCGCACTTTCTTCCGCTCATCATCTTTGAAATGAAAGGCATGCCAAGGAATCGCATGCCTCCCCTATCCACGCTGTCTGCTATGCTTCGAGAGCCACTTCATCAGGCCCGTCGCCTTCGTCCATTTCGGCATCGAACTCGACGCCATGTGCAGTCCGGATCTTGCTTTCGATCTCATGCGCGATGTCTGCATTTTCCTTCAGAAAGGCCTTGGCGTTCTCCCGGCCCTGCCCGATCCGTTCGTCGCCGTAGGAATACCAGGCACCGGACTTCTCGACCACGCCGGCCTTGACGCCGAGATCGATGAGTTCGCCCGTCTTGGAGATGCCCTCCCCATACATGATGTCAAATTCCACCTGCTTGAACGGCGGCGCGACCTTGTTCTTGACGACCTTGACGCGCGTGGTGTTGCCTACAACTTCGTCGCGGTCCTTGATCGCGCCAATCCGGCGGATGTCGAGGCGAACGCTGGAATAGAACTTCAGCGCGTTGCCTCCGGTGGTGGTTTCGGGCGAGCCGAACATGACACCGATCTTCATGCGAATCTGGTTGATGAATATCACCATGCAATTCGAACGGGCGATCGAACTGGTCAGCTTTCGCATCGCCTGGCTCATCAGGCGGGCATGAACTCCCACCGAGGAATCGCCCATGTCGCCTTCAAGCTCCGATCTCGGCGTGAGCGCCGCAACCGAGTCGACGATCACCATGCTGACGGCGCCAGAGCGCACCAGCGTATCGGTGATTTCGAGTGCCTGTTCACCCGTGTCTGGCTGGGAAATCAGCAACTCGTCCAGATTGACGCCAAGCTTCTTGGCGTATTGCGGGTCCAGGGCATGCTCTGCGTCGACAAAGGCGCAGACGCCTCCCTTCTTTTGCTCTTCAGCCACGCAATGCAGCGTAAGCGTGGTCTTGCCGGAAGATTCAGGGCCATAGACCTCGACAACCCGGCCCTTTGGAAGCCCCCCGATCCCCAACGCAATGTCGAGACCCAACGATCCGGTCGATGTCGCCTCGATCTCGGGCATCTCGTTGTCGCCGCCAAGCTTCATGATCGAACCCTTGCCGAACTGGCGTTCGATCTGTGCCAACGCCGAATCGAGCGCCTTTTGCTTTTCGCCTTGTTTTCTGGATGTCATGTCGAGAAGTTCTGCCGTGGCCATTGCTCTTGCCTCCTTTATTTCATCTTCGCCGGTCGGCGGCAACGATGCTTGAGTTCGCGTTATGTTCTCTCACGGCCTTATGAGATTAAAAGAGGAACATTGCAAGAGATTTTTTGCCAGCCCGCAAATCGCTCCCAAGCAGACATGCTCCAAGATGCCGCCGACTTGCCGGTTACCGTCAATCATGTCCCAGGTGCTGCACCTTTCCGTTCACCGTTGCGGTCAAGCAGGTCAAGAAAAAAACCGTCTCCCCCGTCAAGAGGGGTATAGCGCTTGGAGTCGAATCGCCGCCAGTTGCAATGACGTTTCAGGAAGGCGTCTACCCTTTCTTCATTTTCGATGTTCAGGAGCGAACAGGTCGAATAGGCCAACACCCCGCCCGGTGCGACGAATCGGCTGGCCTCATCGAAAATCAGGTCCTGGAGACCGCAAAGCTCAGCAAGCCGACCTGCGGAAAGCGACCATTTGGCTTCCGGCTTTCTCCGCCACGCGCCCGTTCCGGAACAAGGTACATCGCAGAGCACGATGTCGAATTCGCCTTGCGGCGCGTCCGTGACATCTATCGGCATTCCCGATCGCTCGGCGCGAACCGGAATGTCCCCCATGCGCGAAACATCCGAATCGTGCGCCGTGACGGCTCCGGCCCCGCCTGCTGCAAGCGCCAGCGCCTTGCCGCCGCCACCGGCACAATAATCCAGTACGCGACGTCCCTTCGAATATGGTAGCAGGCATTCAATCACCGCTTGGGACGCGACATCCTGAAGTTCCACCATGCCAGTCCTGAAAGCCTTGCTTTGGCGCACACGGCGAGCGTTCCCCACAACTTCAAGCGCTGTTCCGCAGAGCGGATGACGATCCGTTTCGATCCCCTCTGAGGCCAGTTCCTTTTGCGCGGTCGCCAAGTCGGTACGGGCAGAGTTGATTCGCAGGAAGACGGGTGCACGAAATTGCATGAGAGCAAGGATTGGCTCCGCATCATCTCCAAGGGACTCCGCCAATTGCGGCCAAAGCCAGTCAGGGCAATCCAGACGCACCGCGCTGGTTGCCTCTTCCAGGCGCCGAGCGGCCCGGCCTTCTCGTTTGCTTAGAGGATCAGGTGCGTATCCGGTTCCTGTGAACACCGCGCCCGGATCGATCCCGGACCTGCGCAGATGGCCGATCATCAGACCTCGACCGTCTTCCGCGCCGCCCATCCAGGCAAGCGAGCGGCGGCACCGTAGCGCGTCGAAAACAAGGTCTCGTATTGCCGCTCGGTCATGGGAACCGGCAAAGCGGCTCCTTCGCGCCCACTGACTCAAGCAGACTTCGGAAGAATTACCCTCGAGAATCGCGTCCAGGACTTCCACTGCAGCCGCGACATGCGCCACCGGTGTCATGCCAAAATCATCCGTCCTCGATTGAACGGCGCGTCCTTCCAGCAGTTCCTGGCATCCTCGCGCCGCCTAACTTCCCGTACGATAGTTTGGACTTTCCCGAGTGATCTGGACATCGTGAACGTGGCTCTCCTTCAGGCCCGCCCCCGTGATCTTCAAGAACTTGCAGTTCTTTCGCATTTCCTCGACGGTCTCGCAGCCAGTGTACCCCATGGCGGCGCGCAACCCTCCGATCAATTGATAAATGACGGTTGCCGCAGGTCCCTTGTACGGCACCTGCCCCTCGATTCCCTCGGGCACGAGTTTGTCCGAGGCGACATCCGTCTGGAAATACCGGTCGGCCGAGCCCCGGGCCATGGCGCCCAAGGAGCCCATGCCCCTGTAGGACTTGAAGCTTCGGCCTTGGTAGAGAATCAGTTCGCCAGGCGATTCGTCAGTTCCAGCAACCAGGGACCCGACCATGGCGCTGGATGCACCTGCCGCGATCGCCTTTGCAAAATCACCGGAGAACTTAATCCCGCCATCCGCGATCACGGGTATGTCTCCTGCAGCCTCCGCGCAGTCCATGATTGCCGTGAGCTGCGGAACACCGACACCGGCCACGACGCGAGTCGTGCAGATCGAACCGGGCCCGATTCCGACTTTGACCGCATCCGCTCCGGCATCGATGAGCGCCTGCGCAGCTTCGCCTGTCGCCACGTTGCCCGCGATGATCTGTACTTCGTTCGAAAGCTTCTTCGCCCGCGTGACCGCCTTGACAACCCCGTCGGAGTGTCCATGCGCCGTGTCGATGACAACGACGTCGACACCTGCATCCATCAGCGCTTCCGAGCGTTCATGTCCAGCATCACCGACTGTCGTAGCCGCCGCCACGCGAAGGCGGCCAAGCCGATCCTTGCAGGCTTGAGGGTTCAGGACGGCCTGTTCGCTATCCTTGAGGGTCAGAAGACCGGTAAGCTTGCCCTCCCCGTCGGTAACCAGCAGCTTTTCGATTCGGCGGGCCTTCATGAGACTTCGCGCCTCTTCCAGATCGGCGGGTTCAGTCAAGATGGCGAGGTCATCAGCCGTCATCATTACGCTAACCGGAGTGGAATCGTTCTCTGCGAAGCGCATGTCGCGATTTGTCACGATTCCAAGCACCCGACCCTTGTCATCCACGACCGGAAACCCCGTGACATTGTATCGTTCCTGCAGCGCCTTGGCATCGCCAAGCGTCTGGTCGGGTGTCAGCGTGATCGGACTGTATACGATTCCTGAGACGAACCGCTTGACGCTCCGCACCTGTCTGGCCTGTTCATCGACGTCCAGATTCCTGTGAATAACCCCCATACCGCCGACCTGCGCCATGGTGATCGCCATGCGGGCCTCTGTCACTGTGTCCATGGCAGAGCTCAGAAGCGGGATATTGGTATGGATGTCACGCGTGACCTTGGTTCGTGTGTCGACATCTGAAGGCAGGACCTTGGAGGCTGCGGGCACGAGCAGGACATCATCAAAAGTGAGCGCCTCACGAATCTCCATCGGTCATCTCCATGGGAGGGTTCGTTTGACGACCCCTTATTGCATGTCCTGTCCGAAACAAAAGGCCAAATGTAGGCTCCCACGGCAATTCGCGGAAGCAAACACCCGAATCCAGGAATCCTAAGCACTCTCTGGCCGAACCGGGAACTTTCTCTTCCCCATGCAATCCGAATCCGGCCGCAATTCCTGCGTCCGGTCTGCCCGAAATTGACCTTTTCAAAGGTGGGCAAGCGAACTGCGCAACGGTCGCAAAGACGGCGTCAATGCGCCTTGACAGGGATGCGCTTTACCGGGTGGTCTCGGTACAGGAGAGATTGGGTGTCGTGGAAGACATGCACCTTGGACGGATGTGCGGTCAGCGCAACATTGTTGCCTCGTTGGTCCCGGTGTATGCCCGCAAGCTTCGCGATCACGGGGTCCGCCGATCCTTCCGGTTCAAAATACAGAATCGTCACCTCGCCAAGCGCTTCGGAGATGCTGACCTTGCCTTTGAAGATATGCTGGCCATCAGTCGCCACGAAGTCTTCCGGACGCACGCCTATGTTCACGTCCTTTCCCGAGTCCTCCGGCAACGACGGCACGTCCGAGATGGCTTCGCCCCCGGCGGCAAGCTCGATGCGGGTCTGCGCACCCGTTTCGGAGATCTTGCCTGGCAGCAGGTTCATGGCAGGCGAGCCTATGAACTGTGCAACAAACTCGTTTTCCGGCCGTTCGTAGAGTTGCAGTGGTGTGCCCACCTGGGCAATCCCGCCACCCGCCAGGACCACGATACGCGATGCGAGCGTCATGGCTTCGACCTGGTCGTGCGTGACATAGACCATCGTCGATTCGGGCATTGACTCCTTCAGTTGCGCGATTTCGATCCGGGTTGCCACGCGCAGTGCGGCGTCAAGGTTCGAAAGCGGCTCGTCAAAGAGATAGACTTTCGGGTCGCGTACGATGGAGCGTCCGATCGCAACCCGCTGGCGCTGACCTCCGGAAAGCGCTTTCGGAAGTCGGTCCAGCAGATTGTGGAGCTGCAGGGTCCTAGCGGCTCCTTCGACCCGTTCGTCTATTTCTTCCCGGCTCATCTTCGCGATCTTCAGGGCGAACGACATGTTGTCGCGCACAGTCATGTGCGGGTAGAGCGCGTACGACTGAAAGACCATGGCAATGCCGCGCTCGGCGGGAGGCACGTCGTTCACCACCATGCCGTCGATCTCGAGCGTGCCACCGGAAATCTTCTCAAGGCCGGCAATCATGCGAAGAAGAGTCGACTTGCCGCACCCAGACGGACCGACGAACACGATCAACTCGCCGGTCTCGATGTTCAGGTTGATGTCCTGAAGGACGTCGACGGTGCCGTAGGACTTGGCGACATCAGAAAGTACAAGATTGGCCATGCCGTTTCTCCTTCAGCTCGCTTCCTTGAAAGTTGCCTGCCACGGCGGCAGGATTGTGCCGTTACCGGCGTCAAATGGTGCGTCGTGATCCGTTGTCCATGCACCGGCAGGCAGGCCCACCCCGCGCGCCTGCCCCGAAAGATTGAATGCAGTGAAGAGCCGCTTCCCGCCGTAGGTCCGGATTGCCGAGAGGAAGCCTTCGTCTGCCTCGACGACATCAAATGTGCCCTTGACGAGTTCCGGACGCGAGGCGCGATAGGCAATCATCCGGCGATAGAAGTTCAGCATCGAGTCCGGATCGTGCTCCTGCGCATCAACCGCCTGAGACGCGTGTTCCTCCGCAACGGGCAGCCAAGGCTTGGTTTCGCTGAAGCCGCCGTATTGACGATTCGCGTGCCAGACCATCGGCGTTCGGCATCCGTCGCGCCCCTTGAAAGCCGGCCAGAAGCGAATGCCATATGGATCGTGCAGGTCCTCGAAAGCAATGTCGGCTTCGTTCAAGCCCAGCTCCTCTCCCTGGTAGAGGCAGACCGATCCTCGCATGGATAGCAGTACCGCAAGATATGCCCGATGCGCTTCCGGCGAAAGCGACCAGCGCGTTGTATGGCGCACCACGTCGTGGTTCGAAAACGCCCAGCAGGCCCAACTGTTCCTTGCGATACGCTGGAAGCGCTCCAGCACCTCCGCGATGCGGGCGCCCGTAGGGTAGCTGCTTGAGAGAAAGTCGAATCCGTAGCACATGTGCAGTCTGTCCGGCCCCTGCGTGTACTCGGCCTGTATCTCCAGCCCGCGCTGATCATCGCCCACCTCGCCAACGGACGTGATGTCCTGGAATTCGTCCATTACGGAGCGAAGGCGTTTCAGAAAATCGATGTTCTCGGGCCGGGACTTGTCATTGATGTGGCTCTGAAAGCTGTAGGGATTGACGGACGGCGCGGTCATTGCCGTGACCTCCACGTTCGAGAGCGACGGATTGTCCCTGAGTTCTGCATCATGGACGTAGAAGTTCACGGTATCCAGACGGAACCCGTCCACGCCGCGCTGCAGCCAGAAGCGCGCCACGTCGAGAAGCGCGTCCTGCACATCCATGTTGTGAAAGTTCAGGTCCGGCTGCTCGCGCAGGAAGTTGTGCATGTAGTACTGCATGCGCGCGCCGTCCCACTGCCATGCCGGTCCACCGAAGACGGACAGCCAGTTGTTCGGCGCCGCTCCATCCGGCTTCGGGTCCGCCCAGACATACCAGTCGGACTTGGCATTGGTGCGGTCGGCCCGGCTTTCCCGGAACCAAGGATGCTCGCTGGAAGTGTGGCTCAGCACGAGATCTATAATGACACGCAATCCAAGCTGATGAGCCCTTTCGATCAATGCATCGAAGTCCTTCAGCGTGCCGAACATCGGGTCAACGTCCCGATAGTCCGAGACATCGTAGCCGTAATCCAGCATCGGCGAAGTGAAGAACGGCGAGAGCCAGATCGCATCCACGCCGATCGAGGCGATGTAGGGCAACCTCTCTATGACGCCCCGCAGGTCTCCGATGCCATCCCCGTTCGTGTCCTGAAACGATCGGGGATAGACCTGATAGATCACTGCGCCACGCCACCAGTCCGGGTTGGAGGCAAGGATGCCAGGTGTCTCGTCGGGGATTGCTTCGGCGAGGCTCATGAGCGACATCCTATTTCACCGAACCGGCGAGGATGCCGCGAACAAGGTAGCGCTGCATCGCGAAAAAGACGGCAAGCGGCACAGCGATCGAGATGAATGCGGCTGTTGCGAGGATCTCCCAGTTGCCGCCACGTGTTCCGAGAAGATCGGTGATCTGGTTGGTCATCACCGTGGTTTGGCCGGTTGCGTCGATCAGGAAAACCTTTGCGACCAGCAGGTCGTTCCAGGTCCAGAGGAACTGGAAGATCGCGAAGGACGCCAAGGCGGGAAACGAGAGTGGAATGATGATCTTGACGAAGATCTGGAAATCCGTGGCACTGTCCACCTTGGCATTCTCGATGATGTCGCGCGGCAGGCCAGCCATGTAGTTTCGCAAGAGATAGATCGCGAGAGGAAGCCCGAAGCCGGTGTGGGCGAGCCAGACACCGAGATAACCCTTTCCGATTCCAATTCCGAGATGCAGCTTGAGCAGCGGAATCAGCGCCAATTGCAGCGGCACGACGAGCAGCCCCACGACGCATGCAATTAGCAATGCGCGCCCCGGGAAGTCCATCCATGCCAGCGCATATGCAGCGAAGGCCGCAATTACTATGGGTATGATCGTGGCAGGGATGGTGACGGTAAGCGTGTTGAAGAACGCCTTGGCCATGCCTTCGACGTTGCTTTCGTCGAGAAGCATCTTGTCATAGTTCGCAAGCGTGAACTCCGGCTGCGCGGTGACGGTCGCAAAGACCCGTTGACCGCGCCCTGCAATCTGCTCGTCGTTTCCGCGCCACTCGTAGTCGCCATTGGCCTGAACCGCGATCGTTTCTCCGTCGCCCAGATCAGCGGTGTCGCCCGCAACGTAGATGTCGATGGCGCGCGACGAGGTGCCCCAGACGCTGATGGTCTTGTCCTCTCCGTCAAAGAGGTTCCCCGAGACGATGAACGTGCTCCCGTCCGCCACCCGATTCTCGTCGGGGTCCGCCGCTCGGGCAACCACGTTCTGCTCCGCCGGGAAAAGAGAGGCCCACCAGCCGGATGTCGAGATCTGGTCCGCCGTGCGGAAGGACGAAACAAAGAGCCCGACGGTCGGAATCAGCCAAAGCACGACCATGACGACGACCGAGATGTGAACTGCCCAAGTGAGCGACGACTTGCTTCCTGCAATGGATTGCATCAGCGCATCTCCTTTCGGGCGTTCCAGACGTTCCAGGCAAGGATCGGGGAGACGAGGATCATGATGACAATCGCCGAAGCTGATCCCACGCCCCAGTCATTGGCCCGGAACAGCTTGTCGAACATGTAGTTCGCAAGCACCTGCGTCTGCCATTGGCCGTTCGTCATCGCGAACACGATGTCGAACACCTTGAGGACAACAAGCGTGATCGTTGTCCAGACGACTGTGATCGTCGGTATGATCTGCGGCACCTTGATCCTGAAGAAGATCTGCAGGGGATTTGCGCCATCGATGATAGCCGCCTCAATGGTGTCCTCCGGTATTCCGCGCAGGGCGGCCGAAAGGATCACCATGGCGAAGCCCGTCTGGATCCAAATCAGCACGACCATCAGGAAAAAGTTGTTGAAGAAGGGAACCGTGAGCCAGGCCTTCGGCTCGCCATAGGGAAGTTCGGCTGTGGCAATGCCGAGAATCGACCCTAGCGAGAGCCAGATCAAGTACAGTGCCAAGGCGGCAGATGCAACGCGCGCGGCCAGGACCAAGATGCCGCTTCCGCCCGAAAGCGCGGGCCGGAAGATGATGTAGCCAGCATAGGCGACAAGGGCCGCAAAGATGAAGACGATCACGATCGGCAGCACCTGCAGGAAAACCACCGACATGGCTCCCCCCTCGAACTGCACCCAGATCGCATTCAGGAGACCGATCTGCGCCTTGTCCTCGGGACGCGTGTCATAGATCAGCTTGAAAATGACCGACGCGCCGACAAACGAAATGGCCATCGGCATGAAGACGAGCGACTTGGCCAAATTGCCCCAGGCGATTCGGTCCGTGAGCTGCGCGGCCAGCAGACCAAATGCAGTTGACGCGGCAGGCACCACGATCAGCCAGAGCAGGTTGTTTCGCATGGCCTCCCAGAACTTCGGTTCGGCCAGCATTTGCTGGTAATTCGCGAAGCCCACGAAGGCGCCGTCCTGGCTTCGGTCAGTAATCGATAGGCGCAAAGTCTCGATCACCGGATATCCAAGGTAGAGGCCAAGCGCAAAAATGGCCGGAGCAAGGAACAGCCATGGCCGCACCTGGTTGGCGCGGTTGATGTTCCGCCCCGCGTTCGGTCCCTTTCCCGGAAAGAGCACCTTGTCGAGAAACAGATTCGAAAAGTAGAAATACCCGATGCAGGCGCCGACGCCGATGATGATCGTCACAAGTCCGAGCAATGCAGGATGCATGGAGCGCCCTCCCCGCGTCAGGCCGAATGAAATTGACGGGGCCCGCAGCCGGGCCCCGTCGTTGCATGACTACTTCAACACGTCCCAGCTGTCCTGGATTTCCTGGGCGACATCGGCGGCGCTCTTGCCTCCCGAATAGTCGACCATCCCGGTCCAGAACGAGCCGGCGCCGACGCCACCGGGCATCAGGTCGGAGCCGTCGAACCGGAAGGTGGTGGCGTTCAGGAGGATCTCGTTCATCTTCCTGAGCGTCGCATCACCGAACGCGTCCGGGTTCACGCCCTTGTGCGGAGTGAGAAAGCCCTTGCGCGCCATCCAGATTTCGTGCGCTGCCGGATCCTTGAGATACTCGATCAGGTCATGCGCAGCCTGGTTTTCGTTGGTGATGGCCCAGACCGTTCCCGCGCCAAGTACCGGCTTGCCGAGATCCCTGCCCGCGTAGGCCGGAAAGTAGAAGAAATCGACATCCTCGCCAACCACGGTGCCGTCCGGGAAGAAGGCCGGAATGAACGAGGCCTGGCGATGCATGTAGCACTGGGGTGGGCTGTCAAACATTCCCTTGGGGCTGTCACGGAAATCAGTCGAGGCGACGGCAGCGGCGCCTCCCGCGACATAGTCGTCATTGCGGGAAAAGGCGCCAAACTCCTCGATTGCGCCAACGACGGCATCGTCAGTGAAGGAAATCTCGTTCGTGACCCATTGGTCGTAGACAGACGGGGGCTGCGTACGCAGCATCATGTCCTCGACCCAGTCCGTTGCAGGCCAGCCCGTCGCGCCACCCGAGCCGAGACCGATGCACCAAGGCGTTTCTCCGTCGGCGACGATCATGTCGGACAGCGCCTTCAGGTCCTCCATGGTCTCCGGCACTTCGTAGCCGGCATCCTCGAAGTTTTCGGGGATGTACCAGACGAGTGACTTCACATCGACCTTGTAGAAGAAGCCGAAGAGCTGGCCGTTGCCGTTCTCGTCGGCGTAGGTGCCGAGGTCGACCCAGGACTGCCCTGCAGCGTAATTTTCCCGCACCCAGTCGCCGACACCGCCGTCGAGGGGCGTCAGGAATCCGCGGCTCGCCATGTCGGCGGCAAGTCCCGGTTGCGGAAAGACCGCTATGTTCGGCGCCGAGCCTGCCTCCGCGTCCACGAGAATCTGCTGCTCGAAACTGTCGGAACCGACATAGCTCACGTCGTGGCCGGACTTCGCGGCAAAGTCATCCAACACCGCCTCGACATTTTCCTGGTCCGGGCCAAGCCAAGGACCAAAGACGGTCAGCTGTTCGGCACCTGCGCTGCCCGTGGCCAGTGCCGTCACGGCCGCGCTGGCAATTAGTGATCTGTTCATGAAGCTCTCCCTTTATCCGAACCCGAAGGCCCATTCGATGGTTGTCGCGATGAGTTTCTCAAAGCGCTTTGGATAACACAACATCCCCGAACTTTCTCCTCATGTCAACGTGAATCTTGACAAATCTTTGGCTTTGACAATTCACTCCCATCTCGTATGCTCTCGCAAAACTTGAAATCGCTTTGAATGATGAACCTGAAGGAATTCTCACACCGCATCGGGCTTTCGCCCACGACAGTCAGCCGTGCGCTGAACGGGTATCCTGAAGTTAGCGAGAGAACCCGGCGGAAGGTCCTGGAGTCCGCGGAACGGCTCGGCTACACCCCGAATTCCCGAGCGGCACGCCTGGCAACGGGCCGTGCCATGACGATCGGCCACATCCTGCCCCTGTCGAAGGAGCATGAAATGGTGAACCCGATTTTCTCGGATTTCATCGCGGGCGCGGGCGAGCAGTATTCCAAGTCCGGTTACGACCTTGCGCTCTCCGTCGTGCGGGACGAAGACGAGGAGGAAGCCTACAGGGATCTCGCCACGCGAGGCGTGGTCGATGGCGTCGTGATCCATGGTCCCAAGGTAGAAGACCCCCGTATCCGCCTTCTCGGCGAACTCGGCCTGCCCTTCGTCGTGCACGGACGGTCAAGCAGGGTACCCGGCGAATACAACTGGGTCGATGTCAACAACCGACGCGCGTTCTCGCGCGCGACGGAATTCCTGCTTGACCTCGGGCACCGCAGGATCGGCCTGATCAACGGCCTCGACGGAATGGACTTTGCCACCCGCAGACTGAACGGCTACGGTGACGCGCTTGCGGCACATGGCATTGCCGGAGATCCGGAACTGGTCTTCAATGGCGAGATGACCGAAAACTACGGCTTCGCAACAACCATGCAGATGCTTGCTTCTCGCAAACCGCCGACGGCGATCCTGATATCGTCGATCATCCCAGCGATGGGCGCACGCCGAGCGCTCCATGATCTCGGCATAGGCCTCGGAGATGAGGTGTCCGTCGTGATCCATGACGATGACCTGTCCTATTTCCGGAACGAAGGAGACGTTCCGATCTTCACCGCCACACGATCCTCGGTCCGGGAAGCTGGGCGTCTCTGCGCCGATATCCTTCTCGACGCGATCCGCGGCGCACAGGACGGGCGTCGACATGTTCTTCTCGAGGCGGACCTCACGGTAGGACAATCGACGGGCCCGGCACCGGCAATGCGTCACTTGCTTGACCGTGACCGCGCCGAAGCCTTGCGCCGCCCGCAATCATTGACTTAGGTCCACCGGTGCAATCAGGACTGTTGGCCATGCCGGACCACAGAGACAAGGTTTCGCTCGTTGCCGATGTCGGCGGAACGAACACGCGTGTGGCCCTTGCCGAACGGCGCACGCTCCTGGAAAAGTCCGTTCGGAAATTCCGGAACTCCGAATTCGATAGCCTTGAATCCGTCCTTCTGCGGTTCGAAGACGATGTTGACCTCGCTTGCGACGCCGTTGCCGTCGCGATTGCGGGACCCGTCCATGACGGACGCGGCACTCTGACCAATCTGGACTGGACGGTCGAGTGCGAGGCTCTCGCGGATGTCACCGGTGCTCAAACCGTGTCCGTGCTCAACGACTTGCAAGCCCAGGCTCACGCACTTCACGCGATGCCGCACAGTCACCTTGCGCCCGTCATTGCTGTCGAGCCCAAAGAGACTGGCTCCCGCAGGCTTGTGATCGGAATCGGCACCGGTTTCAACTCCGCGCTTGCCATCCCGAACGGCCCTGCCTTGATGGTGACGCCTTCCGAGTGTGGCCATGTCCTTCTGCCGGCCGGCAATTCCGAGGACCTGGAGCTTGCAGAATTCGTTGCAGCGTCCGCCGGGTTTGCCTCCGTGGAGGATGTGCTTTCAGGCCGAGGCATCGAGAATATCCACGCCTGGCACGCGTCCAGGCAAGGCGAAAGCGTGACGCGGACTGCCTCAGAAGTCCTGAAAGACATCAAGGACGGTGACGGCATTGCCAAAAAAACCATCGAGACATTTGTCCGGGTCATGGGATCGGTCTGCGGGGACCTGGCCTTGATTCACCTGCCATTCAGCGGGATCTATCTTGTCGGAGGCGTTGCCCGCGCCGTCGCTCCCTATTTTCGGGACGCAGGATTTGTGGAGAGCTTCCGCAACAAGGGTCGGTTCTCCCGGTTCATGGAGCAGTTCCCGGTCTGCGTTGTCGACGACGACTTTGCAGCGTTGTCAGGCCTGGCGGTTCATTTGGACGACCTCCGCGACGGGTAGTGCACAGGAGCATGGCATTCGAGACTCGCGTTGCGTCGGGCAAGCTCGCGCCAGGTCGACCTCGTCGTGGCAAGCCTTCGGATTGACGCCGACGTCGCATGAGCGAGCGGGCCGAGCGAAGAAGTTGATGCACCCCGCTCGGTCGCCAATTTCGGATCACGCCTCCAGTTCGGCGTCCCAGTACAGAAAATCGAACCAGGTCTCGTGCAGGTGATTTGGCGGGAATTTCCTGCCTTGGTTCCGGAGCTTGACTGCGTCGGGCCGCTGCGGTGTACGACGCAGCGACATGCCCGCTTGGGCGAGCGAGCTCGCGCCTTTGCGAAGGTTGCATTTCGCACAGGCCGCAACCACGTTCTCCCAGCTCGTCGTGCCGCCACGAGACCGGGGAACGACATGGTCGAAAGTCAACTCTCCCCGCGCGCCGCAGTACTGGCACCGGAACTCGTCGCGAAGAAACAGGTTGAACCGTGTGAAGGCCACCCGCTTCTGCGGGTGAACATAGTCCTTCAGGACGACCACGGACGGAATGTGGATTTCCGTGGACGGACTGCGGACAACCTCTTCATATCGTGCAAGGACGTCCACCCGTTGCAGCCACACGGCCTTGACCGCTTCCTGCCAAGGCCACAGGGACAACGGAAAGTAGCTCAACGGCCTGTAGTCGGCGTTCAACACCAATGCAGGATGATGCCTGAGGCCTTTCGGCTCTCGCACAAAACTTGTTCTGAAACTTACACTCATAGCCGTTCCATCCGCATACCGCCGCCACGCACGTCCCTTCCACAAGCGGCTCGATTTCCGGGCGACTATATATGGCGGTGCCCGCGAGGCAAGCCCCATGAATGTTGGGTAATGTCGCATGGGCATGTGACAGGAACGCGACAAGTTTTCCACAGACTTGCCCACAAGCCCGAATCGTCAGGTTTCGGCCGATTCGAGTCCGATCCGCGTTCGAATGAATGTCAGCGCCACCGAGAGGCCATCGGGCGAAATGCCGTGCCCCGTTCCCTCCATCACGTGACTTGAAACCTCGAAGCCCGCGGCTTGCAGCGCTTCCGTCGCCGCTCCAAGCTCGGAAAAGGGAACCATTTCGTCGGCGTCTCCGTGAACAAGCAATGTCGGCGGCCGAGATTTTGCTTCGTCGGCAATGCAGCCCGGAAACATCAACCGGCCGGAGAACCCCACGATCCCGGCTACGGGATCGACCCGCCTTGGGGCAACATGCAGGCTCATCATTGTGCCTTGGCTGAATCCGAAGAGCAGCAAGCGACCGGGATCGAGGCCTTCGTCCGCCACGAGCTTGTCAATGAATGCATCAAGCAGTTTTGCGGAACGAACAAGCTCTTCAACCATCGCAGCTTCAGTCGAACCGTCGAGCCACGGGATGGGAAACCACTGGAAACCCATAGGGTTTGCCAACGATGGCGTCGGCGCATCGACGGCCACGAAGACGGTGTCGGGAAGCACAGGCGCAACATGCTCGCCGATACCGAGCAGGTCCGCACCGTCCGCCCCGTATCCGTGAAGGAACAGCACGAGCGAGCTGTCCTTGCCGGAGGCACTGCCCTTGCGTTTGCAATTCAACTCGCTCATCGAATTCCCTCGCGCTGCTTCGCTGTTCGGTAATAGGCCCAGAGCAGCCGCGCGGCGACACCTCGCCAAGGCGACCATGCCTCCGCCATCTGCCGCAATTCACGTTCCGTGGGCCTTTCCGGTTTCTCGAACAGGATGCGCGCCGCTTCCTGAAGCGCAAGGTCTCCGGGCGCAAATACGTCTGCACGACCCAACGAGAACATCGCATATATCTCGGCGGTCCAACGGCCTATGCCGGGTACTTGGACAAGCGTCTCGATGACCTCTTCCGTTGGTGTCTCCCGCAACCGGCTGAAGCGGATGCCCGACGTTGCAAGTTCACGGGCGTAGCGCATCTTCTGTCGCGACAGGCCGCATGCCCTGAGCTCGTCGTCGCTGGCTGCAACTATCTTGCGCGGGCCGGTCAGACCGGCAGACTTCAGTCGCCCCCAGATCGCATCGGCCGCCGCCACGGAAACCTGCTGGCTGACGATGGCGTCAAGAAGCGGAGCGAATCCGTCCTTGCGCCGTCGCAGCGGCAGTGGCCCGGTGATGTCCAAGGCCTTGCGAAATCGCGGCTCGCGCATTGAGAGGTATTCGGCCCCTTCGGCAACGCAGGCAGGAGTCTCGATGATGCGGCCTATTGTCTCTGACACGGTTTCCTCCCGAACGGCGCGCGGACGGTAGTTGCAGGAACGACAAAACGGAAGCCCCGACCTTGCCGACGTCGATGGAACGGAGTACCGGGCTTGAATGCGGGAGACTTCAGTCCTTTCCACGACGCGAAGGAACCTGACGGTCCTTGTGATCGCACAGGGCTATCTCGGCTCCCAGATGCCGATGATGTTCATCGTGTCCGCTCTTGCCGGGCAGTCGCTTGCGCCGAATGCCTGCCTGGCAACTCTTCCCATCTCGCTGATCGTTCTGGGATCGATGCTGGCGGCCACACCGCTGTCGAGCATCATGCAACGGCACGGACGCACGCTCGGCTTCGTGATTGGAGCAACGGGTGGCGCCATCGGCGCGGCGCTGTCGGCCTGGGGCCTTGCCACGGGCAGCTTCGTGCTGTTCCTGATGGGTTCTGCATTCGCCGGGATGTACCTTTCATCCCAAGGCTTCTTCCGATTCGCTGCGGCCGACACCTCTTCCGAGGCATTTCGTCCAAAGGCGATCAGCTATGTCATCGCGGCGGGACTTGCGAGCGCGGTGATCGGACCGCAACTGGTCAAGGTAACTGCCGATGCCTCCGCCGTCCCGTTTCTTGGCACGTTTCTGACCATTATCGTGATCAACGTGAGCGGAGCGTTCCTTTTCCTGCTTCTGGACATTCCGAAGCCGAAAGTCGTCGAGATCTCCGAGAATGCCAGGACGCGCCTTGAACTCCTGAAGTCGCCCAAGGTGCTGGTGGCAATCATTTGCGCGATGGTCTCCTATTCCCTGATGAATCTCGTGATGACGTCCACCCCTCTCGCAGTGGTCGGCTGCGGCTTCAGCAAGAACAACGCTGCCGACATTGTCTCGGCTCACGTACTGGCCATGTTCGCACCATCATTCTTCACTGGGCACCTGATCGCACGCTTTGGCGCGGAACGGATTGTTGCCATCGGTCTTGCGATCTTGGCGGCGGCCGGATGCGTTGCCCTTTACGGAACCGATCTCAGCAACTTCTTTGGTGCGCTCATTCTCCTTGGGTTCGGCTGGAACTTCGGCTTCATCGGTGCAACCGCGATGCTTTCGAACGCACACTCACCCGAGGAGCGCGGTCGGGTCCAGGGCCTGAACGACACGATTGTGTTTGGCTGCGTGACGCTGGCGTCGCTTTCGTCCGGTGGACTGATGAACTGCACCGGCGGTTCGCCGGTGGAAGGCTGGACCTACGTGAACTTTGCGATGGCTCCGTTCCTGGCGCTGGCGGGAGGAGCCCTGCTCTGGTTGACGCTTGCGCGCCGAACGCCTGGGCGGGCAGCGAACTGACTGCGGCGCCAGGACGCCTTAGGAATTGCGCAAAAAAAAACGCCCGCACAAAGCGGGCGCTTAGTTATTGAGGCAGGTTTCATACAGGCAAGAAACCTATCGAGCAGTGCCCCGCTTATACGCCACGTTGCGCAGAACTCCAAGTCAAAAGTTTGACAACTCCGGAAACGCCCTTTACGCCGCCCGAAAGCAAGTTGGCAGAAGGACGCCCACCACGATGAACGCATATCGCAGACTTGCGCTGACTGCGGCCTTTTTGGCGACGGCAGGATCAGGGCATGCCGAGCCAAG
>JAJDVJ010000023.1 GCA_022826205.1 Silicimonas sp. | reverse complement strand
GCAAGACTGCCTTGATGAACTCCCACTCCAGATCGCTCATGTCCGAACGCGCCATTTTCACACCCCAGCATGTTGTTTTGCTGGAAATGAAGCACAAGCCAATACGAATGATAAGGAATTTATAGGTGTGCTGCCTAGTTTATCTGGCGGCGGCAAACTATCTGACGGGCCATTACACCGAAACGGTCGTTCAGTGTGAAGCTGGCGCCGCCCTGATGACCACGGTGGGCGGATGGCACAGCGCGGCACTGGCCCAATTGGGGCGGACGGACGAGGCCCGGCAACGGTTCGACACCTTTTACGCGGATATCAAGGCCGTCTGGTGTGGGTCCGAGCCGTGCACGCCCGAGGCGGTTATAGACTGGTTCGTTGCCTGTTTTCCGCTGAGGGTCGAGAAGGACAGGCACGACCTGAGGCGTACGCTATATTCGATCAGGTCTGCCCGTACGGAAGGCGAGCGATCAGTCGCACATATTGGTGATGTAGATGCCAACGGCACGATGAAAGGCTGAGACCGGATCGGTCAAAACATTGGCGTCCTGTTCCTGTGCGACGCCTTCGGCCTCTTCCGCCATTTCCTCGTAGCTGCCCAGGACGTCGTTGATCTTGTCCTTCAGCAGGTCTTGCCATTTTCCGGGCAAGGGGGTTCCGCTGTCGTCTGCCAAGTTTTCGATGATGCCGTTGATTTCTCCCGCAAGGTACGCCTTCATCATTAGAACATCGAGGAAGTATGTCAGCGGTGGTTCGAACCCGGGCTCTTTCACGATTCTGGTCAGTTCCCGGCGTTTTTCGGCCAGCGTGTCAGGGACGGGTACGACAAATGTACGGACATTGATATCATCCTGACCATCCGAGGTGCGCGTTTCCCACTCCAGGTTGACTTGGGTGTTTTCAAGGATGCGTTGCAATTTCGGATCTGCGGGATTGTGGCCCGGGGGCGGAACGACGGCCAGCGCGTATTTGATCCGGCGCACCGCTGCTGCGTAACGCGGGTCGGCTTTGTCGATCGGACCGTTTTCAGAAAGGTCGATGATTTCTTTGCCGATGAATTCGGCCGTCAGCGGGATCGCTCCGTCACCGTCGTCCAAATTGATGAGTTCATTGCCATCGGCGTCCTGCTGGTTTGGGTGCAGGTATTTGACATCGCCGTGCTGTTGCAATTGTCGGCCTACGATAATGTATTTGTCAGGCATCTTCTTCGATCTCCCTTTTTTCAACATATTGGATGATTTCGAACATCTTCGTCGGACGCGGAAGGTGGTCCGACGGGGATGTAGGTGCGACGACACGAGACACCATGTCTTCGATCATATGGGTCAGGATCAGACCGCCAAGCGGGCCGAACCGACCGTGTGTACCGTAAAGCTCGGCCTCGAGCATGAGGGTGGCGAAAAGCGGCATCCGTTCGATGTCCTTCGCATCCATTTGCTCAGGACCGGAGAGCACACCAAAATCCTTGTTAACCGCCTCAGAGAAGGTTGCGGGATCAAGACGGGCTGCATCGACAGGGTCGAGCACCTTGACCACCTTTTTGATGGTCTTGTCGCCCAGCCGCAATGGGTTGGTATCCTTTGCGGTTTTGAGATCAAGTTCGGACAGGACAAGGCCGTGGCGTCCCGTAAGGCGGGGCGAGATGCTTGCCGTCATTCCGGTCTTGGTGCCCCTGGGTGTGTTGGTGAAGAAGTTTTGCCAAGAAAGCCCCCAACCGTCTGCCTTTACTGCGGCTTTGGGACTGCGGCGCAGAAGCCTTTTGAGTGGGCGCTTTTGACCGTCCATGAAGTAGGCCGAACGGGGCAGGGCATGGAAGGCACGGAAAACGCCGTGCAGCAAGGTCACCTCATCCAGTGATGGCATCCGATAGCGCTTCGGAGGCAAGCGGTCCTGATCGACGAAAGTCGCGAGGAAGTCTTGTGCGATCACGTCATGCCATACCGCAACCATGTGTGCACGGACTGCGGCATAGATTTGGGCCTTGTCACGCCAGTCACGCTGACCCATCGCTTGACGGAGGTCGCGTGCCAGATAGTTGTGGAATTTCATAAGGATAACGCTCATCCTATGCAGGAATGGGGTGTCCCGGTTACGGGTGTCGTAAAGAGCCCGGATGCTGTGGTCGCTACCACCATCCGGGCCCAACAGAACGAGTGAGTTCATCTGCATTCTCTCGACCCGAAAGAGGAAGGTGTCGGGATCGAAGAGATGGTGCATCAGGGTTGGGCCGGGGCCATAGATCGTTTCTAGTGTCAGCGGATTTTCAATCAGGTTGTAGCGCCCTGACTGCGGTGCCTTGGTTTTGGTCGACAAACTGCCGCGGGTGGTGTGAGGAACGGCATCGAGGCTGACGCTGTTGCCGATATCATGGCCAATCAGCTGCGCAAAATACGTGTATCCCGCCGGAATAACGGCCTTGCGAGACATACGAACTTGCCGACGGACAGGGTCGGCGAGGTCGAAGCTGATGTCGCGCGGTTTGGAGCGGAAAGTGTCTGCATCACGAGAGGTGCCATATTGAATCTGTTTCCAGCCCCAAAGCGAGTGGTTGGCATTGCAGGTGGCAAGCGTTTGGATCAGACCCAGTGAGCCGAAGTCCTCGTCAGGAGCATCGTCGTTCATGATTGTGTCCTTGCGGTCGGGGTGTTCATAAAGGGGCCGGAATTTTTCCGGTTGCGAAAGATCGGGTCGTTCAGTCGACAGGTCCAGACGCACCACCCGTCACGCAATTCGGATTTCGAGAAATGCGCGGAAGCCGGCGGGTCTGTGAGTGTGTTGGATACTTTGTTCGGCAACACCGCCTTCTGGGAAGCAAGAAGCGCGGGCGAGCGGTTACGATATTGGGCGATTTTTTCCTCGATCGGACTGACGTTGCCTTGGGCGTAACCACCTCGTGTCGCGAAGATGGCGATCAGGTTGACCTCCATCAGAATGGCTTCGCGGATGGCATGCAGGACCGCGTCGAAAACCGAATGCGATGCCCCGAAGCCCAAGATCGGGTCCTGTCCCGTGGGCGAGCTGGTCTTACAAATCGTCACGTGGAGTTCGGTGTCGGAGGTCAGGCACCAAACTTCGGTTCGCCGCCTAGCAGAGGCAAAGGATCGAATGCGCCTGACCCAGGGCACGAAGCCATGCTTTTCCAGCCACTCCGACGGCACTTGAAGTGCTTTTCGGTTTCCGGCCCACCAATGCGAGACCTCAATCCGCTCGATTGCTTCGAAATAGGCGCGCATAAGGGTGTCATCGGATGATTGCCCGGCGGCGATGCCGTCGTGATCGCGCGGGCCTTTACTTGGGCTGCCCCGCAGGGATGCAACGCCTTCGACGGTTTCCCCAAGGCAGCGGCGCAGAGCCTCCTGCCGGGTGTTCCCGATGCCCGAGGCGATGAAATTTGTCCGGGTGGTGGCCTGAAGGATCTGGGCACCGGGGGCAAATATCGAGCGGATCCAGTGACGCTGGCGCCACTGCGTCATGTAAATGCTATGTGCTTTGTTGCCCGCCATCTTACCCCGTTCCATCCTGACCGCGCCCAACTGGACCGATCTTGCCATCATCTCTGCCAATTGTGAGTTGAATGTGATTTCAACTTCAAGCGCGTCGGATGGTGCAAATGGCCAGCGGTCGCCCTCAGATCACAACCAGATCACACGGGCCAATCAAGTTCCCCTTATCGGCCTTTCGCCGTGTCAGGAGGAAGTCATGCCAAGACGAAGCTATCAGGATATTCGCGACTGGCTGTTTGCGCGTTTGCAACAGACCAGTGGCAAGAAGGTGGCTTATAACCACAAGGTTTCGACCCATATCGGGAAGGGGTTACCGACGCTTTACGCCTACCTGAACGTCCTTAACACCATGCCGCAGTTCAATGCCGACGGACTGACTCTTGTTCCGGGCAATGTGTTGGGGTCATTCAAAGTAGAAGATCTTCTGGGCGCGATTTTCGAAGATTACCAATCGCGCGGATGGGAGATCTACTATGCTTGATCACCTTTACAGAACCGCCGCGTTGATGGGGCTGGCATTGGCTGCCTCCTCCGCCGTTGCGATGCCCGTTTCCGAAGTGCGGAAGTTCGATATCGATGGCGACGGTTTCATCGAAAAGGGCCCGGAAAGCCGTGCGCTCCAGTCGGCGTTTTCGCAACTGAAAGGCAGGCAGCAAGCTCGATTTGTTGCTTTCGCGGAAAGTGACGAAAAAAATATCGCGGTCACTGCTTTTGATTTCGCCAGCCTCGAGGAGGAACTCGAGGCCGCATGCAGCACACCTAAGCGCTTTTTCCTCGCCGAGGCCCTGGACGACGTTTCTCTGGTGCATCCGGATATCGTCAAGCTGTCGGACAAGGGTGCGCGATTTTCCCTGAGCCGGGATTTCGCCAATAGCAATTCGACGTGGGCCATGAAGGGTGTCGCAGTCTTTGCACCAATGGCCAACAGATGCCTACACGTGGAATCGCGTGATCCATTGCCACCGGGTGCACTGACCGGATATGCCTTCGCACCGTACCTTTCGTTTGAAGGTCATGGGTCCAGCACTTCGCCGGGTAACAGCGATCTGCGGATCGGGGTTATGGCCGACCTGCAATTTCTGGGCGGTAATTTCGATCTGCAACAGCTTCAATTCTCGGCCTATTTAGGCACAGATTTTCAAAGCGAGGCTGAATTCTATGGTTTGGGAGTGAGTTGGACCCCCTATCACTTCACAAGCCGATTGAATGGTCTGAGGGGGGATGCGGACAACAGCGGTGTTTTCTACCTCCTGAGAACGGACATCGAGTACATGGATGTCGTCAAAGCTGGCAACACTGGGCTGACGGGCGGCACACAATACGGCTGGCTCGGGATCAATGCCGGGGTGGGATATACACCACCCAAGCTATCCGGGGTCCTTTTCGACGCCACTGTGGACGCGTCCTATGACGCGATCAACGAACAGGACGCCGTGAAGTTCAGTGCCGGAATGACTATTCCTGTGGGTGAAAACGCGGCTTTCGACGTGCGCTACACCAACGGTTTCAGCCGAAACGCGCCAACGGTCAAACAAGACGACCTCGCCGCCAACCTGCGGATCCATTTCTGACGAGGAGCGGGCGGTGTGTCAGCAGGACGCGCTGACGATTCACAATTCCATGTGATCAAGGGAGATACAGATGTTCACAAGACCATTTTCGATTTCGCTGCCTTTGGGCAGTCATTTGATGAGAGTGACCATGGCCATGTTTATTGCCGCCTCACCAAGTTGGGGGCAATCCCGGGATGATCTGATTTGGATCAGCTATCCCGAACAAGGCGTGGTGTTGGGACAGGGCTACAATCTTGTCACAGACGAACCGACGCAAGGCGTATGTGTGGACTTCGTGCCGGTTCAAGACCCGTCGCAGGAGGTCAGCTATCGTTTCGAAGAGGTCACGTCTCATTCGACGATCAACAGTTCGTCGCGGATTCATGCGAGCGGCAGCCTGAAGATGGCGCTGGTCAAGGCGTCAGCCCAGCTGGATTTCTATTCCAAGGAAAACTTTTCCATTGACACGACCAAGTTCCTGTTAACCGCCGATATCACGAATTCGGCGCTTTTTGCGGGGGCCTCGTATGCTTACAAGCAAGGGGCCGGTTTGTCCAATGTCGCCAGTATTCCCGAAGCCCTGCGCAAAGGAGCAACCGATAGCATTCTGCGTGCGGCTGCGCCGACGAATGCGGCTGAAAACGTTGGTGTGAAGTTCAAGAACGCCGCGCTGCGCAACAACATCAAGCATTGTGGGCAAGGATATGTGGCCGCGATTGTCAGCGGGGCAGAGGTCGATGCATTTCTGACCTTTTCCAAGTCGGACGCCGAAGCGGTGGCCGAGATCAAGGCCGGGATCAAGGCGACCATTGGCGGTATTTTTTCTGTCTCCGGCAGCTTTGCCCAGAACCAGCAGGCAATCGAACGCAATGAACGGACCGAGGTAAGTGTCTATCGCTCCGGCGGGAGGGCCACGGGCTTCGCATACACCGTCGATGCGCTGCGCACGAGCCTGCAGCAACTGCCGGTGGACGCCGCCGCGCATCCCAAGCCGATCCGCATCGCCATTCTGCCGTATTCGAAGCTCGACGACAGCCCGTTATCGGGCGGTCTGGTCGCGGCAGATTTGCTAGATGGGATCGCGGCGTTCTTTCTTGTTCGTGACGTCGTGGAGGAAAGCAATGCCATTGCCGAATGGTATCGCGGATATACCGAGGATCAGTTGGGGTCCGCCGCGACGGACAGTGCAGTGGCGCGGAATGTGCCTATATTCTTACATTCGCTGGACACCTACATCGCGCTCAACGACGACGCCCTGACCTTGAACCGTGAATTGTCCGCGGCGCTGCGGCTGTGTCAAGTCGAGTTGCAAGAGGCCAACCGATTGCAGGATGCGCTGAGAGTGGCCCTGTCGACAGCCGAAGGGGCAGCCAAGGACGACAATTTCATCGTCGGGCCGGCAAGCGTGCGCGAATTGGCGGCCCAACAGCGATTTGCCGTCAACGGAACGGACCCGTTCGTGCCAGTTAAGACCAAAGCGGTAGCCACCGGCAGGTCGGATGCTGTCAGAACAGCCTTTTTCGAAACATTTGCGCGTTCACCGGACGAGGCAACCCTGATGGCGCGCACCGAAGGTGCACTGAGGAATGAAGCCCCGGAAACGCTCGCTTCGGAAGATCTGAAGATTCTTCTGGCGGCGTCCCTGAGTAGGCTCCAGCAATGTAACTCGGACTCCGACTTCATGTCGGCCGCAATCGACGATGCCATCGGGTTGACCCAGGACTTCCTTGCGAAAAAGCCGATCTTCTGGACCGACCTAGGGCGTCATTACCAAGAGCGGATTTGGAGGCTTTTCCCGACGCAATCCTATCCCACGGATCAAACCAGCTGGGAAACAGTCGAGCTGATTGAGGACGAATTGCAAAGCTATCACAAGAATATGAAGTCCAAACGGTTCCGACGTGACCTTTGTGGCCGGGATCTGAACCACCCAGTTTGCGGCGAGGCGTTCGAGGGCCATCAGAAAGAACTGGTGCTGTCGCCCGCGACGTTGATCAGTGCCGGGCTGCGTGCAGGGCTTGCCGAGGGGATCGACTGATGCGCAGTTCGTTCATTCCAATACAATTGTTTGTGGCTCTAGCCTTTGGGGTTTCCCAGCCGGCGGCTCAGCAAAGCGCGGTAGTGACCCCTGCGTCCCAGCCCGCAGAGGCTGCCAAGCCTGACCCATTGCCGCCATCAAACGACCTTCCCAGTCTGTTCGACGGTGTTATCCAAGGCATCGAGATCGCCGAGCCGCGAGTGTCATGCAACCTGAAAACAGGCTTGGAGCAAACGTGGGAGGTGACATTTCCCAAAGGCGGTGCAATGGTTACGGAAGATATTTTCACTGTGGTGGTCGAACGATGCACCTATGTTATGGATCAGGACGCGGGCCGGCATCGATTCACGCTGGGGCTGACATTCGACATGTCGCCATCCGCCGAGGCAGCAGCGGCGTGTAACGTGGTTTCGACGGCCCTTCTGACACGGCTCGCTTCGTCGAGCGCAGAACTTCAGTGGCCTGGAATAACGACCGTGTTGCGCGAAGGGTCGTTGAAAACCCCCGAAAGCGAAGATTCCACACCCTATACGCTGGCCAGTATCGACTTGCGGGCGGTGCAGCGCAATTCTGTCGCGGGGGCTAATTTCCAATCCTACCTGTACGCCACCCTAATGGCATTCGAGGATGATTTGTCCAATAAGGTCAAGAATGGCACGTTCAGCAATGCGCTGGCCGCTTCGATGCCACTGTCCGATGCAGATTTTTTCACGCCTTCAGGGGGAACAGGTGGACAGCCCGACAAGCGGCCAGAATTCGCAGCCCAAAAGTTCATCGACATGACTGTTGATCTGGATGTTTTGGGGTTCAAGGCCGTTTGTCTGAACGACGATGGGCGCCCAAATACCATGAAGTTGGAGGCCAAGTGATGAAAGCCGTGACGAAAATCAGCTGCCTTGGCTTTGCGGCATGTATTGGGCTGATGACCGCGCCAACGCAGGCTCAGGACATAGACGCGATCGCTACGCTACCTTGCCTTACGATCCCGGACGAAATGAGTTGGTACATCGGCAAGCCAGCAGATGTCTTGCGTAAATTTGTCAAGGAATGCAGTGTTTCCGAAATACCGATCGACTATGTCTTCGTGGACGCGGCAGGATGCCAGCCTTTGGATACTGTTTCGTCGGTCGAAGTGACACACCCCCCAGGCGTTCTGGCGCGGGTGACGGCGACAGTGATCAATCAAAGGATTGCACCGGATCTGGTGCAGCAGACCTATCAGGATGCCCGACGTGAATTGAAAAGATGCCAGCTCGGGGGCGAATTCCTGCCCCGCGCTGTGCTGGTCAACGGAGAGATCGCCAGCACGCTACCACCGGCGGGAACTCCTCTGCGTGAAGGCGAGGAAATGATCGCCTGGACAGTCAGTGGAACGCGGGTGCCCAACATCGTAGGCCTCGAATATCAGGCCGCAAAGGATGCGTTGAAGGCGGCCGAGTTTCAAGTGGGCAAAGAAGTGGCGCAGAAGGTCAACCTTGCGGAATGGCAGCGTCTGCGGCGACAACGGTGTGGTTATCCAAGCGGAACACGCGGCAAGATCGTGAATACCTCACCCCCGGCCGAGACACTTGTGCCGTTTGCAGCCAACGACGGTGAACGTGCTAAGGTGAACATTGCCTATGAAAGCGCGCCAATATGGACGCCGGCACCCGACATGTGCCGTCGTGATGGCGAGCTTATTCCTTAGCGCTGCCACGCGCTTGGTCAATTCCGCGATTTTCCGTCTACGGCGCGCAATTCTCCCATCTGCAGACTGGCACCGGCGCCGCGGGCCTAGGTGGTTTCTACCGCGGTCGGCAGTTGGGATGTATTCAATTCAAAATGGAAGTACACACGATGACGACGAATCCGATGAGCTATATCTGGGACGAGGTCGAAGCCTATCAGAAGCTGGGTGCACAGCTTTATAGCGACATCGTCAACGCACCGGCAGACTATATCCGTGAAATTATGGTCGCGCTGAATGCACAGGTGAATGGAAGCTATCCTATAGCCCGTGAATTTATGGACAGGTCGATCAATGGGATGGGGGATATCAGCTACGGATCTGGCTCACCGGTTGCTGCGGCAATTGCGGCATCATCCGAATTAAAAGAATTGGTCAGGGATCTGGCAAGCAGTTCGATTTCGACCCAGATCGCCTTTCGCACCGATCCAAATCTTAGCCGTTCTATTCATGATGGCGCCCTCAGTGGTGCGCTTGAGGTGCAGGGCCAGAGCTATACCTTCGTAGGCTCGCTGCGGGACACATACGATTTCCGCTACGATTGGCTTCCGAAAACCTGGACTTGGCGCGGTGTTGGGCTGCGGCTTGCAGGTAACATCGCCAAAGCCTGCGCCGACGTGGGATTGATGAAACCCTACCGGGTCGAGGTTGAACTCGCATTTGCTGGGATGAAGTAGCCGGAAGTTTTGAGAAATTCGAGAGCTCTTTGTGGCGCGCACTTGGGTCGGCGATATCACGTTTCGACGAAGCGCGCTTTATCGGTTAACTTAAGTTGCGCTAGGCGAATTTTATGGCGGAATACATGATGAAACGAGATAGCCTTGAGACTGGCTTGCGACGCGCATGAGCAGCGATTTGTGTGCTGCCTGCATGTAGCAAACGCTGGATTCAAAGAACGGGCTCGCAAACCTGCAAAAAAAAGAGTAGCCCACTGGTCCTCTACAACATTTGGGATGCTGGTGGAGCGCGAAGCCATAGAGGAAGCTGGGGCAACTGCTGTTGCGACGGGGAGTTGGTCCGTGGCGGCGGCACACGGATATGACAACGGCGAAGCTATCCCACTTGATTTCGTTTTGAGAATTTTCAAGCGCATCTGTGCCAGTGTCGAAGTGCCCGTGACAGTGGATTTCGAAGGCGGCTATGCGACGGACCCCGATAAGGTGGCCGAGAACGTCCGCCAAGTCATCCGGACCGGAGCCGTAGGAATCAATTTCGAAGACGGAGTGGTGAAAGGTGACGGCCTGCACTCGATCTCCGCCCAAACGGCGCGCATTTGCGCAATCAAAGCTGTTGCCGCTGACGAAGGTGTCCCGCTCGTTCTGAACGCGAGAACCGACCTCTTTCTTGGAACCGAACCAGCCCGCCATCAAGGCTATTTGGAGGAGGCGTTGGAGCGCGAAGCCGCTTATGCCGACGCCGGTGCGGATTGCTTTTTTGTGCCGGGGCTCACGGACGCCCGGTTCATCTCCGAGGTCACTGAAAAAGCAAGTTTGCCGGTCAATGTCATGATGATGGGGGACCTGAAATCAATCAATGACATCGCTGCACTTGGAGTGTCCAGAGTAAGTTATGGTCCCGACCCGTTCTTTGAATTCCTTTCCAACCTAACGGCGGCCTGCACCTCCATCAAATAAAGGGAAAGCGGATATTGGGCACACGCGGCGAAAGCTCACTTCGTCCTCATCTTGCCACTTAGCAACTCGCTCGGCGAAGGTGTGCTGTCGTAATTTCCTGCCAAGGGCCTAGAGTACGCTTCGGGCTGGCTGGCCTCATCTGGCGGCGTTTACTAGGTCAGGAACCGCTGCAACCTCGGCTCCGCGAACTCACAAATCGGCTCTGTGCCCGTACTTCTCACTTATTGTAGCGCGGCGAATCTCAGGTTTCGGATTTTGGCAAAAGGTGTACCTTAAATTTATCCCTTCAAAACAATGAGGACCGCATCTCTGTGCAAACACAGATCATTAGCAAGCGCATACCTTGGATTCTTGCTTTGGGAATGTTCGTTACTGGCACGACGTCGCTAAGCATATTGGGCTTGGGCCGGCGTTGACGCGTGATCTGGACACGGACCCATCAGACGCAGGGTGGCTCGTGACAGCATTCGCCGCGACCTTTGCTTTGGTCGCACCTCTCGCACAATTCACCCTAGGGCGACGTCTTGCACCTCGAACACTTATCATTGCAGGCGGGAGCATTCTGGCAGTGTCCCTAATCTGGTCAGCGATAGCGGCCTCGTTTCAAGCGCTTCTCCTTGCACGTATCGCGTCTGCTTTTGGCGGTGCGCTCATCGCGCCGAGCAGCGCAGCACTTGCGATTTCTTTGGCTCCTGTCGACCGGCGCGGAGCAGTCTTGGCCACAGTCTTTGCCGGGTTTACTCTTGCGACCGTCGGCGGCGTGCCGATTGCGACGTGGCTGACGCTTTTGCTTGGATGGCGTGGGGCCATTGTCGCCATAGGTCTGGCAGCTCTTCTCTTTGTTGCACTGGCAGCGATCTACACACCGCGCGACATCGACACAGTACGTGCAGCGCTGAAACCGCCCTCAGAAAATCTGCGCCTCCTCGCACCATTGCTCTTGCTGATGGGGACGGTGGGTATGCTATCGGCGCAGTTTGTTATCTATGCTCTGATGGGGGAATTGCTGGGTCAGCGGTTCGGGGCCAGCGCAGACGGACTTCCAATCGCTATCCTCCTGTTCGGCATTCTAGGTGTTGCCGGGAATGCCATCGCAGGCGCTCTTTCGGATCGCGTTGGATCTGGCCCTTTGGTTTGGGCGAGTTTCGTTGGCCTCGCTGTGTTTCTTTCTCTAATGCTTCTCGATCTGGGTCCATACTTTGGTGCGATGGTTCTTGCAGTTTGCGCGTTCATGGGCACCCTGTTCGCAACGCCTCAGCAAAGCCGTCTTGTGGGTTTAGTGGCCGGGGAACACTACCATGTTATCCTCGCACTTAACTCGTCAGCAAGTTACCTCGGCATAGCGTTGGGGTCAGCACTGGCAAGCGCGCTAGGCATCAATATCGGACTTTGGTCTCTACTTTTAGGTGCATTGGGTCTGTTGGCTCTGACCGCTGCGGTGACGGTTGCGTTCGGTTCTGTCAATAGATGAGAGTGCGTCGCAGTCGAGTGAGAAAGCTGATCTTGTCGTGGCTCACTAGGTCCTCGGAGCAGACATAACCCTCCTGACAGAACCTGCAGGTCGACTCCGTCGGTGACGGACACGTATGGGCTTTGGCACGTCCTGCGATGCGGAGAAGGTCGGGAAGGAGCCTCTATGATCGATCCTGTGTAAACCTTTAAGGGCTGCTTTCCTTCGCTCTCTGAGCAGACTACGTGTATTTCGAGACGTTGGGAAAACTTGGAGGCCTGATATGAAACCGCTTTTTGTGTTTGCTTCTGCGGGGCTTTTCGGATTGCTGGCATATCTCCTATGATGCTTGTCAAGCAGGACATTGATTTTGCTTGATTTTGAAGTTTGGAAAATCGTCGAAGATCCAGCCGTTTCTGAGCGTGTCATAGATGATCGACAGCAGTTTGCGGGCGGTGGCGATGATCGCCTTGCCAAAGCCACGCCGCTCCTTGATGCGCTGG
>JAJDVJ010000085.1 GCA_022826205.1 Silicimonas sp. | reverse complement strand
AAATGGAAAAGTCGCGGCCTGCACGGCGAATTTTCGCGGATTCCGCCTGATCAGGGGCCCTCGACGGATCCGGCCTCGAAAATATCGTGTGATTTCAGCGTACTGGAAAATCGTCATCCGCCATACAGAAATCGCACCCATCAAGCAGGCAACATCGATCCACCGAAACAGATCTTGGTTGGCCGTTTCGGCCCGCCTTCTCAACCAATTCGTCCGTAGGAAAAGCTGCCGGGGTAAGCCCGCCAGTTTCAGCCGACACCATATGATCGGAAAAGAGCAGACGAGCCACAATTTCCGAGTCATTCAGCCTAACACCGGACAACTGAGGCGATCCCGCGACTATCCCGCCAGTTCTTGCATAGATTCCATCAGCTCAATTGGAATCGCAAAATCCGACCAATCGTGATCGTCGCAAGTGGAGCATTCAGGCCTGAGATCGTTGCGTACGTGGTAGGACAGTTCCCCGTCACCACGAACCCCAATATCCATGTACCCTGCTTCGGATCTATGCGTGAAGCTGATTTCACCATGCGGATCAATGCACACGTCAGGCCAGAGGTTCTCGGAAAACACGCTACGGACCAGCACATTGGCTTCGTTCTGAGCCCGTGCCAGTCTCTCTGTGTCAATTTCGTCATATGCGAAACGAGCAAACCGACATAGTTGATCGATCCTATCTGCAAGTCGGTCTCTGGGACGGATTGACCAGATGATTTGATCGATCGAACCGTCGTCCGCAAAGGAAACGCGTTCCGTGGAATACCCGCCAGGAAAGAACAACCATTCAAACCGCGAGTAGTCCTCGTACAGTGCGTTGGCTGCAACTTGTGATTCTATGATGTCAACTTTGGTAGTGTCATCCAGCATGTTCGCCTCCATTCAAACCCATTCGCTGGAGCAGTTCCGGATTCAATACGGACTTAACAAAGTTCTTGTTTGCTATGTGGAACCTATCGAACTCCCTTTCAATGAGCGTACCATTGCCGTCAACACGAAAGTCTCTCAGCGGCAGCATTTTCGCGGGGCGATATGAATTGAGGTTGCTCAAGCGGAAGATTGTCTGATCGTTTTTCACAACGCCTTTCGCGTCGATCCTTATCAACGTTTTCTCGCCACTCTTGCCGTGTTCGAACCATCCGTGAGAAATGTCCCACCGAGGATCGTCGTACTGCATGAGGCGCTCGGGCAAGTGCGAGTTTGCCACGAAAAAATTTCTGCAAACAAGGGCTGCGGAGCTGGTCTTCGCAAAAAATGCATCCGTTACGCTGTAATCGATTGAACGAACAGGTTTGAACTCATCAACACAATCGAGAAGAGCATTGAGACGAACATTTGCTTCAGGCCAGGTGACATCTCGACTCTCGTAGGCTCGTGACGACACGGCCACGACGTGACTTCCGAACTCGCCAGTCCAACGGGGGTCGCCGTTGGGACCATACTCGGCCAACTCCTTAGGAGGAGGTGGCGGCTCACCTGGCCTGCCCCCAATTTGGATGTGTAGTCCTGAAGAACGATCTACCGCAGGAAAGTGTTCCTTAATCGTTTCAATTTTGTCGTCAAATCGCGCCATGTCTGATGCATCCAACGGGATGCCGAATGTAACAATGAAGTTAGCCACCTCTATGGCGTGGTCACGGTCAAATCGCTCTCCGAACAGCGTTACTTGATCCAACCAACTTCCGTCCTGCATCAGATCGGCCCCCATCTATTGGATCAGGGAAAAGTTGAGTTTCCTAATCCGCCGGTCCCGCGAACCATTTTCAAGCTCACAACTTACTGCTTATGGCGGGCCGTTCCTGACGGTCAAGCCCCCAGAGCATTCGTATTTGGACTCACTCTCGCGCGCACGTGTGCCTTGGTGATGAATTGCGAAGCTGCCTGGATACGGAGCCTGCTAAGACGTGCATGCCGACGCGCCGCAAGGAGGCTGCGCAGAAGGGGTCGTTGCCAAGCAGCAGCTACGGCAGTACATCCCGAAGTGAGAAATCGTGTACACGCAACCAGTGCCGGTGCCAACATGCAAGGGCACCTGCGGTGCCGAAGGGTGCGGTCGAAACTCTCGGTATGCGCGTCGACCGTGCGTGTTGCGTGGTCAGCTGCCTCGTTCTACTGTGCTTGAATGTCAAGAAGGGCTGACCAAAGGTCTGCTAGCCAATATCAACAGAGGGAAAGTGAACCTAGGCATCAGTGCAGGGAGAGGCAACGCATAAACCGTTGCAGATCGCTTAGTCCGGGGCCAGCATGTATCCGGACCCTCGTACCGTCTGCAGATAGCGCGGCTGCCTGGGGTCAGCCTCGATCTTGCGGCGAAGCCGCGTGATCTGGACGTCGACGGCGCGCTCCTGGGCCTGGCCGCCGTCGCGGCCAAGGTCCTCGACAAGCCTTCCACGACTCAAAGGCTGCCGCAGGCTGGACGAAAAAATCCTCATGAGGCGCGATTCTGTTGCCGTAAGCCGAACCGGCCGGTCGCCGTTCCACATCGTTCCCTTTTCGACATCGTATCGCAGTGCGCCAAGTGACAGGAACTTCGGGGCGAGTTGCGCAGGTTCAGTCGGCGGAACGCGCCTCAGTATCGAATTGATGCGGAGTAGAAGCTCCTTCGGCTCGAAGGGCTTCGCGAGATAGTCGTCTGCTCCCGCCCCGAGGCCGGCCAGCCGGTCGTCGATCTCGTTCTTCGCCGTAAGCAGCAGAACCGGAACGTCATGGCTTTCCCTGATTCTCTGGCAGAAACTCACGCCGTCTTCGCCAGGCATCATCACGTCCAGGACGATCAGGTCGAACTGGAGTCCGCGCAGGATGTGATCGGCATGGGCCGCGTCGCGCGCAGCCGAAACAAGGAACCCGTGTCGAATCAGGTACTTTTGCAGCAGGCCGCGAATGCGCTCGTCGTCATCGACAATCAGGAGATGTGCGTCCGGATCCGTCATCGTTCTTTTCCTCTGCCCCTGCACCCGATCACGCCATCCCGGCTGTGAACTGCGTACAGGCTATGCGCGAAAGCCTGCTGCCTCCTGTTCCAAGGCATGTGTACTGCGTTCGAGACGAAGTGCTCATGGAGTTTGCGCGAGTTGGCTGCGGGCTGGCGGGCACCGGAGTGGCTGAATCCTGGCAAGGACGGCACAAGATGGCGGACCCTGCGCCAGACAGCACCAAAAGGCTTCGCGATCTTCGGGGCGTTTCCGTTGATCATGATTCAGATTCCCTGAACCGCATATAGTGCCGCCGCATGTCGCCGTCCATCATGGCTTCAAGCACCCTGCGAAACCCGGCAACGGCCTCAGGTCCGGCCTGGCGAAAGGCCGCGCGCATTCGGTCGCGCTGGGCCGTCGACAACTCGCGTTCCAGCGCCGCCCCGGCCTCTGTCAGGTAGAGATTGCGCTCCCGCCTGTCGCGTGTGCCCACCTCGCTCCGCACCAGGCCATCGTCGATCAGCGTCCGCAGCACCCGATTGAGTGACTGCTTGGTCACACCCAGGATCGCCAGGAGATTGTTCACGGTGGTTCCCGGCGAACGGTTGATGAAATGGATCGCGCGGTGGTGGGCCCTTCCGTAACCCTGATCGGCGAGAATGCGGTCCGGATCCGCCGTAAAGCCCCTATAGGCAAAGAACATCGCCTCGATGCCCTTCCTGATCTGGTCATCGGTCAGGAAGAGCAGGGTTTCGTCGGCCGCCGGCCCGGCGCTCTCTGCCATGAACAACCTCCGTGCCTCAAGCACAATTTATGTCAGCCTTGTTGACATTCCAAGAGCCAACTGGTAGCGATTCTCGAATTTTCCGCAATTTTATGTCCGGTTCGGAACAATTCGCGCAACTTTTGCAAATGGGGATGGCCGATGGCTGGGTATGACGATCGCGACGGAATGATCTGGATGGACGGCAAGATGCAGCCGTGGCGAGATGCAAACGTGCATGTCCTGACCCACGCGCTGCACTATGCCTCCAGCGTGTTCGAGGGCGAACGAGCCTACGGCGGCAAGATTTTCGAGAGCCGCAAGCATTCGGAGCGCCTGCACTTCTCGGCCAGGCAGCTCGACTTCGAGATCCCCTACAGCGTGGATGAGATCGAGGCCGCAAAGCTTGAGGTCCTGAAGGTGAACGGTCTCGGCGACGCCTACGTCCGCGCCGTTGCCTGGCGCGGCGTCGGCGAGGACATGGGCGTGGCGTCGGCGCGCAACCCGGTGCGTTTGGCCATCGCGGCCTGGGAGTGGGGAAGCTATTACGGAGCCGCAAAGTTCAAGGGCGCCAAGCTCGACATCTCGGACTGGAAGCGGCCTTCTCCCGAAACGGCACCCTTCCAAGCGAAAGCCGCGGGTCTATACATGATCTGCACGATCTCGAAGCACAAGGCTGAGGCAAAAGGGTGCTCCGACGCCGTCATGTTCGACCATCGTGGCTACGTGGCGGAGGCGACCGGGGCGAACATCTTCTTTGTCAAGGACGGCCAGGTGCACACGCCTATGCCCGACTGCTTTTTGAACGGGATCACCCGGCAGACGGTCATCGGCATGCTTGAAGAGCGCCAGGTAAAGGTTCACGAACGCCACATCATGCCAGAGGAGCTTGAAGGCTTCGAACAGTGCTGGCTGACCGGCACGGCAGCAGAAGTCACCCCGGTCGGCCAGATCGGCGACTACAACTTCGAAGTCGGCGCCCTGACGCGCGACATTGCGGAGGGATACGAATCGCTGGTGCGACAGTAGCGTCCCTGCACGGGGATGCGGCGCCAAAGACACTTGGGCCGAAACGGCTCAGCGCGGAGCGATGCACCGACCGGCGTGTCGGAGGTTCTATGCCGTATCCCTGATCGCCGTCGCATAGACGGCCAGGTCCGACGCTTTCATCTGGAGTCTTCGCGCGATGTCCTTCCATCCGTCCAGTGCGGCGGTGACTTCATCGACTATTGCATTGGCTCGGGGCAGATCCAGGGCGAAATACGGTGCAGCGTTTCGGGCAAGATCCAGATCTGCGTCCGGGCCTTCTTCAGATATCCACGTCGTCAGTTCTCGCGCCTTTTCGTTCAGCGGCACCGGGTTCAGGTCATAGGCGGGTGAAAGGCGCCATTTGTTGTCCCGATCGTAGAGGAAGCCGTGGTTGCGCAGGTGATCGTCGAGATTGCTGACCATTACGTTAAACACGATCCGCCTCCACAGCTCATGCAGGTCTTTGGTCGGCTCACTCGAGTACATCCTGATGACTTCTGCAATGTCCGTGTAGGCCGCTTCGTCGCCGTCGCTGAGCCCAAGCAGGGTCATTGCTGAAATGAACGGGATCCTTCGGCCTTGGTGGCGATCGAACCGAGTTATCAGAGACACTGGTCGGCCAGCCACATCCAGGAGTGTTGTCGCTGCAACATCGATGCCGGCTGCTGCAGCCAGTTTCATGGCCAGCACTTCGCCATGTGGAATGCTGCGATCATCGTCGTTCTTCGGAAACTTGGCGATCGCTAGGCGACCCTCATTGTCGATGACGGCGGACTTGGGTCGGGCGCCACCGAGTGGCGAACCCTCGTTCAGCAGAAGCCTCAAGTCATCGGCGGTTTCGGTGTTTGACAGCACCGCATCGGCGGCATTGACGAGGGCGGGCAACCGGATCAAGGGAGGAACGCGGTAGCGTCCGATGCTATGGTCGATGGTCTCTTCACCTTCCCGGCGGTACCGGAGCGCACCCACTCTCGTCCGATCGTTGATGGCGAACAGATAATCGATCTCGGACAGCGTGCGGTGCTCGCCGGCCTTGCGGAAGGCACGCCGTTTCAGTTGTTGACCCCAGCGGTCCGGGGCGGTGTCGCGCAATGCGCCAGGCAATGCAGATTTGCTGGAGGAGGTGTATATGAGGTGTTGTTCCAGCGGCAGGTTCGCTGGATCCAAGGCAAATGCATTGGCGCGATCTAGCCACGCGTCGGCATATTCGAAGACCGAGCTTTGAATCCGTCGCTTGTCGAAGCAACGGCATCGGCCGACGAAACGTGTCTCTCCATCATCTTCGACGAAGACTTCGATGGTGTTGGTCATGTCGGTGTCCGGTTGCGAAGGTGCGGCCGCACCTTTCTGGGCAGACGGTCCTCGTCGATATCCAGTCCAAGGGAATCGGCGCGCCGGTCGGCCGCCTGGGCGATACGGTCGGCGAGCCCCAAGAGGGCCAGCACCGTTGCATAGATGCCGATCGAGACAGATGGGTCGCCTCGTTCCACCTTGTAGAGGGTACCACGGCTTATGAATGCGCGTTCGGCCATCGAGACTGTCGAGATGCGACGCTTCTTGCGTGCGACCACGATGTCCGCGCCCAGCTTGGCAAGAGCATGTCTGGCTGCTCTGGGCAGCGCACTTGTGGCCTGTGATTTCATTTCTGTCTTATATGATGGACAATAGGACGTTATATTGTTCATTTTATAAGACAGTCTAAGGCAGGTCAACTGACTTCCGGTGTTCACCGGAGCTTGGCATGGAGAACTGGCCCGTGGCCACACTTCATGTCGCTGCATACGTCACCTGACTCGGCCAGAAAGGAGGAGCGGAAGCCCATGGAACGGTGCGTAACCTATCGGGTCGGACGGAGTGGGCGCACAGCGCGCTACCGAGGATTTCGGGCGAACTGGCGGTGAACACAAATGCGTCGGCGGACGCGCGACCGAAGGCAGCTCCGGAAGTTCGCGGTCGTCGACACGCCCTTGATTGCGGGCGCATGGCCTCTGGCCTGATGGCGGTGAGCGCATTGCGGAATGCAAGCGTGCCTGCTGGAACTTGATCCCGGACGCAGATGCTGATGTACGCGTACGGAAAATATCCTTGCAATTTTGGAATGAGATGCCATATTTGCAAGGATGATAGATCGCCGACTGCAGCAAACCGTATTTGCACGACTGGACCAGTTTCCGGCCGTGGCGCTGCTTGGTCCGCGCCAAGTCGGCAAGACAACGCTGGCTCAGTTCATTGCTGAGCACCGCACCGGTGTTTATCTTGACCTCGAAAGCTCAGGGGATCGCGGCAAACTGTCTGATCCTGTGCACTATCTCTCTGCGCACGAGGACAAGCTGGTCATTCTGGACGAGATCCAGTTCATGCCAGCCTTGTTCCAGGAACTGCGTGGCTTGATCGACCGCGGACGACGGCAAGGCAAGCGCGCCGGCCGCTTTCTTCTTCTCGGCTCGGCCTCGATGGACTTTCTGAAGCAGTCGAGCGAGAGCTTGGCCGGACGCATCGCATATATCGAACTCAGCCCTCTTGACGTTCTGGAGACCGGAGCGAATGACCACGAGCGGTTGTGGGTCCGCGGAGGGTTTCCCGACAGCTTTCTGGCGGCCACCGAAGAAACCAGCATAATCTGGCGGGACAACTTCATCAAGACCTACCTGGAGCGCGACATACCGTTGCTTGGGCCACGGATACCGGCGCAGACCTTGCAGAGGTTCTGGACCATGCTGGCGCATTCGCAAGGTCAACTTCTGAACGCGGCACGGTTGGCACGCAGTCTTGCCGTCGACGGCAAGACCGTTGCCCGCTACCTTGATCTATTGGTTGACCTGCTGCTGGTTCGTCGCCTGCCGCCCTATCACGGCAATGCGGCCAAGCGGCTGGTCAAGTCACCGAAGACCTATATCCGAGACAGTGGCCTCGTCCATGCCTTGCTCGGTCTCGACAGCCGGGAAAGCGTGCTTGGTCATCCGGTTGCCGGCGACAGCTGGGAAGGGTTTGTGGTCGAGAACATTTTGCGTGCGGCACCTGAGCGAACACGCGCGAGCTTCTATCGTACCGCTGCAGGCGCGGAAATCGACCTGCTCCTGGAATTGCCGAACCGAAGGCTCTGGGCGATCGAGATCAAGCTTGGACGCAGCCCGAAGCTTGAACGTGGCTTCCATCACGCGCGAGAGGATTTGAACCCGGAACGCAGCTTTGTCGTCCATGCCGGCAACGAACGCTATTCGAAGACGGAAGGCGTCGAGGCGATCGGGCTGAGTGATCTCTGTCGCGAAGTGCATCTGGCGTAGTTCGCCTTTCGGTCGACGAACCTGTCCCGGTTCGATGCACCGGTTCGGGGGCTGGCTTGAACTGCGTGAACCGGAATCGGCGCTGGAACGATAGCGTTTGGCTGCGCATCGCGCCGCGGCCGCCTTCGCCCTCTGGGACGAGATTCTCATCCTGCTTGACGCTGACTCTTGATTGACGCGCCTAACCTCGCCGCCCGCAACGGGCTTCCCAAACTTTGCGGGTAGTGACACAACTCGGCGGATCAGGGCGCGGACCGGCTTTTCCTGCTACGCGCCGTTCAAGTGCGCTTTCGGGTCACTCATCGGAACGCCTTGGCGACTTCGTCGCCGACCATTCAGCCAATGTCCTCCCGCCCATGCTCCGTGGCTCGGGACTGACCTTGCGGCGTCCTCAAGTGCGTCGGGCTAGAGACCAGCACTCCTGACGCGGCCTGATCACGCTACTCTCGTTTCGCGCCGAACGCTCCGGTAATTCCGTCCTTACGGAAGTGACCGCCGATCTCCTGATGCCGGGAGCCGTTGAACATCCCGAAGATGTATTCGCTTTCGCCAGTGTACTCGCTTTCGTCAGTGTCCCCGAAACCGGTATCCCCGAACATCCCGCCGTCGATGGCGAGGTCGTTCCAGGTGATTTCATTCCGCGAGGTACCTTCGGTCACGTTGTGAATGTTGGTGAAGGAAACGTCGACATCGGGAGCTGCGAGATCGTCTATCGTGACCTGCGCATCGCCTAGGAACACGTCCCGTCGCGCCGGGACAGCCGGCTCGCCGACGGGTTCCATCCCGACCATCACGCCCGTCCACTTCGCCGAACCTGAACCCGTAGGTGCCGTTCCGAAGTAGGTGCCATAAACCGTGCTTTCGACGTACGCGTCGGTGTAGTCGGGATTGTCTCCGGCACAGCCCGACTCGCTGACCAGGCATTCGCGATAGTAGGAAACTTCGAACAACGTGTGTTCGAGCCAGCCGCCGTATGCCAAACCGTCAGATCGAATTTCTGGATCGTCGTCGTGGAACTGGACCCTGAACTCACCTACTGGCACGTCGTTGTGTCTTGTCACGGGTGCGGTTGCGAGCAATGTGCTTGAATGGCGACGACCGACTTCACCGGGTTCAAGTCCCGAAGCGTCAAGCGGAATGGCTGGGCCAGGATGTCCGAAAGCTACGTGAGTCGCTCCTTCCAACACTGACACGACGGCCTGCGCCACCTGTTCATCAGTCATGCTGAGTGTCGGGTTTCCCTCTTCGAAGCGCTGCCACTTCTCCTGCAGTGACACGGCACTTGATGGCGGCTCGCTTTCTGTGGGAGCGTTGCCGCTTCCACACCCCGCCAGCGCAAATATTGCGGCTGCGACAACCACCATGACCAATACCATAACCAATGCTGTGGTTGCGTTTTTCATCTGAACCCCGTCCTCTTCATTTTGCGTTGTTCGCCTCGCATTGTTCGTCCTCGTGGTCATCATGGCTTGCCGGTGACGCTGTTCTGATCATCCGGCTTGATCGCGGATTCAGACTAGTCTCTGTTGCTTGTGCGAATGTCTGAGCTCGCAAAGGCGGTCGTCGGACTTGTTCGCGGACCTCTCGAGCCGGACTGCGCTCTTGCGGCGCGGCTTGATCGCGGGCGCTGCACCGATGCCATCTCTTCACGTTCCGGGAGCGAGTCGCGCACTCCTTTGCTTGCCGGCCCCGCGTAAGGACTGTCGCCGAAGCATTCCGGTAATTTCTGATCCGCCCGTTTACCACTCTTTGCAGTCCCCCAAACCAGAGGCCCCGGATCAAGGGTTGGCACAGGCACTCGCTTCGACATGCCCGAGGCACCTACATTCTGCACCACGAGTCACGGGTTTTGTGTAAATTATCCGTGTCATATTGGACTATTTCGTGTCAATTCCATTAACATCTCGCGAATCCGCGAATGCGCCGCCCACGCACCGGCGCGACGGAACCGCCGCAGCAAGTCAAGGACTCCGTGACACTTGTCGGGGTTCACAAGCGCTTGCGGTTGCTTTGTGCACCTTCCGAAGCGGACGGCGGACAGCCTCCGTTGTTTCGCCGCCGAAACCCGTTCCACGGATTCGTCCAGTATGGCGTCATGAAGGTGGAGATTGCGGTTGGCGGTGAAGGCGCGCCGCCGTCCGAACAAGCGTCTGGCGACGTCGGCGGGTTGCAAGCTCGGGGCGTTCCTGGACGAGTGCGAGGCATGCGCATGGCGCAGTTCACGTAAGCGCGCATGCGCCACGATCCCGGCCATGTCGTGCGCCTTCACCCAGAATGAATCGAGATCATTCCGTGTCGACAGGCTCACTGTCCTCATTGCAGCCGTTCCCGACGCTCCCGTATCGAGAACGATTGCGATGCAGCAATGCGCGATTGCAGGATTACATTGAAGGACCTGGCTATCGCGGAGACTCGCATGATTCACTGATGACGCGTACGGCCCAGCGCGCCGCGTCCGCGACGGCCGGATCCGCATCGTCGGCAAGATCCCTCGCGACAGTCAGCAACGATGCATCTCCCGAATTGCCAATTGCGTAGAGCACGTTCCGAACAAACCTGTTTCGCCCGCTCCGCTTGATCGGCGAGCCCGCGAACTTCCTGCGAAACCCCCCGTCGTCCAGACGCGCGAGTTCGCTCAGCAAGGGCGCGTCAAGATCGTCCTTCGCGTCGTATCGCGCCTCGCGCGCCGCATGGGCAAACTTGTTCCAGGGACAGACCGCCAGACAGTCGTCGCACCCATAGATTCGATTGCCGAGCTTGGGACGAAGAGCCTCGTCAACGGGACCGTCGTGCTCGATCGTGAGGTAGGAGATGCAAAGCCGCGCATCCAGCTGGTAGGGCGCGGGAAAGGCGTCGGTCGGGCAGATGTCGAGGCAACGGCGGCAGCTCCCGCAATGATCGGCCTCCGGAGCGTCGGGCGCGATTTCCGCAGTGGTGCAAATCACGCCGAGAAAGAACCAGTTGCCGAGGTCACGACTGAGAAGGTTTGTGTGCTTCCCCTGCCAGCCAAGTCCTGCCGCCTGCCCGAGCGCCTTTTCCGGAACCGGAGCGGTGTCGACGAAAACCTTGACCTCGCAATCGGCCTCGACAACCAGCCAACGGGCCACGCGCTTCAAGCGCTTCTTGACGACGTCGTGGTAATCGCGGCCTCGCGCGTAAACGGAAATGACACCTCGCTCACGCCGTTCAAGATCTTCAAGTGGATCATGGTCCGGGGTATAGGCCTCGGCCAGCATGATGACCGAACGTGCCTCCGGCCAGAGTTCGACGGGATTCCCGCGCCATTCCACCCGCCGCTCCATCCAGTGCATCTGGCCGTGTCGACCCTTGGACAGGAACTCCGCCAACCGGTCTGGAAGTTCGGGCACGGCGTCCGGGCGGCAGACGCGTGCCGCCGCAAATCCTTCAGCCAGGGCCATCCTGACCAATCGCTGCTTGAGCGTGTCTCGCACACTCATCTGGCGAGGAGCGGCGTGGAGCCGCACACGGCGGCCGCCAGGCCCGGATCAGAAATCAAGATCGGCATATTGAGATGATGGAGGGAAACCCGGAACAGTGTCAGCCAGCAGACTCCGAAAGGCCGGGCGGGACTTGATCTTTGCATACCAGTCACGAACCGTCTGGTTCAGGCTCCAGTCCACATCCGAAATGTAGTCGAGCGCGGAGAGATGCGCCGCCGCCGCAAAGTCCGCGAGCGTCAGCGCGGGACCCGCAAGCCAGTGCCGCTCGTCAAGCAGCGAGCCCATGTACGCGAGATGCGCCTTCATCGCCTTCGCGCCAGCCTTGACGCGAGCGCTGTCCGGATGCCCCTGCTGGGCAATCTTCTTGGTGACCCGTTCATGGAGCAGTTTCGAGGTCACCTCGGCATGGAACTTGTCATCGAACCAGCCTACGAGGCGACGAGCCTCGTAGCGTGCGGCGGGGTCCGTTGGCAGCAGCGGCGGATCGGGATTGCGATCCTCCATGTATTCACAGATCGCTGAGCTTTCGGCCAGGAGTAGCCCGTCAATCCTGAGAACAGGAACCTTGCCCGCCGGGTTCCGCCGCAGGAACTCCGCGCTGCGCTCCCAATAGCGCTCTTCGACCAGCTCGACTTCAAGACGCTTCTCGGCGAGCGACAGGCGCACCTTGCGGCAGAACGGGGAAAGGGGAACGTGATACAGTCTGATCATTGGCTGTGCGTGTCTCGGTGTGCTCAACCTCAATGCCGCGCACCGCGCGGAGATTCAAGAAGGTCGGGAAGAACAGGACCCGACTGAAACTCAAGGTCGGGAAGCGCGGAAATCTGACATCGCTCAAAGCATGATTGCCCGCCGAGCCAAAGTGCGACGGGCCGTTCATTGAGGTGCTTCTTGACGCTGGCCTGGAACTGTCTGGGAGTTCCACCTAGCGCGGCTCGGTCTCAGGCAACTGGAGCCGCCGCGTACCAGGTTGATTGACGGGGCAGGCTCGCTTGCGCTTGCGTCGGGCTGACCTCCGGCCAGCCTGCTGAATTCATCAAGGGGAGGATCAACCCAGGCATCAATGCAGGGAGACTCAGCGCGCCTCTCGGAACGCCTACGTGGGTCCATCCGGAAGCCCGGCAGACCACTCCGACATGGCGCAGGGTTTCGAATTGAACGGGAGCCATGCCATGACAACCGAGCTTTCGGCTTGCCTCGATTCAGCAAATTCAAGATAGTCCGACTTGGTCAAACCAATTGAAAAGTCCTATGTCTACCGTGCTGAGCCTCAGTGAAGCCAAGGCGAAGTTCTCCGAAGTCGTGGAACGCGCCAGCCTGGGCGAAGACACAATCATCACCCGAATGGGGCGAGCCACTGTCCGCATCACGCGCTTCGAACCTGCGAGTCCCAGCCGCCGCCTCGGCCTTCTGAAAGGTCGAATCCGTCTGGCGGACGATTTCGACGAGTGGCCTGACGACATCGCCCGCGATCTCGGAATTCGCTGACGCCAGTGGGCTACCTGCTGGACACCCACTCCCTGCTTTGGGCGCTTGGCTAACCGGACGCCCTGTCGAATCGGGCCAGAGCCGCCATTGGCGATACCAGCCGCATCATCCACGTCAGCACCGCATCCTTGTGGGAATGCGCCATCAAGGCGTCCATCGGAAAACTGGAGCTGCCGGAAGAATTCTTCGATGCGGTCACCATGGCCGGCTTTGGAAAGTTGCAAATCAGGATTCCACACCTGCTGGCTTACGTTGAATTGCCGATGCATCACCGGGACCCGTTCGGCCGAATGCTGGTGGCTCAGGCTGCAGCAGAGTCCCTGACGCTGATCAGCAAGGGTTCGAAGATCGCGGAATATGACGTCAAATTTCTCAACTGAATCAGCCAGAAGTTCGTCACGGGGTCCGCCTGCGGGAATCCGCGCAATCGAGATGGCGAGCCTCGGGTCGGGCCCATATTGCTCCATAGTGCGCCATGAAGGGCTATGCGCATGATCAGGCGGCAGGTCTCGGGCTGCTTCCTTTCACCGAAACGCTCCGCCGCCTGTCGCTGCATCTCCCGCCACCTGAAATCACCTGGCTGCAAGGAATTCAACGTTCTCGTCGACATAGCGCGGGCGGCGAATTTAGCTTAGGCAATGGACTAAGGAGACTTTCGATGAAAACCGTGAACATGCATGAGGCGAAGACAAACCTGTCGAAGCTGGTGGCCGCTGCGGCGAAGGGCGAGGCGTTTATCATTGCGAGGGCCGGGAAACCCCTCGTGAAGGTCGAGCCGATCGCGCCCGAGGACCCGCGCCGCCTCGGATTCCTGATCGGCAAGGGGGTTGTGCCTGACGATTTTGATCGCATGGGAGCCGAGGAAATCGCCAAGGCGTTCGGTCGGTGAGCCTTCTGGCAGACACGCATCTGGTGCTTTGGGCAGCCTACGCCCCCAGCGATTGAGCCAGACCGCACGTGCGCGGCTGGCGGATGAAGGGCAACATCCCCACTATTCGGCAGCAAGCATCTGGGAGGTTGTCACCAAGGCGGGGCTCGGGCGGCCGGATTTCCAGGTGGATCCGGTCGCCCTGCGGGCCGGGCTTGCAAAGAATGGCTGGGGGAGTTGCCGATCACGGCGAGCCACACGTTGCAGGTTGCCGACCTCCCTTTGCACCATGCCGATCCGTTCGATCGCATTCTGATTGCCCAGGCCCGGCAGGAAGGCTCGCCGCTCCTGACGGCTGACCGGGCGCTGAGACCATATGGTCCGCTCGTGGAGCTTGTGTGAGCGCGGACAAGCTGGCGTGACGGCCGTTTTCGACGATCCGGCCCGAATTCCCCTTGCGAGCACCCGGCAAGCGTTGGGCACGGCAATCATCCGGCGAGCTTCATTCATGACATTTGCAGACGATCCAGGCTTGTGACCTCTGTTCCAATCCACAGTAGCCGGACCGCAAACGCCCAATCCAGATTCAAGGGGAATCTTCGCGTCCGGATCGTCGGATCCCGCATTGCACCTGGACCAGAATCTAGGTGCCCGAGCACGATCCGCACAAGCCAGTCAACTTCGTGAGGGCGTTCAAATTTCCCGAATGCCTCCCAAGAACAAGGAGGCCATGGAGACAGGATCCATCCGTCCGAACGCGTTGACCGAAGAAGATCGTTCGAATAGCCTAGGAGCGTTTCACTTGCTCGGGGGGCGCAAGATCATGACATTCACGGAAGCCGTTAGGACCTGTGCCAGGAAATACGTTGACTTCACCGGACGCGCAACGCGGTCCGAATTCTGGTACTGGATGCTGTTTGTGTTCCTGGTTGGCATCATCTTGCAGGCCATCGACGTCTGGGTGCTCGGAGCCGATTTTGGATCGGGGATTCTGAATTGGCTGTTCACGCTGGCAGTCATTTTGCCCAACCTTGCCGCAATGGCGCGCCGCCTTCACGACACGGACCGTACCGGATGGTGGCTCCTGATCTTGCTGGTCCCAATCATTGGCATCATCTTGTTGATCGTCTGGTGGATCCGGCCAGGCACGGAAGGAGAGAACCGCTTCGGTTGAATCAGATCCTTCGCAGGCGGTTCCTATGCAAGGGGGAATTTGTTCTTGAGTCACATCGGGGCTGCGGTTCCGAGTGCGCAAATTCGCCGCGTCAGGAATTCCTGGCCACGAAAGGACGCATGAAGTCTTCCCGCACCTGATCAAGCGGCCAGCCGAGCCCGAACTCCGGCGTCGCGGTGAACCGGCCGAAGAAGGCGGCGAAGTGCGGCCGCACGATCCGCAACTGTCAATCCCCCTCCGCAACGCCGTCTTGACGCGCCTTCGCGCGACGCGCGCGATAGCTTGGAAGGGCAACGAGAATGACGGCAATTGCCAGGAGTCCCAGTGTCATCGGCCGCTCCCAGATGAACGAGACACCGTCATAGAGTTGCATCGAGCGTGCGAAGTTGTTTTCCATCATCGCGCCGAGGATGAACCCGATCAGCAGCGGAGCGAGAGGGTAGTCGGCGAATTTCAGCGCGGTCGCGCAGATGCCGAAGCCAACCAGAATGAGCAGCTCGGTTGCATTGTTCTGCCCGATGTACGCACCCATTAGCGTGAAGAACAGAATGAAGGGGATCAGGTAGTTGCGGGGCACCGTCAAGATTCTTGCGATGTACGGAATGAGCGGCAGGTTAAGGACCAGCAGGATCAGGTTTCCGATGAACATCGACATGATGACTGCCCAGAAGATCTGGGGCTCATCCACCATCAGGCGAGGCCCGGGTGTCACGTTCAGCGCGATCAGAGCACCAAGGAGAATGGCCGTCGTGCCCGAACCAGGAATGCCCAAGGTCAAGAGCGGCACGAACGACCCCGTGCATGCGGCGTTGTTCGCCGTTTCGGGAGCTGCAAGGCCCTTGACGGACCCTTTCCCGAATTCGTCCTGTTCTTTCTTCGGGGCGATGTTGCGCTCCACGGCATAGCCGAGAAAGCTCGCAATGGTGGCGCCTGCACCGGGCAGGACGCCTATGAAGAAGCCTTGCAGGGACTGACGTCCGATCACGGGCGCGATGGCCTTTGCCTCCTTGCCGGTGATCCGCAATTCCTTGATCTTGCCGTCGTCGCCCTGAAGGTCCTTCGGCTTCAGGACGAGAAACAGCGCTTCGGGAAGTGCGAACATGGCCATGGCGAGCGTGATGAAGCCGAAGCCCGACTGCAGGTCCATGATCCCCATGGTGAAGCGTGGCAAGTTGAACAGGGCGCCTTCGCCGACGGTCGCCATGATCAGGCCGAGAAGAGTCATCACCAAGGCCTTTGCAACCTGACCTGTGCCGGCGAATGCCGCGATGGCGGAAAGGCCAACCACCATCAGCGCGAAATACTCGGCAGAATGGAACAAGAGCGCCACCGAAGACAAGGCAGGCGCAAAGATCATGAGCAGCAGCGCGCCGATGGTGCCGCCCGCAAAGCTTGCGATCGCGGCAACGGTGAGCGCCTTTCCGGCCTTTCCCTGACGTGCCATGGGATAGCCGTCGAAACTGGAGGCGACAGTTCCCGCGACGCCCGGCGCGTTCAAGAGGATCGAAGATGTCGAGCCACCGAAGATCGCGCCGTAATAGACACCCGCCAGGAGGATCAACGCCGCGGAGGGGTCGCCCATCGAGATTGCGACGGGGATCATAATGGCGATGATCGACATCGGTCCCAGACCCGGAAGCATGCCGATGAACGTGCCAATGAGGCAGCCGCCGATGACCATCAAGAGGTTCTGGACGGAAAGCGCTGTCTGCAAGCCAATCAGGAACCCTTCAAGCATGTCAGCCTCCAAGAATTCCAGGCAAGGGGCGCATGTAAATGCCAAGGACCACTTGGACGAGATACCAGACGGAAACTGCGGCAATCAGGGCGACTGGCAGCATGATATGCCACTTGCGTTCGCCCAGGATGAAGGAGCCGAGGACCAGGAGGGCGGACGTCGAGATCAGGAAACCCAAGGGGCGCAGGCATAGCGCGTAGGCGACCATGAGCGCGAGAAGCAGGAGCGCTTGGCCGAGGTTATACTCGCCCAGGCGGCGGTAATCGATGTCGGCCGCTTTCGGCTCGGACTTCTCGAGACCCAGGAGGATGACCAATGCTGCGATGATCCCCAGGACCGAAAGGACTTTCGGGAAGGTGCTGGGCCAAATCGGGTTCCGCTTCATGAACGGGGCAAGACTGCCGTCCATGGTAAACCAGGCAGCGTATCCATAGGCTACGCAGACGCCCAGGAGAACAAGCGCGAGCCAGCGATCCAATGCCATGTCGTCCCCTCCTCATGCTGTGCCGCGGCAGAGCGAACGATCGCTCTGCCGCCTGTTCTGTCAAAGGAAGCCGAGCTTTCTCATCAGGTCACCGATGACCATTTCCTGGTCTTCCAGGAAGGCCCTGAAGTGGTCGCCTGAATTGTGAATGTTGACCCAACCGTTGCGGGCTCGGACTTCTTCCCACTCGGGCGTTTCGTACATCTTGGCAAGGACGTCCTGGTACAAGGCCAGCCTGTCGGCAGGCAAGCCGGGGGCTGCGAAAAACCCGCGCCAATTGACGAAAGTGGTGTCGATGCCCTGTTCCTTCATGGTCATCGCATCGGGGGCCGCGTCCACACGCGCATCCGACGTCACGCCAATGATCTTCACTTCACCGGCACTCGCGAGATCGACGGCTTCCGAGAACCCGGTCGAGAGTGCGGCGATTTCGCCGGAAAGCAGGGCTGCCATGGCCTTGCCGCCGGCGTCGTAAGGGATGTATTTCACGCCTAGCGCGTCCTTGCCGGCTGCTTCCATCACCATGGCCGCCACAAGGTGGTCCATGCCGCCCGGAACCGAGCCGCCGCCGATGGCCGTCGCACCGGGATCGGCATCAAAGGCCGCAATCAGGTCGGCCATGGTGTCGATCGGGCTGTTCTTGCCGACGACGAGCGCGGCGTAGTCTCCTATCGTGCCCGATACCAGCGTCAGGTCGCGGAAGTTGTGCGGGAAGACACCGGTCAGCGATCGGATCACGATGGGGGTTGAGTTGACCATGAGCGTGCCGTGGTTGCTTTCGGCGTTTTCGATCAGGAAGCCGATGGCCTTGCCGCCGCCGCCGCCAGACATGTTCTCGTAGGATGCGGTTCCCACCAGGCCCGCCTTTGTCAGCGCCTCGCCAGTGCCGCGAGCCGTGCCGTCCCAGCCGCCGCCGGCACCGCCAGGGATCAGGAAGTGGACGCTGTCCAAGACCTGATGGCCATCGGCCGCGACCGGTCCGGCAAGGCCAAGGGCGGCGACGGTCGCGATCACGGCGCGACGGTCCAGTTTCAATGTCGTCATTTTCTTCTCCACGTATCGTTTTGCGTCGTTGTTCACCTTGAGGACGAAATTCGCCCACGGACGACGGTACAATACTGACTGAAACTGTCGTGAAACTGTCGGGCGAGGTACTGATTGCATCCACCCACAGCGGTTGCAGTTGCTCACGGTCTAGTGTGCTGCCGAGCACAGTCGACTGCCGCATGATCGAGCAACCAACGCAACATTCAGGTTTGAACAATCCAGGAACATCACGAAAGCTCCGTCACGTGGATGACAACGACACGTTTGGCGAGGCGCGAGAACGTCACGACGCAAACGGAAACGGAGCCCGGGACCGGGTGACGAGTGCGCGGCCGCGTCCCGCGGCGACCCGCCGGGCCTGGAACGAATCAAGTGCGCCGGTCACAACACGGTGGCCGGACTGTCTTGGGATGCCCGCATGGTGCCCGCCTGTGGATAGGGATGTGGAAAACCCGGATCGGGATCACCAAAAAACCGCCGAAAAGTCCGGATCCGGGCTTGCCTCCAAACATGGATGCTTTCTTTGTAAGCCCCATCATTTACGTCTCGTCGATCGACGCCATCGTCGCCCCCTACTCCAAGACCGTGCCCTTTTCGGTCACCGAGGCCGGGCTTCACATGTTTGCCAGGACCACGGCGTCAAACCACGGGCGCGACGGCATCACGCGAACCGGCGGCATCGCCGCCGCGGGACAGTCTGCCGGGTTCGGGAATGGGCACGGGATCCACGCCGAGCGACATCGTTAGTCCCTCGTTCCAGGCGGCCGCGATGCTGTGCCCGATCGCGGCCTGCCGATGCGCCTCGAACGCGGCAAGCATGTCCGGCAGGACGGTCTGCACGCCGTCCCCGACCTCCGCGATGATTTCTCTGGCCGCCTGCCTGGACAGCCTGGCCCGTGCGCCCAGCTTCAGGACCGCGTCCGGTTTCGGCCAGCGTTTCGATCCCTGAAGGTTCAGAGCCATCAAGTCGGTCCTGATCCAGGCCGTCGTGGTCACGAGGTCGTAGGCCGGCGATAGCGTGAACGGACCACTCTCGGCATCCTCGAAGAGCAGGGCGAAGTTCTTGAGATGCGCGTCTCCGTTCCGGATCGCGAAGTTCGTGACGCAGAGCCTGAAGAGGGCCTCCAGGTTCGCCCTCCTGCGGTCGCCGGAGAATTCAGCGACGCGCTTGAAGAGATCCGTCTCGACGCTGCCCGCGTACTTGTCCACTGCCGTCCTGGCGTTGAGCGAGGCCAGGTCCTCGAACCCAAGGCGATCACCGTCCTCGCCGTCGAAGCGACGCACGGAAAGCATGCGGCCGTCGACGTTGAGCCGGGCGTCGACCGTGACGTTGCCGGCCCTCCGTGCAGCCTCGAGGCACCAGAACTCGTTCAGGGAGAGTCCCGGGTAGTCCTCGGCATCGAACTTGAGGATGTAGTCCGATGTCTGGATCGTGTGGCGATGCGCGCGACCTCCGTCATCCACGTCGCCATGCGGATCCGTCTCGACGAGGACCTTCGGCATCGCTCCGGAGACGCCGGACCGGGGTGCGTAGCGCTCCACGATCTCGCTGACGAATGCGCGGGTCGCTTCCCTGTCCAGAAGCTCGTCGATGTTGCGGACGGAAGCCTGCCGCTCCGGCCGCTCGTCTTCCGGCAGGACGCGGATGCGCCCGATCTGGTTCCGCCCGGTCAGGCGCAGGATGTCGAGTGGGTCCGCGCGCCCCTGGGCCTTCGCGAGGGACTTCTGCAGGATGTCACGCAGGATCCCCTCCGGCAGGTTCGTGTCGAATACGGGCAGGAGGCCGTATGCGCTGTCATAGGATGCCGTCCTGACTGGCATCGTCAGGCTGACGGCATTCCGCAGGTCGACATCCCCGTCATAGACGAAGGTCGTGCCTCTGCCATGCCGGTCAAGACGCCCGACTGGGCGATCGTTAACCCAGACCCGGAGCGTCACTCTCGGATTCCTTCCTGATGTCCTCGTAGACGGGGCGGGAATCGCGCGCGTCCGAGATGCGGAATGACATGCCCAGCGCATCAAGGATCGAGGCGATGCTGCCCAGCTTCATGTCGAATGCCTGGCCGGACTCGATCTGGTTGATCCTGGTGCGGCTCATGCCGCTGAGCTGCGCAAGCCTGTGCTGCGTGTACCCAAGCTCCTTGCGCTTGCGGCGAACCGTTTCGCCGATCTCGAAGATGTCCAATGCCGGCTCCTGTCCGTCGCGTGACACGCATCATCCCGTCTCTCGGCGCGCATGTCAAGCAAAAAGTAAACTGAAATATACAAGATATGCGACATTTGGACAAATTGTTAATTGCAAGATACATTTTGGCTCCCTGTCTCAATCGCCGTGCAGAAGCCTGGCCCAGCGGGAGAGCGTTGCCGCATTTTCCCGCTTGTGGCGCTTGCGGGCGGCTTTCGCCATTCGCTGGAATTCCGGGGCCGATCGCCGTCGCCGGGACGCGGACAGGGTGCACGGCTGCGACGTCTGCGGTCTCGTGCTTGACCGCGACGTCAGCGCCGCCCGCAACGTGCTGCAGCAGTTTAAGGGGCCGGGAACCGGCCTTCGGTCGCGAAGCGTGCGGGTTTCCGCGTAGCTTGGCCGAAAAGCCGTCGTCTTCAGGCGACGGAGTGTTCACTCGCGCCGTCATGCCTGGACCACGTGCTCGGTCTTGAACCCGGCTTGTTCTCCGGACGGCCTGCGTCCGGCCGTACCATCCGGCAGGAAGACCAGACCGCGGTCATTTAGGCCGTCTTCGCAGGATCATGTTCGCCAGGAGCCGGAACGCGCCTGGCACGAGTTTTTCCACCTGGTGATGCAGGACCAGCGACGTGTGGACGTGCCGCCCCAAGCCGATGTCCGCCGCGAGCAACGCACCCTGGTGCGGCCGTTCGCCCGGGTCCGCCATTTCGATCAAGGGACGATAGGCCCGGTCCCAGGACTTTGCGAAATAAAGGCCCCTTTCCTTGTGCCAGCCTGCCCAGTCATCCGGCCCGATCCGGTTGGGATACGACAGGACCGGATGTTCCGGATCGAGATGGGTGACGTCCGATTTTGCGTCGGTCACGCGCCAGCGAAGCGAAGGCTGGCCGATTTCCAGCCTCTTCGGCGGAACGGATTCGGGATCCCAGTTGTCCCACGGCCGATGGTAGAGAGTCACCAGCGTCCCGCCGTCTCGGATCCAGCGATGCAGGGCTGGCATGGCCCGGGCGAGGCCCGGCCGCATTTTCATCGCGAAGATCCCGACGATGATCGTGTCGTACGACCGGAAAGCTGCCGCCCTTCGCAACGCGTCATCGGATACTGCCGTGACGTTCGCCCCAAGCGCGGCGAGCCAGTGGTCGATCCGGTCGTTTCCGGATCCGATGTAGCCGACACGGACATCCGGGACGCGAGCCGAGAGAACGCGAACCCGTATTTCAGCCCTGCGAATAAATGCTGTCGCGGCGATGTGGGGATACGAAATCCGCCGGACGGCGGCAGCGGGTTCGCCATCCAGGTAGAGCGGGATCGAATAAAGCCCCTCTTCGGCATTTTCCGGGGCCGTGACCGCGAATCCTCCATCGGTTCTCTCGAGATCCCAGCCCTTTGGCAGGCCAGGTTCCGCATCGGCCGACACCGGATGCACGCCAGTGACCGCCACCTCGATCCGCCTCGGGTTAGCGGCAAGGTTGACGATCTCGGAGTCCGGCTCGATCCGGGCAGAGCGACCCGGAAGGATCACCGGCGGGCCGTCGAGGGGAAGGCGGCAGTTCGACTTGATGCCATGGGCCTCGATGTCCAGCGACAGCGCCGGCGCGGCCGGCATCCAGGGATCGAAACGGTCGCGGTAAGGATCGGTTGATGCCGCTTGCGGTCCGACGCGAAAGTTTCCGTCTGCTACGGTGCAGCCACGAGGGGATTCAACCACCGCGTGAACGCTGCTCGCCGCACCCGTCCGTTGCTCGATAGAAATCGAGGTACTGCTGCCAGGGTACAGCCATCTTTCCCCGAGGCGCGCACGGGCTTCCACGCCGAGCGCGATCCGCCTGACATGTCCAAGCTGTGCTTCCTTGGCAACGAGGCGGTGCAGGATTTCGTCTCTCGCGTCCTCGGGACAGGAATCCCGGGCGGCCCGAACGCACTCGAGTGCACGTGCGGCGGCCTTAGCCACGGAATCGAAGCCGGGAAACGCGGACACTGTATCGTCGAGCGCCTGCCCTGCCGATCGCAGCCGGTCCGCGACCGGTTCCGCGCCGTCAACGTGCGCGAGGTCGCTGACCGTCTCAGGAAGGCCGGAAGCCGGTGTCATGTCCGGGCCCGTGACATGGCTCTCGGCCAGGTGCAGCGACCAGTCCCGTTCCTCACCCGCAACGATCCACCGGCCCATGCCTTGGGACCGGTGGAACGACCGCGACTGCTGTCCGATCCGTTCCCAGCTCCAGCCGCTGACCGGATCGACGCCTTTTCCGGGTACCACGACCGTGGCCGGCGGCGGTCCGACGTCGTCATCATACGAGCGGCCCGCACCGGACCACGCAGGGAGGTAGAGCTTTCTTGCCTGCCACGGCGCCAGGTTGCTCGGATGGTCCCGATCGGCTGCGGCGGACATGACCAGCCGCGCTGTTTCCGTCATTGCCCTGTGGTGTCCGTGCTGGCCGGGGACGTCAAGGAAGGTCGGGCAGATGATGTCTGGGCGTTCGGTCCTGACGATCTCGACGAACCGCGCAAGCGTGTGATTGCGTCCCCACCGGTCAAGAGTCTCGTTTCCGCTCTTCGAGAATCCGAAATCGACGATCGGGTCTTCCGGGCTTTCAGAAAGCCAGTACATCCTCATGCCGAGGATCTCGCAGGCTTTTTCCATTTCGGCCGTCCTCAGCGCACCGAGGTCCCCGGAAAGTTCGCTCCCGATGTCGTTCTGTCCGCCCTCGCCCCGGGTCGAACACGCAAAGGACAGGTTGAACCCGTCCCGGACGCCGAGCGCAGCAAGCATCGCTGACGTCTCGTCATCCGGATGGGCGCCGGTGTTCATGAAACGGATCACCGATGTCAGCGGCCTGAGCGCCCACCAGAGTTCCATGACGCGCGGCCTTGCGCGATCATCCATGATACGGACCTGGTCCGGGGTCGGCATCACCCTTACTCCGGGCCCGTTGCCGTCCGCCGCGGGCGCGCGGCGAGACACAGGTCCTGTGAGTGGACAAGCTTTGCGGCCGTCACCCGTCCGGCCATGTGTCGGACACACGGACTGCTCTGACTCTGGCGTGCAACCCGCACCGTGCAACCGGTCCCGCGTCCGTTCACCGCCTCATCCGCCGTCGTTCCGGTACTCGCCATCGTCCGCACCGTTAGCTTATCCCGCTTGTGATTTCAACTTGGCCGCGCTACGCTCGAAACCAGCAATGAGGCCGGGCCGGGCCCGGGCACATTCACCAACACCAACAAGGAGGACGTCTATCAAATGCTTGTGAAACTGACGAAATCTAGGATCGCCGGCGCTGCGACCGCGGCGATGTTGGCGGCCGGATCCGCCCAGGCCGAAGTGGAAATCGAATACTGGCAGTACTTCTTTGACGCGCGCGTCGCTGCAATGGAGCAGCTGATCGAGAACTTCGAGTCTGCCAATCCGGATATCAAGGTCACGATGACGCATTTCCCGTACGCGGACTACCGGACAAAGGTTGCTGCCGCGATTCCTGCGGGCGAGGGCCCCGATGTCGTGCAACTCTTCTACGGCTGGCTGAACGACTACGTGGCGGCCGAACTGATCCAGCCGCTTCCCAACGACGCCTTTCCGCCGTCGATGATCGAGGACGAGTTCTTCCCGATGGTCGGCGCCATGCGTGAGGGCGACAACTACTGGGCTCTTCCAACCGCCGTCCGCTCGCTCGCCTTGTTCTACAACAAGACCCTGTTTGACGAGGCCGGGATTGGCGGTCCGCCGGAGACTCTGGACGAGCTCATCGAAACCGCGAAGATGCTGACGAAAACCGATGCTGCGGGCAATCTCACGCAGGTCGGCATCACGGCCGGCATGAACGCACAGGACCATCACTGGTTCCGGGAAGTCCTGGTACGCCAGTTCGGCGGCGAGCCCTACCTCGATGACTACAGGACCGTCAACTACAACTCCGAAGCCGGAATCGCTGCGGCCGGGTTCTACACCGGTCTCGTGAACGAGCACAAAGTGTCCGCTTTCGGATTCATGGACGAGCCCCAGGCCGCCTTCAAGGCCGGTCGTGCGGGCATGCATATCGACGGCTCGTTCCGCATCGGCTCGCTGAACAAGACGCGCGGCCTCAAGTGGGGCGTTACGGAACTGCCAGCGAATTCCGACGGCATGCGTTCGAACTACTCGTCCTACTGGGTGAATGCCATCACGACGAAGGCCGAAGGCGAGAAATACGATGCCGCCGTAAAGTTCATGCAGTACGTGACGTCGGACGAGGCCATGCAGGTCTGGCTCGACGTTGTTGGCGAACTGCCCGCGAAACCCTCGGTCGGTCTGACCGAAGCCAATGCGAACGACGAGGTGTTCGGGCCCTTCATCCGTGGCCTTGCCTACGCGAACACGACAAAGTTCGCCAATGAAAGCGCGCAGCGGCAGCTCTTGATCGACATGGTTCAGCGCATCGACATCGAAGGCCAGGCAGTGGCAGACAGCATTGCCATTGCCGCCGAGGCCGAACAGGAACTGCTGAACGAATACTACAAGTAGATGCAGGCGAGCCCTGGACGCAGTCCGGGGCTCGCGATCCGCGCTCGGAACCCCAGACCAGGACCTCCTGCCCGCGAGCGCAACGAACATGTACGACAGGCTCTCAATTCGGCAAAAGCAGATCGTCTGGGCATGGGCATTCCTTGCCGTGCCCATCCTGTTCTACGTGGTGATCCGGTTCTATCCCACGGCAAACGCCATGGTCATTTCCTTCCAGAACTGGAACCTGCTTGGCGACCGGACCTGGGCCGGCTGGGCCAACTACGCGAAACTCTGGAACGATCCGGTCTTCTGGAAGGTCTTTCGCAACACCTTCGCGTACCTGCTGATCGGCACGCCCGTCAGCCTGGTGATCTCCTTCGTGATTGCCTATCACCTCGACAGGCTGCGCTTCATGCACGGGTTCCTCAGGATGCTCTATTTCCTGCCGTTCATGACGACCGCCGTGGCGATGGCCTGGGGCTGGCGCTGGTTCTACCAGCCGGTCCCGATCGGGCTCTTCAACAATTTCCTTGCCACGACAGGAATTCCACAGGTTGAATTCCTGCGCTCGACGACGCTTGCGCTTCCGGCCATCCTGGCGCCAGCCGTCTGGGCCGGGCTCGGGTTCCAGATCATCATTTTCATGGCGGGTCTGCGGGCCATCCCGCGAAGCTACTACGAGGCCGCCAGGATCGACGGCGTGTCGACCTGGACGATTCTCTGGGAAATCACGATTCCCCTCCTGAGGCCCACCATCGTGTTCATCGTGGTCTTCTCGTCGATCGGGTTCCTCAGGATTTTCGATCACGTTTACAACATGACCACCAATGACCCTGGCGGGCCGCTCAACTCGACGAAACCCCTCGTCCTGATGATTTATCAAAGCGCTTTCACCGACTTCAACATGGGTTACGCCGCGGCGCAGACCGTCGTGCTGTTCCTGATCCTACTGATCGTCAGCCTCGTGCAGCTGCGCATACTCAGGGACAATTGACGTGGTCAGTT
>JAJDVJ010000074.1 GCA_022826205.1 Silicimonas sp. | reverse complement strand
GAGTCCCCGGCGCACGGCGTCGACGAGATGGCCGTCCCGCTTCAGCCCGTCCAGCGCAGCCGCGTAGTCCGCATGCGTGTGAAGGCCCGGGGAATGGGCGAGCGCCTGCGTGCAGAGATCCGTCTCCCGGAAGACCGACGCCCGTTCCGCGAGATGCTCCGCCGAGCGGGTCACGATCTCCAGCATCGTGGGCAGGCGCTCCGCCTCCTCGGCGGCCCTCTGGCGACCCGCGTAGGGACGCGGCGGCCTGCGGTCCAGCGCCGTCCCCTTCGCGCGGGCGTGCCAACCGGCCTCGAGCTCTCGGTGGTGCGGCTCGTCCTTCGCCTTCCGTGTCGCGAGCGCCGCCCGCTGCCTGTTGGCCGCCGTGTCGGCGAGACCATGGCTCCGGACCCAGTCCATGATCTCCTGCCGCCGCGTCGAGTGCTCCTCCAGGAGCGCTCGGTCGATCCCCTCGATCTCGAAGCCGGGAACCCGCCCGACCATGGTGGGCCGGAGCGCGTAGCCGAGGTCGCGGAGCCGGGCCGCGAGCTCGTTCCTGTAGTGCGCGCCGACGAGCTTCTCAGCCGGCCCGATCGGTCCCGTGTCGAGGCTGGCCCAGGTCCCGTCCGGCCTCCGCGTCATGTTGGCGATCACGGCATGCGTGTGCAGGTGAGGCTCCAGGTTGCGGTTGGCCTTGTGGCGGAACGTGGCCGCCACCATCGACGGCGCCTTCACGCGGACATGACGCCTCGCGGCCCTGTCCCACCGGCGCGTCACGAGAAGGTGCTCCTCCACGAATCCGAGCGTCGCCGCCACGGCCCGGTCGTGCGCCCGCACGATCCGGGCGTCGCCCGAGACCAGCGCCGCGAGCGAGACCGACTTCGGGGCCTGCAGGGTGACGTCGACGCCCGGGCGGTGCTCGCGCCTGCCGTCCCTGATGCGGCCCAGCGTGACGTCCGTCCCCGGCACCGCGCCGGACAGGATCGCCTCGAAGCGGGCCGGGGAGACGTGGCGCCCGAGGCCGAGCGCGGCCGCGCCGTTCCCGTGCCAGTGGCTCGCCTTCCGGTGCTCCGGGTCGGACTTCGCGTAGTAGCCGTCCCGCTCGAAGTAGCGGGTCGTGACCGCGGCCGAGGTCAGGGAGGTGACGGTGGCGACCATGGGGATGTCCGTGCTGTCATCGGGACGATCATACGGAATCGACCGGGACCGGGCTATGGTGGAATTTCAAAATTGCCTGCCGAAACAGGTGCCGGCGATCGGCGGCCAAGCGATCCGGCGGTCACGCGCTTCGCTGGTGGACAGGTCCGAACTCCCCCGTCCGCTGGAAACTGCCGCGATGCAGCTCGGTTCAAATCGGTTTAGATGTTGCGCGCGGACGCGAAATTTGTCAGCCCGTCCTATCGCCTTCAGTTCAATTATCATGGCGGCCCTATGGCAGGACGCCAGGGAGCGCGGGAGCCGTGCTTGACTTTGGTCGCTTCGGTACGGAAAGTACTAGAGCGACGAAGCCGATGGTCGTTTCGGGGCCGAACTATATGCATGATCTTCGGCTGGATCGCGGAAAGGGGCGCGAGTTGGCATGAAGAGGATCGTCCTGTTGTCAGACGGCACGGGCAACAGTGCCGCGAAACGGCACAAGACCAATGTCTGGCGGCTGTACAACGCCTTGGACTTGCAGTGTAGCGATCAGATCGCGATGTACGACGACGGTGTGGGCACGCAGGAACTTCTTCTGCCCAGGTTGCTGGGAGGCGTGTTCGGCTATGGACTCAAGAACAACGTCATCCAGCTCTACAAGTTCCTGTGTCGCAACTACGAGGACGGCGACAAGATCTATCTTTTCGGTTTCAGTCGCGGCGCCTTCACGGTTCGCGTACTCGCAGGACTGATCGCTGAGTGCGGGCTGCCCAAGAACACTTTCGAGTCGGAACGCGAACTGGATGAATTCGCGCGCCGAAGCTTTGCGAAATACAGGTGGAAACGTAAGGGTTGTCAAGTTTCAAGGCCATTCGCCTGGGCAAGAAGAACCCTGCGCATGCGATTTGCCGAGAAAAACCAACCTGCGCGCCATTGCAATGTCAAGATCGAGTTCATGGGAGTTTGGGACACAGTCGCCGCTTACGGCCTGCCGATCGCCGAGCTTAGGGGTCTTTGGGACGTGTTCATCTACCCGCTGAAGTTCAATGACACCAAGCTGAGCTGCATTGTCCGCAAGGCCTGTCATGCGATTTCCATTGACGATGAAAGACACTCTTTCCATCCGGTGTTGTGGGAAGAGTGTTGCGAGAGCAAAGAGAACGAAAAGAGTCCCCAGCGTATCGAGCAGGTGTGGTTTCCAGGGGTCCACAGCGATGTCGGCGGCGGATACCCTCGGCCTGAGCTTGCTTTGGTTTCGCTCGACTGGATGATGTCAAAGGTCGAACAGTGTCCTCAAGATTCGCGAAAGTTGCCAAGTGAGCAGAACGATGAAGAGGATGCAGAGGCAGAAGCGCCCGGCCTGATTTTCCGACCTGATTTGCGGAATGATTACCGCGACCGCGCCGACTGGAATGGCACTCAGCACGATTCGCGTGCTGGACTGCGCGCCTACTACCGCTACAGGCCCAGAAACATTGAAGACCTCTGGAGTGAAGCCTGTTCGTGCCGGTCCCGGAAGAATGCTTGTTCGTGCCAGCCACCGAAGATCCACCGAAGCGCACTTGAACGCATTAAAGCGCGGGTAGTGCCCTACGCTCCGACGGGGCTTCCCGCAAGTTACGACGTCGTCTCGACGTACGGCACGTCACCTGAATTTGAGAGTATGGAGAAATCTAAGGAGCGGGATTCCGCCATGGACTGCGCCCGTGACATTATCTTGTTGCGGCAGTGGCTCTATTTCATGTTTCTCTTGGCGACGGCGATGGCGGTCGCTGTTCCTGTCATTGTGGCGTCGGGAATCGGCATAGCCTGCACTGGCGCAACTTGTCCGTTAGGTCCAATGTGTTGTGACCTAGCGAATGCCTTGAGCGAACTCGCGAAGGTTTTCCTCCCTGAATTCGTCGACATCTGGATCGCTGGACTGTACCAGATGTTCTGCAAGAATTCGAATTGGTTCTGGGTCTTGGTCGCAATCTTCCTCTTCCTAATCTTGGTGTGTGCCAAGATGAAGACGTCGGCACGGACCTTCGACCGGGCAGAGAAAGCCTGGTTCCATGTAAGGCATCCGAACGGTTCCGATGCCAACCATTCCGGGAATCCGACCAAGTGTAGGACGTCGGCTACATCCTGCTTGCGCTCACCCCTTGGCCGCAAGGCTTGTAGCGCGTTGCGATTGAATTGGTGGTGGTTGGCCTCCGTGGCGATCATTGTCGCGATCGTTCTGGCGGCGGACCGTACGATGTTTCAAATTCGCGACTGCGTCGGTTGCATTTGTGGTCAGTCTGATGTTCGGGCGCTGGCAACTGGAGAAGAAACCGTCGAATTCAAGGCGGACGATCCTTGCATGGAAACCGGACTGGAGCTGGTTGCGGGAACTCTCTACAGGTTCGAGGTCGACGAGGTGGTCGGATGGATGGACGGGGGCCTCCCGGCGGGGCCGGACGGGCTGGCAGTCTCGGCACCATTCCTGATGAAGGCTTCGACACCATTCCGGCGGCACCTGTCGCGTCCTTGGTTTGAACTGACAGGACGCACAGGCCAGTTGGGCGGCGAGACCTTCCCGATCGGCTCTGGCACCTGCTACGCGGCGCAGTCAAGCGGCCCGCTCTATCTGTACGTGAACGATGCCATCTCCGGGCTGATGCCAGGACAGCTGTGGGCATTCCCATACCACTGGCCGCTTGGAGAAAACAAGGGAACGGCGACGGTAAAGATCACCGCAATTGGCCCCTCGTTGTCATGCGAAGGGACGACTCAATGCGCCTCCTGCTCCAGCAGATGACCTCGTTCACTCCGTACTCCTTTGCCGAATGGAACGGTGATGCATGCAAATCGCCTCCATCAGCCTGCCATGCGACGATGGGAGCCGGGAAGGAACCGGCTTGCCGCACTTCACTTGGTCGAACAGGTTTTGCAGACGTGCGGAAGCCGCCAAAATGAAATGCACGCCATGCAGGAATTCCGACAACCGGATATGGAGCGACCGATGAGCCGCAGCCGCCTCCCGATCGGGATCCAGGACTTCCGCACGATCCGGGAGCAGGGCTTCTGCTACGTCGACAAGACGCCACTCGTCCGGCGGATGGTGGAAGATGGGCGCCATTACTTCCTGTCTCGGCCCCGCCGGTTTGGCAAGAGCCTCCTGCTGGACACTCTGGGATCGCTGTTCGAAGGGCACGAGGAGCTGTTCCGGGGCCTGGACATCCACGAGCACTGGAACTGGTCCATCACCCATCCTGTGGTTCGGCTCAGCTTCGGCGGAAAGTACGATTCGCCGGGCGAGATCGAAGGGGACGCCATCGAGCAGCTCGAGTCGATCGAGCGCTGGAACGGTCTCTCTCCCGTCGCGACATCCGATACAGGCCCCAGGCGCCTTCGAAACGTTCTCGATCGCCTTCATCGAAATACTGGTCGCCAGGTGGCCGTACTCGTGGACGAGTACGACAAGCCGATCCTCGACGTGCTCCACGACCCGGAGCTCGCCATCGCCAATCGGAACTACTTGCGCGGGTTCTACGGCATCATAAAGGACTGCGCGAAGCATGTCCGCTTCGTCTTCGTCACCGGCGTAAGCATGTTCTCGAAGGTCAGCCTGTTCTCGGGCCTCAACAACCTGAGGGACATCAGCCTCGATCCGCGCTACGCCACGATCTGCGGCTACACAGAAGGCGACATAGACGAAGTGTTCGGGCCGGAGCTTGACGGGCTGGACAGGGAGGAGATCCGGGCTTGGTACAATGGTTATCACTGGCGGGGCGGCGAGAGGGTGTACAACCCCTATGACGTGCTGCTGCTGCTCGACGGCAGGGAGTTCCGCCCCTACTGGTTCGAGACCGGGTCCCCGTCGTTCCTGTTCCGAACGCTGATGGAGAGGTCCGTCAGCCCGATGGAGCTTGAGAACCGCATGGCCGACATGTCGCTCGTCTCGAAGTTCGACGTGAACGACATCGAAGTCGAGGCGCTTCTCTTCCAGACCGGCTACTTGACGATTGCGGGAGAAAAGAAGGAAGGGGCCAGGACCTACTATCGGCTGGACTATCCGAATCTCGAGGTCCGAATGAGCATGAACGACGAGTTGCTCGCGTATTTGGGCAAGAAGGGGACGGAGCCACTGGAAAGGGGCCGGGAACTCTGCGCGCTTCTGGAGGCGAACGACTTCGAGGGGTTCGCCGAACGTCTTCGCTCGTACCTCGCGGGGATACCCTACCAGTGGCACGCGACGGGCGATCTTGCGCGCTACGAGGCCTGGTACGCGGGTTTACTGCACATGTGCTTCAGGGCCGTCGGGGTGGACGTGCGGGCAGAGGATGCGTCGAGTCGCGGACGCGCCGACATGGTGCTGCTGACGGGCGGGCAGGTCTTCTTGCTTGAGTTCAAGATGGCGGACCGAGAAGACGGCGCAGACACTGCCCTGAATGAGGCAATCACGCAGATGCGGGAGCGGGGCTATGCGGACAAGTACAGCGTCCGAGGAGAACCGATCCATCTGGTCGGCGTGGCGTGTGGGCGCGATGCGAGGAACCTCTTGGAGATCAGAGTCGAGCGCGCCTGAGCCGCCGTCCCACGGGGACGGATCGATTGCACGGGAGAGCCGCCAGGCTTGCCCGTTTGCAGAACTCGAACCGAAACTTCGTTGCCGGGACAGGATCAGGGCTGCCCGAAACGTCGCATCCGTGGCGCACGCACTTGATGCCGGGTGCCATTGCCTGCACAGGTCAAATCGGCTCACGCCTTCATTCGGCCGGTGGCGCTCATCCGTTCCACCATGACGGCGACTTGCCAAGACAGTTCGCGTTTCTCCGATGCTTTTCTCATGCCGTGACATGGAGTACCTGCTTTCAATCCTGCAGTCCTCACGTTGCCATCATTTGCCCTTGCGGCACCGCCAAGACCCGCCTAGCGTGACCCACCAAATACGATCAGCCCTGCCTTTGCCGGGCAGTTCACGGAATTGGCCAAGAGATGGAAACGGCGCGGATATTCAAGACCTACAAGTTCCGCCTGAATCCGACCGACGAGCAGGCGGCGCGGCTCGATCAGTGGTTCGCCGCGTCACGATGGATTTACAACGCCGCGCTTGAACAACGCGAGACCTACGGGCGGCGGAAGGGCACGGACCTGCATGGCCGTCCATCGATCTTCAAGGGGTGCGGAAAGAAAACGGATGACGTGATCATCCAGGACACCGAAGTCGGCTGGCGCATCTTGGCCGACGACCCGGACCTTGCCTGGCTGACGGATCTTCCGTCCATGTGCCGCCAGATCACCTTGCAGGACCTGGACAAGGCATACGACCGGTTTTTCAAGAAGCAGGGTGGGTATCCGACCGTCCGGACTCGCGCCCGGAACAACAGCGTCCGGTTTCAGTGCTGGTCTGGTTCGTCGGCCAGCGTGGTTTTCGGCAAGGACAGCGTGAGGTTTCCGCGCATCGGCCGCATTGCCTACAACCGGCACATGAAGCCGCATGGCCGGTACGGGCAGGCGTCGATCACGAAGGAAGGCAACCGGTGGTACGTGTGTTTGACATGCGACCAGGGCGAACGTGAGATCGCACCGGACTGCGACAGCGCCATTGGGCTTGAGTGGAGCATCAACGCGCCGATCACGCTTTCGGATGGCACGTGCATGGAACCTGATCCGGGCCTTGAGGTTCTGGAGGAAAAGGCGAAGCGCGAGCAACGGAAGGTGAGCCGGAGCAAGAAGGGGGCAAACCGTCGCCGCAAGCGCGTGGCGAGACTGGCGGCTGCCAAGCGGAAGCAGGCGGCGCGACGGAAGGGCCGCGCCCATGAGTTCACGACCATGGTCGCCCGCAAGCATTCCGTCATCGCGGTCGAGAAGACGAAGGTTCAGGACATGACGGCCAGCGCGAAAGGAACCCGCGCCAGGCCGGGGAAACTGGTTCAGCAAAAGTCCGACGCCAACCGATGGATCCTGAACGTTGCGCCGTACCAGACTAGGCTCATGCTGGAATACAAGGCCGCTCGCAGGGGCGGCACGGTGATCGAGGTCGACTTGCAGGACCAGGACACGGCCATGCCGTGCTACGCCTGCGGATCGCTGAGCGAGAGACAGGGAAAGTCACGGGCAGGTTTCGTGTGCAGCGATTGCGGGCACACGGAAAGTGCCGATCTGAATGCA